>DATCXR010000534.1:0-10834 GCA_036565685.1 Gemmatimonadaceae bacterium
CTCGGCGAGCCGTTCCTCCGCGTGCTGGCTGCGACTCCGTGTCGCTGCTGCCGCGTCGAGCGCGTGCGCGCTGCGGCTCTCCGCCTCGCGCAGCTGCCCCTGTACTATGTCGGCGTCCGGCATTCCCTGCCGGAGTCCCGCGATCCGCGCCGACAGCTCCGAGCGCCGCTCGCGCAGAATCTTCTGCGCCGCGCGCAGTCGCTCGTAGCCGAGAACGTGGGAGAGGAATTGCGCCCGCTCCGATGGCCCCATGGCGGCCATCACGCTCAGCTCCTTCTGCCCCGTGAAGTAGGTGTTGAAGAACTCTTCACGGGTCATCCCGAGCCGGCGTGTGAGAAGCTCGGAGACGCCGCTGATGGAGTTTGCGATGGCGGTACCCGAACCATCGAGATACAGCTCGGCGTTGGTGAGCCCGCGCACCACACGATAGCTGTGACCACCGAGGTCGAACTCCAGCTCCACCCGCACGCTCGAGCGCGGACCAGCGCGATTGAAGCGGATCGAGTCGCGCGTACCCCGCGCCGCGGGGTTGCCGTAGATGGCCCACGCGATCGCCTCGAGGACGGTGGTCTTCCCCGAGCCGTTGGGTCCTATGATGCCGGTTAGCCCCGTATCGAACTCGATGCGGGTGTCCGCGTGCTGGCGGAAGTTGGTGAGCGAGAGGGAGTTTAGCCTCACTACTCCACCGCCGGCACGGCCGGCGCCGCGCGCTCCGCATCGGAGTCGGCTTCGCGGAGATACTGGAGGCCGAGCTGCACCACCGCGCCCCTGTCCAGGTCGGCATCCATCGGGCGGCGCGAGAGGTACGACTCCACGGTTTCCATCAGGGTAGGCCGCCGCCCCGGTGCCCCGCTCGCCGAGCTGCGGAGGAGCTCCGGGCGGCGTGTGTCGAGATGGAAGTGGAGCGCCCGCCTCTTGTAATCGCGCAGCGCCTTGTGATCGAGCTCGCGGGCGATGTGCCGAGGAACGTCGCGCACAACTATCCGCACCACTCTGTCGTCTATCCCGCCCTCGCAGCCTTCCACGCGCTCACGGATGCGCGCGTCCAGCTCCGCCGCGGAGAGGCCGCGCGCCGAGATCGCCTCGAGATCCACCAGCGAGCGCGCCGGCTGCACGTGGTGGAAGCGATGCGTGGCCGCGTCCAGGTCGTATTCGATGAAGCCCTTCCCGGGGAGACCCGCATCGTGCTCCTCCACCAGCTCGCCCCACGGGTTGGCGGAGGTGTACTCGATGGAGCCCGAATAGAACGCGTTGGGTGCGATCTCGCGGTGGACGTGAAAGTGTCCGAGCGCCACGTAGCTCCAGCTCGGAGCGGAGAGCGCCTCGCGCGAAATCTCGACCGTCGCCCGATCGGTCGCGGCGATGTACGGCGGGAGCATTCCCTCCACTTCGCCGTGCAGCACCAGCACGTTGCGCTTCGCCTCCGGATCCGGTGTCAACGGAGGGAGCGCGCCGGGGAGATCCGGGACCGCGAGGATGGAGAGATCGCGATCGGGGAAGGTGAATCGCCACGGCTCGTCTATCACGACCTGGAAGCCGAGCCCCCTGAAGAGGTTGAGGATGCACCCCGTCTCGCTCGCGCGCGGCCGATCGTGATTCCCCGCCACCATGACCTTCACCGCATCCGGCAACTCGCTGGAGAGCCGGTAGAACTGCTGGAACGCGTCGATGATGGCCGGATTCATCGGACGCACGGTGTGGAAAATATCCCCCGCGATGACGATGATGTCCGGCCTGACCTCGATCACCTGGTCGATGGCCCCGCGGAACGCATGGGCCACGTCCGCCTCACGCTGGTTGATCCCAGCGGGCGTCAGCCGATGATACTGTCGGTAGCCGAGATGTAGATCCGCGAGGTGTACGAGGCGCACGCTGTAATCTAAACGTAAGGGCGGGTTGGGGATATGTGGGAGGTGAAAGGAAACAGGAAACAGGCAACAGGTAACAGGTACCGGTTCGCGCGAGTACGGCCCTCTGCGCCGAGGCAGTTACCTGTTTCCTGTTACCTGTTCCCTGTTTCCTTTCACCTCCCTACCACCCCTCCCCCGTATGCATCCTCTGCTCTATCCGGGTGAGGACGCGCATGGGGCGGGTGCGGGAGGTGTCGGAGGAAGGAGTGAGAACGGATTCAAGGGTGATGGTGGCGTCGGAGCTGGTCCACCAGCCGCGTTTGCGGTCCACACGGAGGGATCCAGTGATGGTGCCATTGGAGACCACGCGGAGACCGCGGGAAATGGGGGCCGCAGTGCTGTCGCGCTGGAGGACGCCGCGTATCGAGATGAAAGCGACATTTCCGTCGCGGGAGAGCGAATCGAGCCGGTAGGTGGCGGTGAGCGTGGCGGCTCGGCCGGTAGCTCCCCGCTTCGCCCCCGTACTGGTGGACATCGGTATCGCGGTGGTCTGCTTCCAGGTGGCTCCGATCTTCATGGGTCGGTCGGGGAGTGTGGACGGCATGGCGGAAACCGCCGCGCGGACGTCGGAGGCCAGTTCGTCGGGGGCATCGAGCACTGTCGCCGAGCCGTTGGGCGCTATCTGGAGCTGGATCCGCTTCCCCTGCATGGCGCGCCGCGCCGTCTCCGAAGGCACCGGCGCCCCCATGCGCCAAGAGCTCAGCGCGACCGAGTCGGTGACCGCGGTGACCGTGGCGCCGCTGCTGTCGCTCGCCTCCACCACGAGATGCGAGAGGAGGAGCAGAGTGCTCTTCATGGTCATCGTGGTATCCGCCGAGCCCACGTGGGCAGTCCCGCTCATCTCCACCGTCTGCTCGAAGCGCGTGTAGAGTGTGTCCCCGGCGTGTGGGTTGATTCGGAGTGTGATGGCGCGCGAGTGCTGCGCCTGGAGCGGGAGCGCGATCACCACGAGAATGAAAAGGAGGATCCCCATCCCGCGCGCGGCGCGCCGCTGATGGTGCGCGCCGGCGTCGCTGGACGCCCTCACAGGGAGCCGGGTTCCTGGAGGCGGGAGGAGATTCTCACCCCCACCAGTCGCGATGTGGCTGCTGCGTGCATGCGTTAAGGTACACCGGAGCCGCATCGAGGCTCCACCATCCTTGACGCGGCCGCTCCTCGGTCGATAATTGCCGGTTCGCCGGGTCCCGCCCCAACCCGACATTCCCGCCCCAAGCCAGAAGAATCATGAGACTCACGCTCGCCTGCGCCACCATCCTCGCCTCCGCGGTCGCTGGAATCGCGCCGGCGCAGTCGGTCGCGGCCACACAGCTCCGCACCCCCACGGAGTTCCTGGGGTTCGAGGTAGGTGCCGACCGCAAGCTCGCCGACTACCACCAGATCGTTTCGTACTTCGAGCACCTCGCGCAGCGCTCGCCGCGCATGGAGCTCGAAACGATGGGCGAGACCACCCTCGGCAACGACTTCGTCTTCGCGATGATCTCGAGCCCGGAGAACCTTCGGAACAGGAAGCGATACCAGGACATCGCGCGCCGACTGGCCGACCCGCGCGGCCTCTCGCAGCAGCAGGTGGATTCGCTCGTGAGCGCGGGGAAGGCGATCATCCTCCTGACCAACAACATCCACTCCACCGAAATCGCCTCGTCGCAGATGGCGATGGAGCTGGCGTACCAGCTGGTCACCGCCACCGATCCGGACACCGAGCGCCGGCTGAACGACGTCATCCTGTTGCTCGTCCCGTCGCTGAATCCCGACGGCCAGATCATGGAAACCGAGTGGTATCGGAAGTACGTCGGCACTCCCTACGAGGGCGGCAGCATGCCGTGGCTCTACCATCACTACGCCGGCCACGACGACAATCGCGACTGGTACATGCTCACCCAGAAGGAAACGAAGGCCATGACGCGGACCGCGTACAAGGAGTGGTACCCGCAGGTGTGGCTCGACGTGCACCAGATGGGCTCCTCCGGTCCACGCATCTTCGTCCCGCCCTACGCCGATCCGATAGCGCCCGCGGTAAGCCCGCTGATGTGGCGCGGCATCAACCTGATCGGGAGCAACATGGCATGGCGGCTCGAGCAGGCGGGGAAATCGGGCGTCGTCTCGCAGTACGTCTTCGACGCGTACTACCCGGGCTCGGTGGACAGCAATCCGGAGTTCAAGAACATCTTCGCGATGATCATCGAGCTGGCGTCGGCGCGCATGGCCACGCCGATCGAGTTCGATCGCAACGAGCTCTCCGGCGGCGGCAAGGGGCTCGCAGAGTACCGGGTCACCACGAATTTCCCGAACCCGTGGCCCGGCGGCGTCTGGCGCCTGCGCGACATCATGGACTACGAGCTAATCGCCGCCAACGCGATGCTCGAGACCGTCGGCGACCACCCGCAGGATTTCATGCGCGGCACGCTGGCCATGGCGCGCGAGCAGATCGCCGCAGGGCGGCCCAACGAGTACTGGCGGATCCCTCGCCTCCAGCGCGCCGAGGTGACGGCAGCGCGGCTCGCGCACCTGCTCGACGAGAATGGAGCGGAGGTCTTCGTGACCCCCTCCGAGTTCCTGATCCCCACCGCGCAGCCGTACGGGAAGTTCATCGCGGAGCTGCTGGGGACGCAGCGCTATCCGGAGGTGCGGACCACACCGGGTGGTCCGATCCTTCGTCCCTACGACGTCACCACCTGGTCGCTCCCGCTCCTCATGGGCGTGCAGGTGACGAAGGGGATGGTGGCCGCCGCGGACGCAAGGGCGGCAAAGCCGATCACCGACTCCGACTGGTCCCCGGGCGCCCTGGATGGGAGGGGTGCGACCTACGCGCTCGGTCGCAACAACAACAACGCCTACCGCGTGGTGAACGCCCTCCTCGCGAACGGTGGTCGCGTGAACGTAGCCACGCAGCGCTTCGAGGGGAGCGACGGCGCCAGCTTCCCCGCCGGAACGTTCATCATCCCGAACAACGCCGACCTCGCCGAGCTGGCCTCGAAGTACCATGTCGTACTCACCGCGCTCCAGCAGAACCCCAGCGCGATCGTCGCGCAGCGTCCCGTACGAATCGGACTCTACAAGCCGTGGAATGCCTCGATGGACGAAGGGTGGACGCGCTTCGTGCTGGAGCAGTACGGCTTCGCGCCGAGGAGCATCGACAACGCCATGATGAAGGCCGGGAGGCTGAAGGCGTCGTTCGACGCGATCATCCTCCCGTCGGTTTCGAAGAGCATCATCCTCACCGGACACTCGGCTGCCGGCGGGCGCGGGCGCTCCGTCGAGGAGCTGCCACCGAAGTACGCGGGAGGAATCGGAAATGAAGGGCTCGCGGCGCTCCGGGCGTTCGTGGACGCTGGCGGCACTCTGATCACCCTCGCCGCCTCGGGCGAGCTCGTCACCGACGAGATGAATCTCCCCGTGCGGAACGCTCTCGAGAACGTGGATGACGACGAGTTCTCGGTGCCCGGCTCGCTCCTGCGGGCGCAGATCGATGAGAGCAATCCGATCAACTACGGGATGCCGGGCGAAGCGGCGATCTTCGTGGATGATGCGATCGCGTACGCTACCGCGCCCCCGCCCCCAGGCGTGCGTCGCCTGGCGGTGGCGACCTATCCGGCGGCGAGCGAGGACATCCTCCTCTCCGGTTGGGCGACCGGCCTCGACCGGCTGAAGCGCCGCGATGCGGCAGTGGCCTTCACTCGTGGAAAGGGGAAGGTGGTGATGTTCGGCTTCCGCGTGCAGAATCGCGCGCAGACCGAGGGCACCTTCAAGATGCTGTTCAACGCGATTCTCTGGGCCACTCGGGATTGAACAGAAGTAGGCGAGTGCTCGCCGCGCTCGAGTGAGCGCGCGCGAGCCGACTCGGCAGGTCGAGTCGTGCTACGGCTCGAGCACGCCCACGGCCACGCCGTCGCCGATCGGGACGACGAGTCCCGTTACGCGCGGGCTCGAAGCCAGCTTCCTGTTGAACTCGCGGATCGCGCGGAGCTGGGGCTCGTCGGCCGAAGGGTCGACCACCTTTCCGCCGCGCAGCGTGTTGTCGGCTATCACCAGCCCGCCCGGCCGGAGCAGTCGCAGCGCCCAGTCGAGGTAGGTGGGGAGGGGCTCCTTGTCGGCGTCGAGAAATACGATGTCGAACTTCTCCCCGTCGAGCGTAGGCAGGAGCTGGAGCGCCGGCCCCACGCGGACCTCGATCGCATGCGACAGACCGGCGCGTTCTATGTACCTGCGCGCGAAGGCCGCGTGCTCGGGCTCGATCTCCAGCGAGAGGATGCGTCCTCCCTTCCCCATCGCGCGCGCCATCCAGATCGCCGAGTAGCCGCCGAGCGTTCCCACCTCGAGCACGCTCGTAGCATTGGCCGCGCGCACCAGGACCTGCAGGAATCGCGCAGTCTCAGGCGGGACGGAGATCGCCGGCATCCCGGCGCGCGTGGCCTCGTCGCGCAACTCTCGAAGAAGCTCATCCTCCCTCGCGAAGAGCCCGGCTATGTATTCGTTGATCTCGTCGCTCATCTATCTCGCGGTTGTCGGTGGCGCGGCTACTCCACGCCGATGTCCCACGCCTGCTCGAGGTCCTGCTTCGAGTAGGCGCGGAATGCGGTGAGTGTCTGCGTGCTCTCGAGGCCCGGCACGTTGGGGAACTCTTCCGTCACTACCTGCGCGATCCGCTCGTATTCCTTCACGCGCACCACGGCCACGATGTCCCAGGCGCCGGATACGGAATAGACCTCCGATACACCTTCGATTCCCGCAAGCCGCCTGGCACACTGCGGAACCGACTTCGGATCGCACTTGATCAACACGATGGTCGTGATCATGGACTCGGAGGAAAGGGGAAGCGAGCGTCGCGGTGAAGTGGGGACACGCACGGCTACATCCGCACCGTACGCGTCCTCACTTCGGAGCGACGCGATCAGCCGAGCATCTCGCGAAAAGTCTGGATCGAGCGACGCACACCCTCGAGCACCTGCTCGCGCGGTGCTGCGTACGAGAGGCGCACCCAATCCGGCGTGTAGAACGCGGCGCCCGGCACAGCCGCGACGTTGTGACGCTCGAGCAGCTCCTTCGCGAAAGCGGAGCCGGCATCCGACTCGCGGCCGCCCACGGCGCCGACGTCGAGGTACACGTAGAACGCCCCCTCGGGGCGCACGAAGCCAAGCCGCGGCTCTTCGGCCAGCTCGGCGAGTATCGCGTCGCGGCGCGCGTGAAACTCGGCAACCATGCCGGTGATCGCCCGCTCCGCGGCATCGTGGTCGGTGAGCGCCGCGAGCGCGGCGTGCTGCGAAACGGCTGCCGCGTTCGACGTGGTGTGCGATTGCAGCGCGGTCACGGCCTTCGATACCGCTCGAGGAGCGACCATCCAGCCGATGCGCCAGCCGGTCATCGCGTAAGCCTTCGCGACGCCGTCGATGACGATCAGCCGCTCACGCGACGACGCAAGCTCGAGAAGCGAGAGCGCCGGCCCGTCGCCATAGGAAATTCGGCGATAGATCTCATCACTGATCAGCCACCATCCGCGCTCCTCGCACAAAGCGACGATCGCCTCGAGCTCATCCCTGTCGTAGACGGCACCTGTGGGATTGCACGGCGAGTTGAGCATCACTCCCTTCGTGCGCGCCGTCGCAGCCGCCGCGAGGCTCTCGGCCGTGACCTTGAGGCCGTTCGCGGGATCGCCGTACACCGGCACGGCCTCGGCGCGAGAGAGCGTCACCATCTCGTAGTAGCTCGTCCAGCTCGGCGTGGGGATCAGCACTTCGTCGCCGGGGCCGAAGAGCACGAAGCAGGCGTTGAAGAGCGACTGCTTGGATCCGGTGGAGACGACCACGTCGGTCGCGGCGATCTCGCTCTCACCGCTGTAGAGATCGTTCGCGCGACGCGCGATCACCTGGCGCAAGGGGAGTATCCCCTCGGTGGCGGTGTAGCGAGTGGCGCCCGCGTCTATGGCGCGCTGCGCGGCACGGCGTATGAACTCCGGAGTGTCGAAGTCCGGCTCGCCGGCCCCCAGATCTATGATGTCGCGCCCCTCGGCGCGAAGCGCCTTCGCGCGCGAAGAGACGGCGATGGTGGCCGACTCCTTGAGCTTAGCAACGTTGGCTGATGGAGTGAACGCGCCTCGAGCGGTGGTTACGGTCACGATCGGGTTCCTGCGTGTGGAGTGAAGATGTGTACCGTTGTATACTTTAGTCGCCCGGGCGACGTCGCGCCAATTGACAACGGAGGGATGGGTGGAGAAACCGAATGCGGGGACCGGCGTGGGTGAACGCGCCGGAGTCGGCAGGAACCAGAACGTGCTTCACGAGGTCGCGCACGACGCGGCTGCCGTCTCGGAGTTCATCGCACCCGCGCTGGCGCGCGTGGAGCGCGATGTTTCCGGCATCCAGCTCCTCGTCCTCACCCCCGACGCCGAGGTCGCCATCGCGGTCGCGGCGGTCGCGGCGCGCGCGCCCGAGGACGTTCGCGTTCCGGTCCTCCCCGTGACAACGGCGCGGCGGGCCGCGCGCCTCCTCGCATCCGGCACACCGAGCGCGCTCGCCGGCGCTCCGGACGAGATTCTCAATCTCGTCCAGAGCTCCCGCATCAAGCTCGATTCCGTGACCACCCTGGTCATCGCCTGGGCTGATGCCATCGTGGAAGCCGGCCTCACCGAGGCGCTCGAGGCGGTGGTATCGGAGATCCCCAAGGAGGCAGCCCGCGCGATCGTCACGTCGCGCACCACCGACGCCGTGGATGCTCTCGTGGAGCGCTACGCCCGTCGTCCGCGCCGCAGCGGTGCCACGGAGCTCGACTGGCTGGAAAGCGTGCCGATCGACGCGCGCTACACGATCGTGGCTCCCCAGACGCGCCCCGCCGCGCTCAGGCGGCTGCTCGACGACATCGACCCCCCACGCGCGGCGGTCTATGCCAACACGAACGAGACCGCGGCGAAGGTGGAGTCGCTGATACGCTCGCTCGGCTACGAGGGCGCCGACTCTCCGCTCGTGCTGACGCGAGGAGAGTCCGTGCCAGGAGCATCGCTCGTGGTGCTCTTCGAGCTGCCGCCCAACCCGGGTGTGCTGCGTGATCTCGCGGAGGGGGAGCCGCTCATCGTAGCGCTCATCACTCCTCGCCAGCAACCGACTCTTCGCGCTCTCTGCGGCACGGGCAAGCTGACGCCCTACACGCTCACGGGAGCGGCGGCCGGCGCGCGCTCGCGCGAGGAGAAGCTGCGCGACGAGCTCCGGCGCGCTCTGGAGGGCGGCGTGCCGACGCGCGAGCTGCTTGCCATCGAGCCGCTCCTGGTGGAGTACGACGGAGCCGAGGTGGCGGGTGCCGCGCTCTGGCTCCTGGAGCGCGAGCGCGCCCAGGAAAGAGCCGCCGCCGCGACAGTGTCGGCCGAATCTCCGCGCAGCACGCGGCTCTTCGTGAATGCCGGTGAACGCGACGGAATCACCGCGCGCGATCTGGTGGGCGCGATCGCCAACGAGGCGGACGTGCCGGGCGGTCGAATCGGGAAGGTGGAGCTGCGCGAGAATCACTCGCTGGTGGAGGTTCCACTCGACCGCGCGCAGCAGATCGCAACGCGCCTCACCGGCGTCACGCTCCGTGGCCGGCGCATCGTGGCGCGGGTGGATCAGGGCGCGCCCGCCGATAGGGATGAACGAGCCGTGCGGCGTCCTCCGGCACGTGAGCGAGCGGAGCGTGGCGATCGAGCAGAAAGGGGTGAGAGGCGCGAACGACCCGATCGCGGCGAACGAGGGGGACGCTTCGAGCGCGGCGCGCACACCGATCGTGGGGAGCGCTCCTCGCGGGGCGAGCGCCCCGACCGTGGCGATCGCTTCGAACGCGGCGGCCGCGGTGAGCGGAGCCCACGCGGCGAACGCGGCGAGCGGCGCCCTGGAGGCGGACGCCCGGGGCGTCCGCGCGAGTGAAGCCCATGTTCCTCGTGGGTCTCACCGGGAACATCGCCAGCGGAAAGTCCACCGTGGCCCTACTCCTCGCCGAGCGCGGCGCGCTGGTGGTAGACGCCGACATCCTCGCGCGCCGCGCGGTGGAGCCCGATACTCCCGCGCTGCGCGCGATAGTGGAGCGCTGGGGCGAGCGGATGCTCGCGGAAGACGGCACGCTCGATCGCGCCGCGCTGCGCGAGATAGTCTTCGAGCACGCGGAGGAGCTCGAGGTGCTCAACGGGATCGTGCATCCGGAAGTCGCGCGCCTGCGCGATGAAGAGGTGGCCGCCGCGCGCGCCCGTGGCGAGCGGCTGGTAGTGTGCGACATCCCACTACTCTTCGAGCGTCAGCTCACCGACGAATTCAACTTCCTCGTTCTCGTCGACGCCCCTCGCTCGGTAAGGCTCGAGCGGCTGGTGAACGACCGCGGGCTCTCGCACGACGAAGCGATGAAGATGATCGCCGCGCAGATGCCGGCCGAGCTGAAGCGCGCTCGCGCGGACTTCGTGATCGAGAACGACTCCGACCTTTTGTCGCTCGGCCGACGAGTGGACGAGCTCTGGTCCGTTCTCGACCGCGCCGCCGCCGGGGAAACGACCGGGTCAGGTCGTTAATCGCGAGCGGGCTGGGCAAGCGCACGCTTGGTTCATCGCGCGGACCTGCGGACGGGGTGGTACATCGCGCGTGTTCGGCATCATCTCGGGGGCGTGGCTCATCGCGCGGACCTGCGGACGCGGAGGTCGCGGAGGTGAACTGAGAGGACGCGGAGAAGGCTCCGGACAGTAGGGCCCTCTCTGGCCGATCCGGCTGCATCTCGGCGTCCGAGTCCCCCTCGGTTAGGAACGCGGAGAACGCGGAGGACCGCGGAGAACGCGGAGAACGGCACAGGGAGCCAAGCTACCAGCCGCAAGGAGCAGAAAAGAAAAAGGGGAACTGCTCCCTCACCTCCGGTTCTGCCCGGGTGGGCAGGACTCTGGGTGCGGGAGCAGTTCCCCCAAAAGCTCCTGCTCGAGATCTCTGCCC
>DATCXR010000536.1:0-21371 GCA_036565685.1 Gemmatimonadaceae bacterium
CGGATGTCTCATCGGCCACGCAGGAGGCGCGGGCGCTCTCGCGCGAGATCGCCGACGCGCTCGCCGCGGTGGCCGAGGTTCGAACGCTATAGAGGAGCGGGGCTCGCTGCCACGCGACGCCGACTGATCCCGGCACCCTCACGCCCGGCGGCCCGCAGCCTCCGATATTATCCACACCAACAGGACCAACAGGAAGCTTCGAATGCACAACGTGCGATATCTCGTAGCGATCGGAGCCGCGGCCACCCTGGCCATCGCGGCGTGTACCGCGAGCACGCCGGCGCTGCAGCCCGCGAACGGGGTCCCCTGGCAGGCACCGTCCGCCGGCGACGAAGCGGCGATCCGCGCGCTCTTCGATTCGACGGCTGCGGGGTGGAACCGGGGCGACCTGGCCACCTACATGTCGCCGTACGCCGACTCCGCGGTCGGCGCGGGGGCGGGCAGCTTCGATGTGGGGAAGGCGGCCATCGAGCGGACGATGCGCGCCGGTTTCTGGCGCGAGGGCCGTCCCGCGCAGGCGCTGCACTACGAGCATATCCGCGTCCGCATGCTCGGCGCCGACTACGCCCTCGTCAACGGTGAGTTCGTTCTGACCGGAGGCGGCCGTCCAGAGAGGAGAGGACTCTTCTCCACCGTCTGGGCACGCACCGGCGACGGGTGGCGGATGATCAACGACCACTCTGGCTGATCCGGGCGAGCGGACCCACCAGAACCAGAGCGGCGCCGCCATCGATTCGCGCGACAGCTATTGACAGCCGCCGCAGCGATCCGCATCCTTACATAGCCATCTATACATAGAACGCTAGGTAATCCAATGCCCCGACAGAAAGCCGACGTCCTGCGCGGTACGCTCGCGCTCCTGGTGCTCAAGGTGCTCGCATCCCGCGGCGCGTTGCACGGGTACGCCATGACCGCGCTCATCCAGCAGACCTCGGACAACCTCCTGCGCGTGGAGGAGGGGTCGCTCTACCCGGCGCTCCACCGCATGGAGCAGGACGGCTGGATTCGCGGAAAGTGGGGGACCACGGACACGAACAGGGAAGCGCGCTTCTACACCATCACGGCTGCCGGAAGGCGACAGCTCGCCGCCGAGGAGGAGCAGTGGGAGCAGCTCACCGATGGGGTTGCCCGCGTGCTCCGCTTCGCCTGATCCGCTCGCTCGCGTCCAGCGATCCGTCAGCTCGAGGAAACGTCCAATGGCGTGGTACAATCGTCTCGCAAACCTCCTGCGCTCCGGCAGTCTCTCGCGCGAAATCGACCGCGAGATGGAATTCCACATCGCCGAGCGCGCGGATGAACTGGTGCGCCGCGGGATGAGTCGCGAGGCCGCCGTGAGGGAGGCCCGCCGGCGCTTCGGGAATCGCACGATCCAGAAGGAGCGTACGCGCGATACCGACGTGATCGTCTGGCTGGAGTCGCTCGCGGCCGACGTGCGCTACGCACTGCGCGCTCTGCGTGCCAGCCCGGGCTTCGCGCTGGTCACCATTCTGTCGCTCGCGCTCGGGATCGGCGCCAACACCGCGATCTTCAGTCTCACCAACACGGTGGTGCTCGAATCGCTCCCGGTGGAGGACCCCGAACAGCTGCTCGACATCACGACGGGCGACGAAAACTCCCGGCAGGGTGAGTCGCACGGGGATCTGAGCAACCCCACCTTCACCAATCCGATCTGGGAGCAGATCCGCGATGGGGTGGGGAAGGACGTCTTCTCCGGCGTCTTCGCCTACGGTGACACCCGGTTCGACCTCTCGAATGGTGGGCTCGTCCGCTACGCGAACGGAAGCTGGGTGAGCGGTGATTACTTCGCCACGCTGGGGGTTCATCCCTCGCCTGGCGGTGGACGCCTGCTGCAGCGGAGCGACGACCAGCGCGGCTGCGCGCCCGTGGCCGTAGTGAGCGACGCCTTCGCGCAGCGTGAGCTCGGCGGAGTCGCGAGTGCCGTGGGCCATCGCCTCTCCCTCGATGGCCATCCGTTCGATGTCGTAGGAGTGGTCGAACCATCGTTCTTCGGCATGGAGGTGGGTAGCTCGGTCGACGTCTACGTACCGCTTTGCACCCAGCCGATCTTCTTCGGGCCCGACATCCTCGACGCGCGCTCGCGCTGGTATCTCACCATCGTCGGCCGTCCGGTTCCAGGGCTGAGCGAGGCTCAGGTGCGCGCGGCGCTCGCCGCGCACTCGCCGGGCGTCTTCGCGGCTACGCTCCCGCCCAACTGGCGCGTCGCCGACCAGGACGATTATCTGAAGATGACCCTTGGCGCCCGCCCCGCGGCGGGCGGGCTCTCCACGCTGCGCGACCGATACCAGCGCGCCCTGTACACGCTCATGGTGGTGGTCGGCGTCGTACTCCTCATCGCGTGCGCCAACATCGCCAACCTGCTTCTTGCCCGCGCGGCCGCGCGCCAGCGCGAGATCGCGGTGCGACTCGCCATAGGCTCGAGCAGGGCACGCCTCGTGCGCCAGCTTCTCACCGAGAGTCTCCTCCTCTCGCTGATCGGCGCCGGCGCCGGGCTGCTTTTCGCCCGGTGGGCCAGCCGACTTCTCGTGCGCTATCTCTCCACCGGCCCGGGGAATGGGATCTGGCTCGATCTCGCGATCGATGGGCGAGTGCTGGCTTTCACCGTCCTGGTGTCGGTCGTCACGGGCATCCTCTTCGGCGTCGCGCCGGCCTGGCGCGCGGTGCGTGTGGATCCGCAGCAGGCGATGAAGGCGGGCGGCCGCGGCGTGGTGCGCGGCGAGGGGCGCCAGAGAGTGGGGAAGGCGCTCGTCGTCGGACAGGTGGCACTCTCCCTCCTGCTGGTGATGGCCGCCGGTCTTCTCCTCGGGAGCTTCCGCAAACTGACCACGCTGGATCCCGGCTTCCGTCGCGATGGCGTGCTGCTCGCGCAGCTCGACTTCGGGAACACCGGCTTCACGGGCTCGCGGCTCCTCGAGACGCAGAACGAGCTCCTGACGCGCGCGCGCGAGCTGCAGGACGTACGCTCGGCGAGCACCTCGTTGACCACGCCGATCGGCTCGATGTCCTGGAACGACGTGCTCGTCGTGCCCGGCTACACGCCCGGCGGGATGCGCGATGCACTGGCGTTCTTCAACCAGGTGAGTGACGGCTACTTCGCCACGCTGGGGACCGGCCTCGTCGCCGGTCGCGATTTCACGCCGGCGGATCAGGGTCGGCCCAATCCAGTGGCCATCGTCAACGAGTCGATGGCGCGCCAATTCTTCGGGGAAGTGAACCCGATCGGCAGGACCTTCAGCGTCCAGCGGGGCGACAGTACCGGCGCGGCGATGGAAATAGTGGGAGTCGTACGCGACGCGAAGTATCAGGCACTCACCGAAGAGAATCAGCCCACCGTTTACCTCCCCTTCGGCGCCGGGAGTGATCCGGAGAAGTTCATCAACCTCGAGTTGAGAACGGACGGCTCGCTCACGACTCTTTCCGGAGCCGTCAAGGATCTGGTGGCATCGGTAAATCCCGCCATCTCGCTCGACCTCACCACGCTGCAGGCGCAGGTCTCTGCATCGCTCGCGCGCCCCCGTCTCCTCGCGACGCTTTCCGGCTTCTTCGGAGCGCTGGCGCTGCTGCTGGCCGTGATCGGACTCTACGGAACGTTGTCGTACGGCGTCGCACGCCGCCGCAACGAGATCGGCATCCGACTCGCGCTCGGCGCCGGGAGAGAGCGAGTGCTGCGCATGATCGTGAGCGAGGCCGGGCTGCTCGTGCTGGTCGGGACGGTCGCGGGCGTGCTTCTGGCGCTGGCGACCACGCGCTTCGTGAAGTCGTTCCTCTTCGGGCTCGAGGCCACCGATCCCGCGACGCTCATTCTCTCGGCATTGATGCTCGGCGGCGTCGCCATGGGAGCCGCACTTCTTCCGGCGTGGCGCGCCTCGCGCCTCGATCCGACGGAGGCGTTGCGCGAGGAATGATGCACTGGCAATGCAGCGCGCGGAGCCGCGCGGGAGCTGCTCGCGGCGGAAGGCGACGGGGCTGACAGTTACGGGTCGTCGGCGAAGAGCGAGGTCGAGAGGTAGCGCGCGCCCGAATCCGGACTGATCATCGCGACTCGTTTCCCCGGGCCCAGCTCGCGCGCCACCTGGAGCGCGGCCCATGTGATGGCGCCGCTCGACATTCCGACGAACAATCCCTCCTCGCGCGCCAGCCGACGCGCGAGCGGGAAGGCGTCCTCCTCCCACACGGGAATGACTCGATCGATGAGCGAGCGGTCGAGGTTGTCGGGGATGAAGCCGGGGCCCATTCCCTGGAACTGGTGCTGCCCGCGCTCGCCGCCGCTCAGCACTGCGGAGCGCGCCGGCTCGACGGCGATCACCTTGATGTCCGGATCGCGCTCCTTGAGGAAGCGACCGACGCCCGAGATCGTCCCTCCAGTTCCCGTTCCGTACACGAAAGCATCGAGACGGCCCTGCATCTGCTCCCAGAGCTCGGGGCCGGTGGTCTCGTAGTGGATGCGCGGGTTGGCGGGGTTGGTGAACTGGTTGGGCATCCACGCACCGGTCTCGTCGCGGATGCGCTCCGCCTCGGCGATAGCGGCAATCATGCGCAGCTCGGGATCGGTGAGCACCAGCTCGGCACCGTACGCGCGGAGCGTGCGCCTCCGCTCCTCGCTCATGCTCGAAGGCAGGCAGAGCATGAGCGGGTAACCGCGCGCCGCCGCGATGAGAGCGAGACCAATCCCCGTGTTCCCCGAGGTCGGCTCGACGATGCACTGTCCGGGCTTCAGTATGCCGCGCGCCTCGGCATCGGCCACCATGCCTAGCGCGGTGCGGTCCTTGATCGAACCGCCCGGATTCATCCCTTCCACCTTGAGCCACACCTCGGCGGCTGTGGCCTCGGTGACGCGTTCCAGCCGGACAGTTGGGGTATGGCCTATGAAGTCATCTATTCGGATACCGCCTGGTGCAGCGACTCGCATATCAACCGGTTGTGCGAAGCATCGGGGAATCGTTCAACGCCAGAGTCCACTCGATGGGCAGCTTCGGGTCCAGTGAGTCGCGTACGGAGCAGTACTTGTTGATCGAGAGGTCTATGGCACGCTCGGCATGCTCGCGCTCGATCCCTTCGCCGGTGATCCTGAACGCGAGTTGCACGTGCGTCAGGCGGCGCGGGGTGGAGTTCGCGCGTCGCGCAGCCACCTTCACTTCCAGCGTGGCGACCGGCGTACGCCGCTTGGCGAGGATGTCCACCACATCTACCGCGGCGCAGCTCGCCAGCGCGCCGAGTAGCGTGTCGACCGGCGATGGCCCCGTAGCCGCGTCACCATCGACGCGCACGACGGGGCCGCGCTCGCGGCCGATGTCGAATCGATGGTCGCCCTGCCACTGGGCGAAGATCGTGTTGTCGGGCGGCGGCGCCTCGGTGATCGGCTCTCGGGTATCCGGCATCGGCGGTGTGGTCATTTCTCTATTGGCAGCCCCACCGAGTTACCCCACTCGGTCCAGCTTCCGTCGTAGTTGCGGACCTTGTCGTAACCCAGCAGGTAGGTGAGCGCGAACCAGGTGTGAGCGGAGCGCTCTCCGATTCGGCAGTAGGTGATCACGTCATCGCCCGGCTTCACTCCGATCTCGTTCTCGTATATCCCGCGGAGCTCGTCGGCATTCTTGAAGGTTCCGTTCGGATTCGCGGCACGCGACCATGGAACGTTCTTGGCGCCAGGAATGTGCCCGCCGCGCAGCACTCCCTCCTGCGGGTAGTCCGGCATGTGAGTCTTGGCGCCGGAGAACTCGTCGGGCGAGCGGACGTCGATGAGCGGCTTCCGGGATTCGGCGTGCTTGCGCACCTGGTCGCGGAAAGCGCGGATCTCCTTGTCGGAGCGCTCGGGGGCCGTGTAGCTGGTGCGCTCGAAGCGCGGCACGTCGGTGACCATGGGACGTCCCTCCTGCTCCCACTTCAGTCGACCACCGTCCAGGATCTTCGCGTTGTCGAAGCCGAAGAGCTGGAAGACCCAGAAGGCATACGTGGCCCACCAGTTGTTCTTGTCACCGTAGAAGATGACCGTCTTGGAGTCGTCGATCCCCTTCGCGCGAAGGAGCTTCTGGAAAGCTTCGCGATTGACGTAGTCGCGCACGACCGGATCGTTGAGGTCCGCGTGCCAGTCCACCTTCTGTGCGTTGGGGATGTGGCCCATGTCGTAGAGGAGTACATCCTCGTCGCTCTCGATTATGCGGATGGACGGATCGTTCAGGTGCTCGGCCAGCCAATCGGTGGAGACGAGCACGTCTGGGCGCGCGTAGCCTCGATCCTGCAGCGATTTGTCTGGTGCAGCGGCGGTAGTCATCGTCGGGTCCCTCGGTTGAATTTGATGACCTGCAAAATCGCGAGAACCGGTCACTCCCCAGCGGGATCGCGCATCCTCGCTGGGGCAATGAATGAAAAAACCGGCCACTCTCGAAGAGAGGCCGGCGGAAGCAGAGCATCGCGGATGTGAATTACGCCGTCACACCGGATGGACTCCTCCGCCCCGGCCTTCGGCGGCGCAACAGTGCACACACATGCAACGAGTGCACATGCATCCGGTTATGTACCGAAGGATTCGGTGGTCGTGTGCGCGGCCCTCGCCCTGCTCCGACGCTGCCATCTGTAAGATCATGTCCGTGGTGGGGCCGAAAGTTCCAGGAGCTGGAGTCGAAGACGGCGGAATGCGGACTCGGCACTGAGCCGCATGGCATACAACCGCGCGGGCGATCTGCCTCGCTGTCCGAAGTTGGATCGCTGTGCGCTTCGTTGTCAAGTGCGCGCGGCGGCCGCGCGCGGGCTCTTCGACTCACCCCACCACGGCCCCACGCGGGACGGACGTGTCGGGCGCGAGAAGCACCACCTCGCCCGCCTCCGAGTAGGCGCCGAGCACGAGCACTTCACTCTCGAAACCGGCGATGCGGCGCGGAGGAAAGTTCACCACAGCGATAACCTGCCGTCCCACCAGCTCCTCCGGCGTGTAGCGCGCGGTGATCTGCGCGCTCGATCGCTTGATCCCGATCTCCTCACCGAAGTCGATACGAAGCTTGATGGCGGGCTTGCGCGCTTCCGGGAACTCTTCGGCAACGAGCACCACACCCGCTCGGATGTCGAGCTTCAGGAAGTCGTCGAAGACTGCCATTCGGGGCTCGCGCGGACGATTTTCGCCGTGGTGATGAGCTGGCCGGTGTGCCGCTGCGCGTGCTCCGCAGCGTGCGAATACAGGCCGAGCACCGTGGACGGGAGCTTCTTGCGCCCGACCGCGCGCGGCTCGAGAAGCTTCTCGCGCGGAGTGTCGCGGAAGGTATCGAGCGCCGTGGAGATGGCTCGCTGCGCCCGCGCTATGAGCACGTCGGCTCCGGGCGGGGAATCGCCGGGCGTACTCTCCGCCGAGAGCGCCTCGCGCTGCGAATCATCCAACGCTTCGCCACGTGCATACGTGAAGAGCCGGTCTATCACGCCCGCGATGTGGCGAAGGTGAAAGCCGGGCGCGGCCGCACCTCCGGGGCGCGCCCAGAGCTGCTCGGCGGTCAGTCCGCGCGCCGCATGCTCGAGATCCTCCGACGCCTGCATGAGCGCGTGAGCCGCCGGCATGAGGTATGGATCAATGCCTGGCATCGGGCCGCGCAGCCAGGCTTCTGGTTGACTGGTCATGGTGTTTCGATCGCCTCCGAAAGTAGTCGATCGAATCCTACCGTCCGGCTGTGTGGGCGAGCAAGCCGACTGTACATTCCACCATGGGTCAATACAAGCATCACGTCTTCGTCTGCACGTCTGGCGGCACGTGCCCCGCGCAGGGCTCGCTGGCCGTTCACGCGGCCCTCAAGAAGGGAGCTGCCGCGGCGGGACTGAAGGGAATAGTTCGCGTCAATCACGCCGGCTGTATGAACCAGTGCGGCTCCGGTCCCATGGTGGTGGTGTACCCCGACGACGTCTGGTACGCCGGCGTGGACGTGTACGGTGCCGAACGGATAGTTCGCGAGCACCTGCTGCATGGACGCGTGGTAACGGAATACCTGTATCACGCGCCGCCGGGGGACAACAAGAAAGTGGAATGACGGCGGACGCGACTCTCCCCACTCCACCGGGCCCCGGCGGCAGGCTGCTCGCGAGCGCGCGAGTGGAGGGCTCGGCCATCGTGTACCGGCTCTTCGATGTCGGTTACGAGATTCATCTCGCGCGCGCGCTCGAGCTCCTCTCCGCCAGCGCGCCCGAGCGTGCGCGTCCGCTCCGCGGCGAAGGGCAGGCGATCCAGATCAAGAACCCGCCCGTCACCGTCACGCTCGCCACGGAGCGCATCTCGATAGATGGGAGGGAGGTGGACGCCGAGGTCTCGGCGCGGATCTTCGACTTCGGCGTCGTGTCGCTCAGGTTGAGGGTGCCAGCGCCGCCGCGCGTGTCGTGGATGGAGTACGCCGACTTCGGCAACGCGGTGGACGTCCGCACTGATCTCACCCCGCTGTTCATGCGGCATCTCGACGCGCTCGTCACGCGTATGGAGCCGGCGATCGAGCGGCGTACCATCGCCTCGGTCACCGAAGATTACGTGGTCTTCCGGATCACGCGCTTCACCGATCCCGAGGGCGGGGAGCTCTCGACCGAGGTGCTCCGCGACGAGGATGTGGCGCCGCTCCTCCTCAACGAGCGGCGGCCGCTCTCGCACGTGGCGCTGCGCGAGCTCCTCCCCAATCGCTTCTCGTATTACTCGGATGATCTCGCCATCCTCACCTGGGACAACGCGCTGGTGGTGGAGCCCGCGGTCGAGGACACAGATGTCCAGTACATCCTGGAGTTCGCCAACGCGCAGCTTCTGGAGCTGCGTGTGTACGACGCGCTCCTCGACGCGCAGCTCCCGATGATGTACTCCCGCGTCGCCAGCGCGCGCCGTGCAGGGCTCGCGCGGATCATCCGGCGCTACGCTCCGCTGCTCGGCGATCTCCAGACCGTGGTGGCCGATTCCACGGAGGTCGTGGAGCGGGTGGAGAACTCGCTCAAGGTGACCGACGACGTCTACCTGGCGCGGGTGTACAGCGCGGCTCTCGACATCTTCCGTGGTCGGGTGTGGCGGAGCGGGATCGATCGCAAGCTCGCCATCATCCGCGAGACGTACGCCATGCTCAACGATGAAGCGCAGGCTTCGCGCGCCGAGGCGCTGGAGATCGCGATCGTGCTGCTGATCGTGGCCGAGCTGGTGGTGATGTTCGCGTTGTAGCGCGTCGAAAGGGCGTCAGGTCCGCGCGGTGAGCCATGCCGCCACATCGTCGGCTACCTTTTCCCACCCCGGCTCGGCGATGATGTAATGCCCGTGACCGGCGTATTCGCGGTGCTCGCAGTCGTACTTTTTCGCGATCGCGCGCGCGATGCGCGGCGGGAGGAAGCGATCGTCGGCCGCGCCGATCGAGAGCATGGGGTGGCTCACGCGCTTCGCATCTACGGACATGCTGCCCAGCGCGAGCTCGCGCGCGGCGCGGCCGCTCTCCGGCTGGATTCGCTCGAAGACGCGATCGCGCTCCGGCGCGGGGAGGCGGCCGAGGAAGAGCGCGTCGGCATCGGAGCGCAGCGGCACCAGCGGGCGGGAGAAGGCGAGCGCAGGCGCGTACTTCACCATGCGCTCCAGGAGCGATGCGCTGAGAGCGCTGATCCAGCGCGGTGGCGCGGCGCAGACGAGCACGGCCGCCGACACTGCGCCCTTTTCCACGAGCTTCTGCGCGATGAGGCCCCCCATCGAATGGCCCACGGCCGGTGGGGCGCCCAGCTCGCGTGCCACGGCGAGCGCGTCGTCAACGTAGTCGTCCAGCGAAATGCGGCCGATGTCGGCGACCGTGCCGCTGGTGCCATGGCCACGCAGGTCGATCGCGACGCTCGAGCGCCCCCGTTCCACCAGCCGGCGCTGCCAGTCGGCAAACTGCCACGCGCCGCCGAACATCCCGTGGATCAGAAGGAGCGGAGGTCGGTCGTCGCCGGCCGCATCGGCAACCGATGCCGTGATGTCGCCGGGGAAGGTTTTCACGTGAGGCATGGTCTGATACTACGCGAAGTCAGCTGTCGGCGCACCGTCATTCGTTATTGCGAGCGAGCCGGACTCGTTCACGATTCCGCCGTGGCGCCTCGCCGTTCGCTACACGAGCGGGGCGTGCGGGCGGCGCACGGCACTGGAATTGAAGCGAGCCATTCCCCATTCCAGCTCGGAGGCAGCAAGGATGAACGAGTCCAGCGAATCCTGGGAAGCCAGGCAAGAGGCGCTCGACCCCGGTCGCGAGGAGGAGCGTCGGAACGTCTCCTCGTCGGTGGCGGCGACGCTGAGTGCGCGCGGTGTGGACCTCACCGGCGACGAGAGCAGCGAGCAGCTAGTGGAGATGCTCGACGCTGTGGAGCGCTTCGAGGCCGCCGTCTCCGAGGCCGGCGGCGACCGCATGATCAACGACCCCGACTCCTCGAGTCCGCAGGAGGAGGCGTTCGTCCTCCCCCGACGCTCCGCCGACGAATCCCCCTATGAGTACGCGGAGAGAGTGCAGAGGGCGGCGGGGAGGATAGGGTAGGGGAGGGGAGAGAGAAAGCAGAAGGCAGTGAAACCCCAGGGTTCAGGGGGCAGGGTTCAGGGTTCAGGTACTTCCTCGGAGTCGAGACCTCGACCGTCGGGCAGCTCCTGAACCCTGCCCCCTGAACCCTCTAGCCGTTCCTGCTCTCCGCGTTCTCTTACTACTAACGCCCCTCCCCAATCTCCCTCGCCAGCTTCTCGAGGCGGGTGATGCGGTCGGCGGTGGAGGGGTGGGTGGAGAAGAGGTTCACCATGCCCCGGTTGCCGAAGGCCGCGAGCGGGTTGACGATCGCGAGCTGTGCGGCGGTGGGGGAGACGTTCATCGGGATGCGGTGCGCGGCCGCGTCGAGCTTGCGGAGCGCGCCGGCCAGCTCGAGCGGCCTTCCGCTGATGCGGGAGCCCACGGCGTCGGCCTTGAACTCGCGCTGACGGCTGATGGCGAACTGGATCAGCATCGCGCCGATCGGCGCGAGGAAGAGCATCGCCAGACCGGCGAGTGGGCTTCCGCCATCGTCGTCGTTCCCCATTCCTCCGAAAAAGAAGCCGAAGTGCGCGAGGTTGGTGATCGCACCTGCGATCGTAGCAGCGACGGTCTGCAGGAGCATGTCGTGGTTCTTCACGTGAGCCAGCTCGTGGCCCAGAACGCCCGCCAGCTCGTCGCGACTCACCGTATGCAGGATTCCCTCGGTGACGCAGACCACCGCGTGATCCGCGTTGCGGCCGGTAGCGAATGCGTTAGGCTGCTGCTGCGGCGAGATGGCGAGCGTCGGCATGGGGAGTCCCGCCTTCTGACGGAGATCGTCCACGAGCGCGTAGAGCTCGGGAGCGCTCGACTGATCTACCACCCGTGCACGATAGGCCTTCAGCACCATCTTGTCGGAGCTGAAGTACATGAAGAAGTTCATCCCGGCCGCCAGGATGAAGGCGATCAGCATACCGCTCTGGCCGCCGAAGTAGCCGCCTATCGCGATCAGCAGGGCGGTGAGCCCCGCCATCAGCACGAAGACCTTGAGATTGTTCATGGCACTCTCCAGGGGTGTGGATGCGCAAAAGGCGAGCCCTTTCGCGCACGCCGACATCTCTGTCGGCCTCCGCGAAAGGTCTCGCCTGATCCACCTGGATCCCGATCGAACCGTGCGACCTCTGATTCCCCGGCCGCAGTCCTGACGATCCGACCGCGCGAGCACTCGACTCGCGTGGCTACTCCCCTTTCGTAACTCGAAATTTAGCGGAGCCGGGGAGGGAAGGGAATGGGAGTAAACAGGAAACAGGGAACGGGGAACAGGAAACGGGGAACAGGAAACAGGGAACAGGAAACGGGGAAGAGGAAACAGGGAACAGGAAACAGGTACCGGCTCCTCAGGAGAGAGCCCTCTATGTGGAAGCAGTTCCTGTTTCCTGTTCCCTGTTCCCTGTTTCCTGTTCCCTTCCGCCCTCTCACTACCCCGGATAAGTTCCGCCTACCGTGAGTCGGAGCGCGTCGATCGCCGGTTGCGCTCTCCGATTCGCACCGCATCCGCACCATGATCCCCGATCCGACCAACTCCCGTCGCGCCATGTTGGGGGCGGCCAAGCGCTTCCTTCTCAAGGAGGCCGATAAACGGCTGCCCGCGCCGGCCGAGGTCGAGCCACCGCGACTCATCCTCCGAGCTATCGAGAAAATCGGTATGTCCCGCTCCCGCGAACGGATCCTCACCAACCTCGACGAGATGTACAGCGAGGCCTTCGAGCGCGCCAAGGCCGCCGACGACCCCAAGCAGATGTCCACCCTCGACTTCGCCTACCGCCGCGAGCAGCTCTACTTCGAAATCCTGCTGGATATACGAGACGCGATGGAGAGGAGGTGAAAGGAAACAGGGAACAGGAGACAGGAAGCAGGTAACTGCCTTGGAGTAGAGGGCTCTCTCCCCACGAGCCGGTACCTGTTTCCCGTTTCCTGTCCCCTGTTCCCTTTTAACTCTTCTTCGGTATCAACAACGACGCCACGATTGTAATCGCGAGGATGGTGGCGATCACGGTGAGGGCGATGAAGACGGGGATCTCGTAGAAGCCGTCGATCAGCATCTTCACTCCCACGAAGACCAGAATCGCGGCGAGGCCGAAACGGAGGAGGTGGAAGCGGGCCACCACGCCGGCCAGCACGAAGTAGAGCGCGCGCAGACCGAGGATGGCGAACACGTTCGACGTGTAGACGAGGAACGGATCGCGGGTGATCCCGAAGATGGCGGGGATGCTGTCGAGCGCGAAGATGAGGTCAGTGAACTCCACCAGCAGCACGGCGAGGAAGAGCGGGGTGGCAACTCGCTTCGCGTTCTCGACGGCGAAAAACTTCTGACCGTGGTAGCGCGTCGTTATCGGTATGATGCGCGCTGCCAGCCGCACGAGTGGGTTACCCTCGATGTTCGGCGGATGCTCCTCGCGCAGCGCCATCCTCGCTCCGGTCACTATCAGCAGTGCGCCGAAGATGTAGATGACCCAGTGGAAGGTGGAGAGGAGAAGCGCCCCTACTGCGATGAACGCACCGCGCATCACGAGCGCGCCCAGGATCCCCCAGAAGAGGACGCGGTGCTGATAGCGCGACGGTACGCCGAGGTAGGAGAAGATCAGCACCATCACGAAGATGTTGTCCACACTCAGCGACTTCTCGATGAGATAGCCGGTGAGGAACTCCGTGGCCGGCCGCGCGCCGGCGTACATGTAGATCCCGCCCGCGAAGAGGAGCGAGAGCGCGATCCAGACGACGCTCCACGCCGAGGCTTCGCGCAGGCTCACCTCGTGGGCCCTTCTATGGAATATGCCCAGGTCGATCGCGAGCAGTACGACTACGAACGCGTTGAATGCGACCCAGAACCAGATACTTGTAGCCATGCGCTCCTTGCGCCGGGCGGACGGTAGGGAGATGCAAAAAGGGCGAGACCCTACGGCACGCTAGTGACGTAGTGGTCTCGCCCCGGACCGAGATCCCTGAGCCGGCCGGAAGCGCGCCCCGCGCTCCGTATTGACGACCGACTCTCCGACACCCATATGCCGGCAGGCTACTCCCCACTGGAGGGTAATTCTGACTGGATTATGTCCCCGTGGCAAGGGAGGGGGGAAGCAGGAACTGCAAGGAAGCAGGAAACAGGAAGCAGGAAGCAGGAGGGGAAAGGAAACAGGAAACAGGGAACGGGTTACTGCCTCGGGGCCGAGGGCTCGCTCCCTGGGAGCTCTTACCTGTTTCCTGTTTCCTGTTCCCTGTTCCCTTTCCCCTCTCTCCCCTTCCTTGCACTTTCCCTACCTCCTCCCGACATTCTGCGCCATGCGAAGAAACCTCATACTATCATGCATCGTGGCGAGTGCTATGGCGTGTGGATGCTCGGGGGAGAGAGCGGCGGGTGATGCGCCCGTGTCGCTGGCGGTCGTGAATGCGCGCGTGTGGACGGGGAATCCGCAGCGGCCGTGGGCCGACGCGATTGCGGCGCGCGGCGATACGATCGCGGCAGTGGGGTCGAGCGCGGAGGTGAAGAAGGCGGCGGGCGAAGGAGCACGGGTCATCGACGCGCATGGGGCGATGGTGGTGCCCGGTTTCAACGACTCGCACGTGCACTTCATCGACGGCGGATTCCGGCTCTCGTCGGTCCAGCTGCGCGACGCGAAGACGCCCGAGGAGTTCATCTCGCGGATCAAGGCGTACGCGGCCACGGTGAAGCCGGGCACGTGGATCATGGGCGGCGACTGGGATCATACGCCGTGGGGCGGCGAGCTTCCGCGTCGCGACTGGATCGACTCCGTCACGCCGAACAATCCAGTCTGGGTGCAGCGGCTCGACGGGCACATGGGACTCGCCAACAGCGCGGCGCTACGCGCGGCGGGAGTGACGAAGGCTACCAAGGATATCGAGGGAGGGACGATTGTCCGCGATGCCTCGGGCGAGCCCACGGGGATCCTCAAGGACAACGCGATGTCGCTACTCGACAACGCCGTCCCCGAGCTCACGCCGGAGCTCGCCGACCGGGCGCTCGATACGGCGATGAAGTACGTGGCAGCCCGGGGCGTGACCTCGGTGCAGAACATGGGGAGCTGGTCGGACCTCGCGATCTTCGAGAGGGCGAAGAAGGAAGGACGCCTGATCACGCGGCTCTACGCGGTGGTGCCGCTCGCCACCTGGGAACGGTTGCGCGACACCGTCGCCGCACGCGGCAACGGCGACGAGTGGGTCCGCATCGGCGGCCTCAAGGGCTTCGTGGATGGGTCGCTCGGCTCGCACACGGCGGCGATGCTCGAGCCGTTCACCGATGCGCCCAACGATACCGGGCTGCTGGTGAACACGCCCGAGGACCTCTACGCGTGGACGAGCGGCGCAGACAAGGCGGGGCTCCAGGTGATGGTCCACGCCATCGGCGACCGGGCCATCCGCTTGCAGCTCGACATCTACGAGCGCGTGGAGCGCGAGGATGGGCCGCGCGACCGCCGATTCAGGATCGAGCACGCGCAGCATCCAGCACGGTCCGACATCGCGCGCTTCGGCAAGCTGAATGTCATTGCCAGCATGCAGCCCTACCACGCAATAGACGACGGCCGCTGGGCCGACGCCGTCATCGGCCCGGAGCGCGCGAAGACGACCTATGCCTTCCGCTCGCTACTCGATGCGAACACGCGGCTCGCCTTCGGCAGCGACTGGTTCGTGGCGCCGCCGACGCCGCTCGAGGGCATCTACGCGGCCACCACGCGCCGCACGCTCGATGGCAGGCACCCCGGGGGCTGGGTGCCCGAGCAGAAGATCACCGTCGAAGAAGCGCTCCGCGCCTATACCTCCGGGTCCGCCTACGCGAGCTTCGAGGAGAAGCGAAAGGGGACTCTCGAGCGCGGCAAGCTGGCGGACTTCGCGATGATCGACCGTGACATCACGCGCATCCCGCCCGAGGAGATCCGCGACGCGCGCGTGCTCATGACCGTGGTGGGCGGGAAGGTGGTCTACGAGCGGGAGGATCCGTCGCTGGCCGCTCGCTGAGCCCGCGTCGTGGCTTACGCTGTCGGGGCACCGAGCGGAATGATGCGCTCGGTGCCCCGTAGCACGCGAACGGTCGAGAAGGCGCGAGTGGATGGGCCCGTCCCTTGCGTCGAATAGCCGGCATGATGAGAGTCGCAACGATCGCAGCGGCCGCCGCAGCCACATTCGCGATCGCCGCCTGCTCGATGAGCGCGACGAACGATCTGGGGCCGGCAGACACCGCGGCGAGCGCTTCGTCGGCCACTCCAGTATCGGACACCGAGCAGATCGCGCAGCTCGAGCGCGAAGCCCTCGCGCTCGCCCACAACGATGGTTGCGGCACGGCCGACCAGTGCCGTGTGGCTCCCGTCGGCGCCAAGGCGTGCGGCGGCCCGCGCTACTGGATCACCTGGTGCCCCGCCTCCACCGACTCCGCAGCCCTCTTCCAGAAACTCGAGGAGCTTCGCACCGCCGAACAGAACTTCAACCAGGTGCACGGCGTGATCTCCGACTGCAGCATCGTCGGCCCGCCCACGCCGGTGGTGAGCGCGGGGGTTTGTAGGGCGGGACCGTGAGGTGCGAGGGTTCAGCAACTGCAGGGTTCAGGGTTCAGGAACTACATCGGAGAAGAGATCTCGGTCGCTCGGTAGTCCCTGAACCCTGAACCCTGAACCCTGAACCCTGCCCCCTGAGCCCTAGAATTCCGCCAACTCCAGATACGCCCTCGCAAAATCATCCACCTGCGGGAGGATTGCGTCCTCCAACCGGGGGGCGTAGCCGACGTAGGTGTCGGTGGAGGCGACACGCTTGACGGGGGCGTCGAGCCAGGCGAAGCAGTCGTTGGCAATGGACGCTGCGATCTCGGCGCCGTAGCCCCAGGAGATCGCATCCTCGTAGGCGACGATCACGCGCGAGGTGCGCTTCACGGACTCGTACACGGTCTCCTTGTCCCACGGGGAGAGCGTGCGAAGGTCGATCACCTCCACATCGAGACCGTCCTCGGCGGCCTGGTTGGCTGCGGTGATCGCGCGCTGCACCGTGGCGCCGTACGTCACCACTGTCATGTCGCTCCCGGGGCGGACGACCTTCGCCTTGCCGAAGGGGATCATGAAGTTGGGGCCGGGATAGCGGCCCTTGTTGTACGTCTGGCGGTAGAGGTGCTTGTGCTCGAGGAAGATCACCGGATCTTCGCAGCGGATCGCGGTTCGCAGGAGCCCGTTCGCGTCGAGCGCGGTGGACGGACATACTACGCGCAGACCCGGACAGTGCGTGAAGAGCGACGCTCCGGTCTGCGAGTGGTAAATCGCGCCGCGGATGTAGCCGCCGTACGTCACCCGCACCACAACAGGTGCGCTGAAGGAGTTGTTGGAGCGCCAGCGCATCGTAGCCAGCTCGTTGCGGAGCTGCATGTATGCGGGCCAGATGTAATCGAAGAACTGGATCTCGGCCACCGGCTTGAAGCCGCGCAGCGCGAGGCCGATCGCGCGCCCCACGATGTTCGCCTCGGCCAGCGGTGAATTGTAGACGCGCGCGCTCCCGAACTCCTTCTGCAGCCCCCAGGTGACTTTGAAGACGCCGCCCTTTCCCTTCACCTTCCCCATGTACTGCTCGCGCGAGATGTCCGCCACGTCCTCGCCGAACACCACCATCCGCTCGTTGCGCCGCATCTCGTCCTTCATGCAGACGTTGAGCAGATCGACCATCGTGGTCGGATCGCCGCTGAACTGGGGATCGTCCTCGGTGTCGAACTGCTCGCCGGTGGGATCCACATCGGGCGAGTAGACGGCAAAGTACACCGAGCTGGCGTCAGGCTGCGGCTCCTCGAGCGCTTCGTCCACCGCGGCGTCGATCGCTGCGTCGACCTCCTCCTTGATGCGCGCGATGTCGTCTTCTGTCGCGTGTCCCTCGGAGACGAGCCAGGCGGGGAAGGTGGTGATCGGATCGCGCGCCGCGTCCGCCTCGCGCTCCTCCGTCGGACGATACATCACCTCGTCGTCGGAGAGCGAGTGCGAGTAAGGACGGATGACGTGCGCGTGTACCAGCGCCGGCCCTTTCCGCTTGCGCGCGTGCTCCACGGCCTTGGTCATCGCGGCATAGCTCGCCAGCAGATCGCAGCCGTCCACCTCCTGCACCAGGAGCCCGGGGAAGCCACGCACGAGCTTGGAGATGCTTCCGCCGGCAGTGTTCACTTCCACGGGGACCGAGATCGCGTAGCCGTTGTCCTCTACGACATAGACCACCGGGAGTGCGAGGTTGCACGCGGTATTGAGCGACTCCCAGAACTCACCCTCGCTCGTGGTACCATCGCCCGTGGAGACGTAGACGACTTCGTCCTTGTGGAAGCCCTCGGCGATGCCGATGAGCTTCGCTCTGAGCGTCGCCTCGGCGCACCCCACCGACTGCAGGAATTGCGTTCCGGTAGGTGACGATGACGAGACGATGTTCAGCTTCTTCGAGCCCCAGTGGCTGGGCATCTGTCTGCCGCCGGAAGCGGGATCCGCGGCGGCGCCGACCGCCTCGAAGAGCATCTCCGCCGGCGTGACACCGAGATGCAGGGCGAGCGCACGGTCGCGGTAGTAGGGGAAGAACCAGTCGTAACCCGCGCGCAGCGAAAGTGCGGCAGCGGTGAGGATCCCTTCGTGGCCCGCGCCCGAGATCTGGAAAAAAATCTTGTTCTGTCGCTTGAGCTGGATCTCCTTGTCGTCCAGCCGACGCGACATGTACATGTTCCGGAAGGCGGCAAGCAGCTGTTCGCCATTGAGGCTGGCGGCGCTCCCTCGCTCGGCACGCGTCTGAGTAGCCATGTGAAAAAAACAGAATGAGTTGAGTGGCTCGACAATGGTCAAAATATACTACCCGCTCGATGCTCCCGGCCAGCACATGAGAGCGTGACAACCCGCATCCACGCTCTGGCATTGGGCCTGCGTATATGACGCATCCACACCCTCGAGGAGCGAAGATGACCACGCCTGCTACGGGCCATTGCATTTTCTGCGACATCATTCATGGCGCCGCGGAGGTGTCGATGTGCTACGAGGACAGCGATGCGCTGGCTTTCATGGACATCCAGCCGGTGAATGCTGGCCACACTCTCGTTGTACCGCGCCAACACTTCGAGTCATTCGATGATCTCCCGCACGATCTCGGGATGCACCTCTTCGAGGTAGCGATGCGCCTGGGTCCGGTGGTCCGGCGCGTATCGGACAGGGAAGGGATGAACCTGGTGGTTTCGAGCGGCGTCGCCGCGGGTCAGGATGTCTACCACTTTCACATCCACCTCATCCCGCGACGCGCCGGCGACGGCTTCGAGGTAGACCTCCCCTTCTCCGGCTCCTCGATGCCCGACCGCACCCAACTCGATGCCATGGCCGCCCGCATTATCTCCAGCCTCCGTGATCCGATGGCGAGAGTGGCGAGGGCGAGGGTGGCGTAGGGGGGAGGGGGAAAGGAGACAGGAAACAGGGAACAGGAAACAGGTAAGAGCCCCTGGGGGAGGACTCTCATCCCCGAGGCAGTTACCTGTTACCTGTTTCCCGTTTCCTGTTTCCTGTTTCCTGTTTCCTGTCTCCTGTCTCCTGTCTCCTGTCTCCTGTTTCCTGTCTCCTGTTTCCTGTCTCCTTGCAGTTCCTGCTTTCTAATTACTTCTCACCGCCCTCACCGCGGAGGCCAGCTCATGGGCGGTCATGCTCAGCTGGGTGGCGGCGTCGTTGAGGGCTTCGATGGCGGCTTCCTGCTGGGTGTTGGCGCCGGCGACGACGGCGGTTTCACCGGCGGCGAGCTCGGCATCGTGGCGGGCGCCGGCCAGAGCGAGCGCCATCACCCCGGAGTGCTCGGCGCTCGCGCGTGAAGCGTCGGCGATGCGGATTCCGGCGGAGGCAACGGCTTCGGATGCAGCCACGATCCGATCGAGCTCGTCCACCCAGTTGTTGCTCTCGTCGGCCACGGCGAGAACGTCGCAGCGCGTACGCTCCATGAGCTCGATCGCTCGCTCCAGCGTCGCGTGGATGTCGCGTACGGCGCGGTCCATCCCCTCGGCCTCCTCGGAGCTCCGGTCGGCGAGGTCGCGAATCTCCTGCGCAACCACCGCGAAGCCGCGGCCGTGTACACCGGCGCGTGCCGCCTCCACCGCGGCGTTCAGCGCGAGCAGGCCGGTCTGATCGGCGAGTGAGGTGATGGTCTCGCCGAAAGCACGAACCGCGTTCGACACGTCCTGCAGCCTCGCGACCTGCTCGGAGCCGGCGCGCGCCGTGTCGGCGGCTGCGGTAAGGCGACGCGCGGCCAGCGCGGTCGCGCTCCGTACGGCGCGCGCGTCGTTCAGCATCTCCTCGCCACTCGATCGCGTACCGCTTCCTTCGCTCGCGGTCTGATCGGCGCTGTCGCGAGCGGTGGTCGCCTGCTCGGCTCCGTCGGCGAGAGTGTCCGACAGGTCGCGAACCGTGGTGGAGAGACGCCGCGCCGTCTGAGCGCTCTCCTGCGATGCCGCATGCAGCTGCTGCGTAGTGGCGGTGATGGATTCCACGTGCTGCGCCACCAGCTCGGAGGCGCTCAACACGGGGCGTATCAATGAGTCGAGCGTCAGCGACAGCGCGAGCTGAGGGGCCACCGCCTCGAGCAGCGCGGCGTCGTAATCGCGGTACATGTCGGTGCGCGTGTGCCTGATGGTCCAGAGACCGACGAGGCGGTCGCCCTGTTTGAGCGGGATCACGATCTCCGAGCCGATTCCCCGCGTGGCACTCGGAGATGCGGCGGTTCCGCGCTTGGTGACCACCGGTCGCGAGCGCTCGATGGCGAGCGCGGGAAGCCCCTCGCTGGCGGAGAAGCGCTCGCCCACAGTTACTGCCGGAGCCGTGTCGTTCACCACTACCAGCTCGTTGCGCTCGTGATCGTAGCTGGCGATCTGCATCTCTTCCCAGGGTACGATCGATCGGGTGAGACGCTGGATGTCATCCAGGGCCCGGTGCAGCTCCGGCCGCGCGGTGAGCGCGCGCGTGAGTCGCTGAACGAGCTGCAGCCCCTCGCCCACGGCGGCCCTCTTCACCAGCCAGTGCGCGAGCGCAGTGATCCCAACCAGTACTCCGGCACCGGCGATGTACGCGACGGTGAGGTCGTGCGCGTACGCGATGCGCAGCGCCATCAGGCCGAGAAGAGTAGCCAGCACGGCAACGGTGGTCTCCCAGCGCGCGGTGAGTCGCGCATCCACCCATGCGATGGCCGGGGAGAGGAGGAGCTGGACGTAGAACGTGGTGTTGACGATCGCCAGGAAGAGGACGATGAAGAGCGAGAGTCGCCAGAGGTTGGAGCTCTGGAAGGCGAGGACTCCCGGCATGCCGCGCAGCGCCATGAAGTACGCCATCCCGGAGAGGCAGCAGGCGGTAGCGAAGTGCCCCGCATTCCCCACCGCATTCCTGAGTGGGAGGCGTCGGACGATGCTGTCGCCGAGTAGCAGGCCGGCCGCTCCCGCGAGCGCACCGCCGGCCCAACCCAGCGCGAGAACGGCGGGAATCGCCGCTCCCACGGCGAAGCTCGCGAAGCCCTTCCCCGGCAGCGCGATGCCGAAGGCGCGCGTGGCCGCGAGGATGGTCACGATCAGGAGCGCGCCCAGCCAGGGGATCGGGCGCGCGTACTGATGCAGCGCCAGGCCCACGGGTACGCTGAACGCCGCGAACGCGACGACGGATTTACGGATGGTCTCGTCGGTGATCCGGCGACGCCCTTTGGTCATTTTGTCCGGAGCCGGCTGGTAGCCCCGAAGAGCGGGGCGCGGATAGCGAATGATGTGCAATCGTGGGACGCGCCATCACGCCGCGGGGTCACGCCTCCAGACGCTTCCGGGTCAGTAGTCCACGGGCCGCAGGTAGCTGTCGCCTATGGCCGTGGCGCTGAGCATCGCCACGGTGG
>DATCXR010000001.1:0-16213 GCA_036565685.1 Gemmatimonadaceae bacterium
CCACCGTGAAAACGGCATCGCCACGCGGCTCCAGCATCACCGCGGCGGCGTCCCCATCGCCCCCCTCCCCCGAGCCACGACTCGCCTCCGCGACGGCAATGGCGTTGTGAAGGACCACCATCGGCCGCAGCGCGCTCCACAAATCTACAGGCGCGGCAAGGGGGCGCGCCAATTCGAGCAGCGCCTGCACGAGCTCCGCCGCGCGCTCCATCTCGCCCGAGGCCGATTCCGCGAAACGGGCTATGGACGCGAGGTCGCCCGCGCCGCGCGCGGCGCGGCTCCGTACGACCTCGAGGTTCACGGCGAGCCCGTTGAGCGGGTTCCTTATCTCGTGCGCCGCCCGGTCCGCCAGACTCTGCAAGCACTCGAGCCAGAGGCGCCCTGCCCGGTCGTCTATTCGCCCGCCTCCAGGTCGTCCGGCGCCGCCACCACGCCCTTGTTGCTGTCGGGAGAGCGGTGCTGCAGGGGCGCCTTTACGTACTTCTTCACGGCGTCCGCGGTGTTCCCCACCTGGAGCTGCTCGAAGAGGAAGCCGAAGGTCTGCTCGTACGCGGCGGCAAGATCGGCCTTCACGGATCCGGGAAGCTCCCAGAGCTCCTTCTTGAAGGGGCCAAGCGCCTTCTTCCGCGTCTTGTAGTAGAACTGCTCATCCGTGTCACTCGACTTCCGCTCCGAGGCGGCGTTCTCGTCGAGCCAGCGGTAGATCTTCTGGCGCAGATCCGCCGGAATCCGGTCGTAGAGGATGTTCTGGAAGTTGGTGGCGAGGTGTATCTCGGCCGTCTCGATCCGCGGGAAGTTGTGGAACGCGGTCTCGGGGAGCGTGGAGGCACCGTGCTGTACGGCGCCCGAGAGACCGTATTCGTCGCGGGCCACCTTCGAAAGCTCTTCCAGCGCGACGAGGTCGAGCTTCACATCGGCTATCGAGCCGTCGGCCAGCACCACGCCACCATGCGATGTCCCGGTCTGCACGCTGATCTTCGAGAGCCCCGTCGGGACATCGCCGTCGCGCTCGCCGAGCGCGCCGTTGAAGCCGTCCATGAAGGCCCGCAGCTCGGGCACGGTACTGTTCTGCGTCCCCACCTCGCCGATCTCGCCGCCCACGGAGATCGTCACGCCCGGCGGCTCGATGTCGCGGATGTAGCGGACGATGTCGACCGCGGTCTGGTAGTTGAGGTGCTGCTGCTCATCGAGCGTAGCGAGCGAGATGTCCACCAGCGTGGAGGTGTCCACGTCGATGTTGTAGAAGCCTTCCGAGATCGCCTCGAGCGCGAGCTGCTTCACCGCGGCTACCTCGCCCGACGGGTCCACCGCGAACTTCTTGGCGTTCACCTGGAAATGGTCGCCCTGTATGAACACCGGGCCCCGGAATCCTTCGCGCAGCGCCGCCGCGAGCATGACGGCCACGTACTCCTTGGGACGCTGGTCGGTGTAGGCAATCTCGGAGCGCGCGATCTCGAGGATGAAGGCGCCGGCGTTCATCTTCACCGCCGTGCGGAAGATCGCGCGAGCGGTGTCGTACGCCATCCCGCGCACGTTGATGGCGGGAACGGTGAAGCCGCTCACCTCGCCGCGTCCGCGCGCCATGTAGAGGTCGTTGATCGACGCCGCGCGAACCCCCACGGCCTGTCCGATCTCCCAGATCAGCCAGCGAGCGTGGTCCTTCTCCTGGCCGTCGCTGAAGACCGCCTGGCGCACCAGCTCATCCATGTGCTCCGAGCCAAGCACGGCCTGGTCGCCCACCTTGACTCGGCCGTTCTCGAGCGTGACACCACCACCGAATAGCCGCACTGGCGCCGATGTACGAGCTTCCATCTATCGAGCCTCCCGTTCTGTGATCCTCGGGACGTCCGCCGGCGCCGGCGCCCAGCGCGCCCGGGCCCCGATCCCTGAGGGAAACTGCCCTTGGGCAACCTCCTCTCGCAAGGGTTTCGCAAGGGTTTCCCAAGGGTTTCGCTAGACTACGCGCCGCGGATCGGGCTTGGGGAGCTGATCCCACTCCCGCCGCGCCTCTTCCGCGTCGGGACGTCCCAACATCCCGTATGTAAACCGCTTCCCCAGCTCCACACCCGGCTGGTCGAGCGGGTTGATTCCGTACAGCGCTCCCGAGTAGATGGCCGCCGCCTCGAGGAGCACAACCAGACCGCCCACGTGCCACTCGTCCACGCTGTCGAGCGTGATGGTCATGTTGGGCCGCCCGTGCGCGGCGAGCGCGCCCGCCGTGGCCCGCTGCTCCACATCGAGAAGCTCACCGAGTCGATGGCCGCCCAGGTACGCCAGCTCCGGGATGTCCGCGTGCAGATGCGGGATCTCCAGATCGCGCTCCAGCTCCCCCACTGCTATGAAGGTCACCGTCTTGTCGCGCGGACCCTCCATGAAGAGCTGGACCTTGCTGTGCTGATCGGTCGCCCCCACCGCGGCGAGCGGCGTCGGTCCCACCGACTCCTTGCCGTTGCGCAGCTTCCCCAGACTCTCCGCCCATAGCTGCACGAACCAGTCCCCCATGTCGGCCAGCGCGTCGCTGTAGGGCATGAGCACCTGGATCGGCATCCCATGCCTGGTGTCGGCTAGCCACTGGAGCATGGCGAACACCCCGGCCGGGTTCTCCTCCAGTGCGTCGAGCTCGCAGCGTCCCGCCATCTCGCGCGCGCCCGCGAGGAGGCCGGGCACGTCGATCCCCATCAGCGCGCCTGGGAGGAGTCCGACTGGCGAGAGGACGCTGTAGCGACCGCCCACGTTGGCGGGAACGTCTAGCGACACGATCCCCTCCTCGCGCGCCAGCGCTCGAAGCGCGCCGTGCGAGGGGTCGGTAATGAACACGAGATGCCGCTGCAGCCCGTCGGGGAACTCGGCCTCGAGCCGGCCGCGCACGATGAGATACTGCGACATGGTCTCGGCCGTGGAGCCGGACTTCGATATGACTATGAACAGCGTGCTGCCGAGATCGAGATGATCGAGGAAGGGCGCGATGGTGGTGGGATCGATGTTGTCGAGCACGTGCAGACGCGGGAAGAACTCACGCGCTTCATCATCCAGCTCGTTCCAGCGAGTGGAGCGGAGCGCGCTTCGCAGCGCGATCGTGCCGAGCGCCGAGCCGCCGATCCCCAGCACTACCACGTCGTTGAAGGCCTGCCCGACGCCGTCGGCGAAGCGCCGGAGCTCGGTAATACTGTCGTGACCCTCCACCAGCTCCATGAAGCCCAGCTCCCCAGCGCCGCGCCGCTCGGTGAAGACTTTTCGCGCCTCGGCGAAGCGGTCGCCCGCGGCCGCCCACGTGCTCTCGTCTATCGCGCCCGGGACGTTGCCAGCGAGCATGTTGCTGTAATCGATGCGGATGCTCATATGGGATTGTCGTGAGAGTCAATGCGTATGGTCAGCCCGTCGAAAGCGGGCATCACTCCCGGGGGAAGCTCCGCCTCCAGATCGGCATGCCTGTTGTCGTGCGTGAGGTGCGTGAGGTAGGTGCGCTCCGCTCCGACCTCGCGCGCCGCCGCCACCGCCTCGGGGATGCTCAGGTGCGTGGGATGCTCGGTCCTGAAGAGCGCGTTGATCACCAGCACGCGAGCGCCGCGCAGCACCTCGAGCGCGGCGGGCGGAATGCGCTTGGCGTCAGTCACGTAGGCGAGAGGCCCGATGCGGTACGCGAAAACGGTGACCGGTCCGTGCGGCACCGCTACCGGCGTGACATCCACGTCGCCAACCCGCACGGTCTCGCCTTCGCGCAGCGGATGCGCGTGCCCCTCTGGTTTCGATGTTCCGGGGAGCGGACGCATCCGATCGTCGAAGATGTACGGGAAGCGCCGCGCGATGTGCTCGAGCGCGTCCTCGGGTCCGTAGATGGGGAGCGCCGCACCGCGCCGCACTGTGATGGCGCGGAGGTCGTCTATGCCGTGGGTGTGATCGGCGTGCTCGTGGGTGTAGAGCAGCGCGTCCACCCTGTCGATCCCCGCCGCTATCAGCTGCAGCCGGAGCTCCGGCGGAGTGTCTATCAGGATCCGGGTGCCGCCGTCGGTCTCGACGAAGGCGGCGCTGCGCGTCCTCTTGTCGCGCGGATCGGTCGACCTGCACACCGCACAGCCGCAGCCGATCTGCGGCACGCCGAAGCTGGTTCCGGTGCCCAGGAAGGTGAGTCTCACACCACTTCCACACGCAGCAGATTCGTGGTGCGCGGTACGTCGAACGGCACTCCCGCGGTCACCAGCACTCGATCACCCTTCTCAACGAGCCCCAGCTCCTGCACCACATCCCTCCCATGGTCGAACATCTCCTCGTAAGTAGCGGCGGGCGGGAGGAGCAGTGGCTGCACCCCCCATACCAGCGCGAGCTGCCGGTAGGTGCGCTCGGAATCCGTCAGCGCGATGATCGGTACCACGGGTCGGTGTGAGGCGACGATGCGGGCGGTGAAGCCGCTCTTGGTTATCACCATCACAACGGGCGCCTCGAGCGATGCGGCGGCGGCCGCGGTGGCGGCCGCTATGGCATCCTCGGTGGAGACGACCGTGTCGGACTGGCGGCGACCGCCGAGCATCTTCGATGGACGCGGCACGGGATGCCGCTCCATCTCGGTGATGATGCGGGTCATCGCTCGCACCGCGAGCTCGGGATACGCGCCGGCCGCCGTCTCCGCCGAGAGCATCACCGCATCGGTGCCATCGAGGATGGCGTTGGCGACATCGCTCGCCTCGGCGCGCGTGGGACGCGGGTGCGAGATCATCGACTCGAGCATCTGCGTGGCCGTGATCACCGGCCGGCCCAGCGCGTTGGAGATGGCGATGATGCGCTTCTGCGCGATTGGCACTTCCTCGAAGGGAAGCTCCACACCGAGGTCGCCGCGCGCCACCATGACCGCATCCGAGGCCTCGACGATGCTGTGGATGTTGGCCAGCGCGGTGTCCTTCTCGATCTTCGCGATCACCAGCATCTCACGCGTGATGAGCGATCGGAGCTCGGCGATGTCGGCCGCGGAGCGTACGAAGCTCAGCGCGACATACTCGAGCCCCGCCTCCACCGCGAAGGCGACGTCGGCGCGATCCTTCTCGGTAATGGAAGGGGCCGACACCGCGACGCCGGGGAGGTTCATCCCCTTGTGGCTGCGCAGCAGGCCGCCGTGTACCACGCGCGTGCGCACGCGCGGATGCTCCACGGCGAGCACCACCACGTCTATCAGCCCGTCGTCCATCAGGACCCGGTCGCCCTCCTTCACGTCGTCGGCGAGCGCATCGTAGGTGATCGGGATCTCGCCGGCGCGCGCGACGTCCTCGGGCGCGAGCACCGCATCGCTCCCCTCGGGGAGCATCACCGGCTCCGCGAGCGTTCCGACCCTTATGCGCGGGCCCTGGAGGTCGCCCAGGATCGCCACTGGGTGCCTGGCTTCGGCGGCTATCCGGCGTACTGTACGGATCACCTCGGCGTGCTCATCTTGGGTGCCGTGAGAGAAGTTGATCCGCGCCACATCCATGCCGGCGTCTATGAGAGAGCGGATGACCTTGGGGGAGGATGACGCCGGTCCGAGCGTGCAGACGATCTTTGTGCAGGCGTAGCTGTTGGTGGGCACTTGTGCGTGATGAGAGACGTGTAGGTAGCGAGGATTCGCAGATCTATCCGGCAACCGCCGCGGAGGCAAGCCGCCGATGACAGAGAGCAATCTAGCGTCGAGTCCCGTGCGTTACTGGACGGCGGTCGTGCTGCTGGTCGGAGTGCTCGTTGCTCTAGTCGCGTGGCGCGAGCGGCCGCCGCGGGCAAAGCCAGCGTCGATTCCGGCGAGCGAATTCTCCGCCGAGCGTGCCTGGCGAGTGCTCTCGTATCTGGCGGACACCGTCGGCTATCGCGTGTCGGGGACGCCCGGCGCGCGCCGCGCGGAGAGCTATCTGGTGGCACGGCTGCGAGAGATCCCGGGTGTGGAGGTGGAGGTGCAGGAGGTTAGCGGCGCGCGTACCGCCGGCGCCCGGCAGATCGGCTACACGCTGCGCAACGTGCTCGCCCGCATCCCGGGACGATCGCGCGATGCGATACTCCTCTCGGCGCACTACGATACTCCGGTGGAGAGCGTGGGAGCCGGCGACGACGGCGTGGCGGCGGCGTCGCTGGTGGAGATCGTCCGCGCGCTCGCGGCGGGGCCCAAGCTCGAGCACACCGTGATCGTGATCATCAACGATGGCGAGGAACAGGGGCTGCTCGGCTCGCACGGATTCGTGGCGCAACCGGGGGCACATCCCTGGTTCCGCGATGTACGCGCTTTCGTGAATCTCGAGAGCGCGGGTCCGCACGGAAAGGCGATTCTCTTCCAGGCGGGCGTCGGTGGTGGATGGCTGGTGTCGGCGTACGCCCGCTCGGTGCCGTACCCGTACGGTACCGTGCTCGCGCAGGACATCTTCCAGAGCGGAGCGATCCCATCGGATACCGACTTTCGCATCTATCGCGACTTCGGTCACCTGGTGGGCCTGGACATAGCGCTCTACCGCGGCGGCTGGACGTACCACACGCAGCGCGATCGCACCTGGAACGTGGCGCCGGGCACGGTTCAGCAGATGGGCGAGAATGCGCTGGCGCTCGCGCGCGAGCTGGCATCGGGGCCGATGGCGCCGAGCGCGAGCGGCGAGCGCGCGGTGTACTACGACGTGCTCGGGATGTTCATGCCGCGCTACGGCGAGCGAACGGCGCTGCTTCTCGCCATCGCGGCGATAGCGCTGGCGATCGTCGCGCTGGGCGTCGCGGTCGCACGACGCTACACATCCGCCGTGGCGATAGTGCTGGCGCTGCTCACGCTCGTGGCGTCCGCGGTGGCTGCGGTAGTCGCCCCATTCGCGCTCGGCGCGGCGGCGGCGTACCTCGCTGGTCGTCCGATGTCGTGGTATGCGCATCCGTGGTGGGCAGTATCGGCCTTCGCCATCGCGACGCTCGCGGGTGCGCTCGCGATGCAGTGGGCCGTGCGCGGCCGGCGCGCGGCCGATCCCGAGCCGCGCGCACACGCCGCCCACGCGGCGCTCGTCGTTTTCTGGGCGATCGCGCTGGCGCTCCTCTCGATCGCGCGGCTCGGCTCCGCCTACATCGCGCTCTGGTGGGTGACGGGACTCGCACTCGCGCTCATCGCCTGCGCGCTGGACCGCGGGCGGCGCTGGCGCCTCTGGCTCCTGCTCGGCGCGCTCCCCGCTGGAGCGCTCACCCTGCAGCTCCTCATGCTGCTCGCGATGCTCTTCGTGCCGGTATTCGGGCGGCTCCCACTGGCGATCGCGCCCGATCTCGTGCTCGCGGTGATGCTGGCGATTCCCGCAACCTCGCTCGCGCTGGTGCTGCTACCGGGGTCGCGACTCGCGGGCCGCCAGGGGCGCGCGGCCATCATCGCCGCCGTGGCCGCGCTCGCGCTGATGACCGTGGGCCTCCTGCAGCCGCGTTATACCGAGCGGCGCGCGCAGCGACTGGCAATAGTGCACGACCAGGACGACAGCGCGAGTACGCTGCACGTCTACGGGATGGACTACATCACCCCGCGGCTCGCGGTGGCCGGCGACAGTGCCATGCATCCCGTCGCCGGCTCCGGCGAGCGCCCGCTCGACTTCGTCGCGACCGCCGAGCCTACCGGCTTCCCCGCGCCGAGCATCGAGCTGGTGAGAGAGACGGCCGACAGCGCCGGCGGCACTCGCACCATCACGCTTCGAATGCGGTCGAAGGGCGCTTACCGGCTCGCCATCATGGTGCCACGCGCTCAGCTGCTCGATTGGCGGCTCGCGTCGAGCTTTCCGCTCGCGCTGCCGGCGGTACGTACGGGCAAACGGCCGGCAGACCCCTACCTGCGGCTCGACTGGGTGGCGCCGCCCGACAGCGGAGTCCTGCTCGCGCTCCGCGTACGCGGGAGTGGGCGTCTCACGATCCACGTCGCTGACCGCCGTTTCGTCACCACTCCGCCGGCAGCGGCGCTCATGCGCGCGCTCCCGGCGTGGACCGACTCGTACGCGATCGCGGTGAACGGGACGTGGTGGACGGAGCCGTGAGAGCTCCGACCGTCACCCCGCGCTTTTCGCGAGCTCGCTGCTCTTCGATTCTATCCGCGCGATGAGCGATTCGAACGACTTCTGGAAGCTCTTCAGCCCATCGGCGAGGAGCTTGTCAGTAACGCTCTCCAGAGAGATCCCCAGCTCCTCGAGCTCCTCGAGCAACGCGCGTTCGGCGTCGAGGTTAGCGTCCACCGTCCGCTTCACCTCACCATGGTCGCGGAAGGCCTCGATCGTGGCCGGCGGTATGGTGTTCACCGTTTCGGGACCGATGAGGTCTTCCACGTACATGACGTCGCGGTAGGCCGGGTTCTTGGTGCTGGTGCTCGCCCAGAGCGGGCGCTGCAGACGCGCGCCCTGCGCCGCCAGCGCATCCCAGCGCTCGCCGGCGAAGCGCTCGCGGAAGAGCGCATAGGCGAGCTTCGCGTTGGCCACCGCCACGCGCCCCTTCAACTTCTCCAACCTCTTGGCGACGTCGGGAGAAGCACTCTGAATCTTCGCGTCGATGCGCTTGTCCACTTCAGTGTCCACGCGACTCACGAAGAACGACGCCACCGACGAGATCTCGTGTATGGTCTTGCCGGCTGCGACACGGTCCTCGAGCCCGCTCAGGTAGGCGTCTATCACAGCGTCGTGCGCGTCGCGCGAGAAGAGGAGCGTGATGTTCACGTTCACTCCCTCGGCCGTGAGCCGCCGAACGGCCACCGCGCCCTCGGGCGTACCCGGTACCTTGATCATCACGTTGGGGCGCCCGACCATCGCCCAGAGCCGGCACGCCTCGAGCACGGTGGCGTCGGTGTCGTGCGCCGTTCCCGGCGAAACCTCGATCGAGACGAAGCCATCGCCGCCTCCGGTGCGCTCGTGCACGTCATTGAACATGTCGCACGCCGAGCGGACGTCGTCGGTCTCGATCAGCTCGAAACGATCCCAGGGCGAGAGACCGGCGGGAGCGTTGCTCAGCTGCTCGTCGTACGCCGTCCCCTCGGCCAGCGCCTTCTCGAAGATCGTGGGGTTCGAAGTCATCCCGGTGAGCGAATCTTCGGCGATCCGGCGCTCGAGCTCGCCATCGAGCAGCATCTCGCGGTCGATGAAGTCGAGCCAGATTGACTGCCCGGCCTCGTGAAGTTTCTGGAGTCGATTCATTGGCGGCATCCTGGCCTGTATTGGGTTCTCTGACGTAAAATAGCCGTGTACGGGGTAGAATGGAGAATGTCGCGCCAGCCGCAGCTGGAGCGCGCTATCCACCGCCCACCACTCGCAGCAGACATCTCATCCCGAGGTTCGGACAATGGGCTCGTCATTCAAGCGTCGTTTCATACCCGGGGCGGTCGTCGCCCTTGCAGCCATCGCGGCACCGACCATCGCGCATGGACAGAGCCCCAAGCAGTTCGAGGGGGTAGTGACCTACGAGAGCGAGGGCGGCCGCTCCTTCCAGTACTCCATCCGCGATGGGCGCGTCCGCATCGACATGAACGACGAGGCCCAGCGGGGCGCGATGATCATGGACTCGGGATCGCACAAGATGTACATGCTCATGCCCGAGCAGAAGATGTACATGGAGGTGGATGCGTCCGAGATGGGCGAGATGGACAGTTCGGCGGACAACGTGAAGCCCACCAAGACCGGGAAGACCGAGGTCGTAGCCGGTCACAAGTGCGAGTACTGGACCGTGAAGGAAGAGAAGGGCCAGGTAGACATCTGTCTGGCGAAGGACATGGGCAGCTTCCAGGCGTTCAGCAACAAGTCGATCGGCAACGCCTCTGCGTGGCAGGAGGCGATCGGCAAGAACTCCTTCCCGCTCAAGGTGATCATGCACGCCGACGGGAAGGAGGAGGTCGCTCTCGTGGCGACCAAGGTAGAGGCGAAGTCGCTGGACGCCTCGCTGTTCACACCTCCCGAGTCGTACAAGAAGATGCAGATGAACCTCAAGGGACCCGGCTCTCCGCGTTGAGCGGGGCGGAGCGGCCCTATCCGTAGTTGGTGTACGGCTCCGTGAGGAGCCGTACACCGAGCGGCTTGTACTCGAACACGTGGACGAGGCGCACCTCGTCGCCCACGCGCTCCACGCGCGTTTCGGCCAGCGAGAAGTCCGCGACGTCGCCGAGCCCCATGGAGTTGAGGCGCTCGGCCTCGCCGCGAGCCACATCACCGGGCGTCGGCCGGCTCTCGGGATACGCGTCCTCGTGGTGCTTACGCAGGAGCTGCATCTGCTCCTCGCCGCCGCGCTCGACCGCGTCGCGAACGTCGTCGCGCGTCAACGGCATCGGCTCACGCCTCCTTCGCCGCCGCTGGTTGCGACACGAACGAATCGGTGACCGGATCGAAGAGCTGCCACCCCTTGTCGTCCACACCAGCCACCACGCGCAGATCGCCGCCGGGAGATCCTGTCCACGACGCCTGCACGATCATCTGGTAGCGCTTGCCCGATGAACCCATGATCTCCTCCGCCACCGGAGCGAGGAGGAGCTCCGTGAGCTCCTCGTGCGACCGCGTCCTGTAGCGCGCCAGGCGATCCGCCAGGATAGATGTTCCTTCGCCGTTCAGCATACCGTTAACATGCGCTGCGCCCACCGCCCACGCCAGCTGCTGCACTCACTGCTCGCCCGGCCGCTCGACCGTCAGCGTTCGATCATGAGAGCCAGGCCATCACGAACCGGAAGCAACATGCCAGGCGAGCGTACTCTTCGGCTCCGAAGAGCACGCTCGCGAGATGCGAACGCCTAGTTCGCGACGGCGGGGAGCGATGCCACGCCCGAGCCAGGATCGAAGCTGCTCCCGGCGGGAAGGACGTGCATGCTGATGCCGGTGGCACCGAGCGTGGGGGCGCCCGAAGTCGTGATCGCCGCCTTTCGCGCGTCGTATATCACCACGGCGCTCGCTCCGAGAACGTGCCACATCCCATCGGGCTGCACGAGCAGAGCGGTGGATTCATCGATCCCCACACCGAGCAGCTTCGGGTGCTCGAGCACCGCGCTCACGAGACGGTTGTGGCGCTTGCGTCGGAGGAAGTGCTGATCGATGATCGCACCGTCCACGAGACCGAACCCGTCGCTGGTGATGATGTTGTCGCGAGCGATCGTCTTGAAAGGATCGGTCGTATCGGGCCGCGCGCCGCCGGGATGGCGCTCATCGCCGGTGATCATGGGCGTGGACATCACCGCCGCACCAGCCGATGTCCCACCCACCACTGCACCCGCACGGTAGCGCGCGTGGATCGCTTCTTCCACCTTCGTTCCACCCAGCGCGCGCGTGAGGCGCGACTGGTCGCCGCCGCCGAACCAGATCCCGGTGGCGTCGTCGAGAAGATGGACGACGGAATCCTCGTTCGCCTGATCGTGCGTGATGTAAACGTTGATCGCGTGCGCTCCCAGCTTGCGCAGGTCGTCGGCCTTCTCCTCTCCGCCAGCGAGACCATCCTCGCTCGCCATCGCGAAGACGACGATCCGCGCATTCCCCGCTCCGCCGGCGAGATCCACGAATCGCTGCACCAGCGCCTCCGGCTGCGGGCCGCCACCCACTATCAGCAGCGAGCCCTTCGGAGCGTCCCCGCGCTCGACTGCCGCGGACCCTTTCGCCGCGCACGCGGTGCCTGCGACGATCAGCGCGATGCAAGCCAGTCGCGCGGCAGCCATCGAAGCGCGTGATTCGCGCCGAATCCCAAAGCCGAGCCAGCCAGAACTCATCGTTCCTCCACTGTGATCGTGATGCACCTCACCCTCGTACGAAGAAGACAGCGTGGGACGTCCGCGCGGAAGTGGTCGCGCTCGCCATGAATGGCGCTCTTACATCCTGCACACCGGCCAGCGGTCTGCAACTTGCTTTTTCCGGGGATACGCATGGCCTCGGCGAGCGAGGTCTCACTACCACGAGGGGAACATCATGTACAGGTCCATCACCGGTATCGCGATAGCACTGCTGGCGGCGGCCGGATGCGCGCGAACGGCGCAGGTGGAATCGGGCGGCGAAGTAGTTTCGACGCCACTTCCGACGAACACCAGCACCATCCCCGTCGGCACGACGCTCAAGGTAACTCTCGATCAGACGCTCGGCACCGAGACGAGCAAAGTCGGTGACGAGTTCACCGCTTCGGTCGCGGAGCCTCTGAACACCACCAATGGCGACTTGGTGGTCCCGAAGGGCGCGGTGCTGCACGGCACGGTCACCGGTCTGCACGCGTCAGAGCACGCGGGTGACCAGGCAGCGATCAAGCTCGACTTCGACACGCTGACCATCAACGGTCAGGCATACGCGTTCAACGCGAAGATCACCAACACCGATCTCAAGACCCAGGGCGGTGACACGCGCAACGAGACTCTCAAGAAGGCGGGTATAGGCGCGGCAGCCGGTGCGGCGCTCGGCGCCATCCTCGGCGACGCGAGTCTCGGCAAGATCGCGCTCGGCGGACTCCTCGGCGCGGCGGCCGGCACAGCCATCTCGCTCGGCGCCGGCGAGGTGCAGGCAGTTCTACCGGAGGGCACTCCGATGACCGTTCAGTCTACCCAGATGGTAGCGTTGCGCTGAAGCAGCTGCGCGCTCCGGCGGCCATGCTCGGCCGCCGGTTGCGCCACCGTCTTGACACGAGAGGTGGTACGGTATAGAGTGCATTCCACAATCGAACGCTCGTGGTCATTTGCCCGCATATTGCAGCCACGTTAAACAACATGCTAAAAAGCGAATCGCCCGGGCATATACCCCGGGCTTTTTGGTTTCAGACGTACGACATCAGCTCTATTCACTGCTCGGGTTCCACGGAATGCAGAAGCTCGATATGCCGATCATCGCGATCCACACCGGCCAGGACGCAGCGTCGTTTGCCATGGCGATGCGCACCATGACCATTACCCACGCCATTCGGCCGCCGGGGAGGCATTCGCGCATCTGTTGATCCGAGTAGTATGCGCATTCGCAGCTTCCCCGGCCGCTCCCAGAAAGGAGCGGCTTCTTTTTTTCACCCTCACCAGCGGAGCGCCCGTGCTCGCTCGCGCCACTCCACCCTCCTGAGGCAAACATGTCCGCACCCACGAAGAAGGTGACGCTCGCCACCCTCGCCGCTCTGCGAGCCCGAGGTGAGAAGGCGGTCTTCATAACCGCCTACGATTATCCGACGGCAACCTTCGCCGATCGCGCCGGCGCCGACATGCTCCTGGTTGGCGACTCGGCCGCGATGACGATGCTCGGCCTTCCCAACACAATGGGAATCGGGCTGGATGAGATGCTGGTCTTCGCGCGCGCGGTGACGCGCGGCGCGCGGCGTGCCTTCGTGGTGGGTGATCTTCCCTTTCTCTCGTACCAGCCATCGGACGAAGTCGCGGTGCGGAGCGCCGGTGCCTTCGTGGGCGTGGCCGGCTGCGATGCGGTGAAGTGCGAGGGCGGCGCGCGGATCGCCAATCGCGTGCGCGCGATGACCGATGCGGGGATAGCCGTGATGGGACACCTCGGCCTCACGCCCCAGAGCCTGGCGCAGCTTGGCGGCTTCAGGGTGCAGGGAAAGAGTCTCGCCGATGCAGAGCGCATCGTGGACGACGCGCTCGCGCTGCAGGAGGCGGGCGCCTTCGCCATTCTTCTGGAAGCGATGCCCGCCGAGACGGCGGCGCTGGTGCGTGAGCGAGTGGACGTGTTCGTGTACGGGATCGGCGCGGGACCCCACGTGGACGGTCAGCTCGTCATCTCGCACGACATACTCGGCACCTTCGTCGGTGACATCGCGCCGCGCTTCGTGAAGCGCTACGCGGAGGTAGGGCGCGAGATCGAGCGCGCGATCGGCGAGTACGCCGCTGACGTGCGCGCACGGCGCTTCCCCGGGCCGGAGCACTGCTATGAGACCACGCCCGAGAAGGAGGACGAGATTCGCCGCGCTCGCGAGCCGCGCCAGCAGCCAGCGCTCGCCGCGGCGGGGGGGCCGGCGCTATGACTACAGCCGTCACCAACCGGGGCGCGCTCAGCGTGGAACGCGCGGCACCTCGTGCGCTCCCGCTGCGATGTCGCAACTGCGGGCACCCCACCGATGCCGCGCCACAGGCGCTCTGCTTCGAGTGTCTGGGACCGCTGGAGCCCGCGTACGATGAACGACGGGCGCTTCCCGATCGCGCCACCATTACCGGCAGAGAGCCGTCGCTCTGGCGGTACCACGAGTGGCTCCCCTTCGACGGCGAGCCCACCTATGCTCGCCAGGTGGGCTGGACACCGCTCGTGGAAGCGCCGCGCATCGCGAAGCGGTTGGGTGTGGCGCGGGCCTGGATAAAGAACGACAGCGTCTCGCACCCATCGCTGTCGTTCAAGGATCGCGTCGTGGCCGCCGCGCTCAACGCTGCCGCCTCGTTCGGTATCCGGACCGTTGGGTGCGCATCCACGGGGAATCTCGCCAACGCCGTCGCGGCGCAGGCGGCTCGCGAGGGGCTCGAAGCGTGGATATTCATCCCGCATGATCTCGAGCTGGGGAAAGTCGTGAACACCAGCGTCTTCGCGCCGAAACTGGTGCGCGTGCGCGGCACCTACGACGACGTGAACCGGCTCTGCGCGCAGGTAGCCGATCGCTTCGGGTGGGGGATCGTGAACGTGAATCTTCGTGCGTACTACGGCGAGGGCTCCAAGACGATGGCGTTCGAGATCGCCGAGCAGCTGGGCTGGCGGCTGCCCAGCGCGGTGGTGGCTCCGATGGCGGGCGGCTCGCTGGTCACCAAGCTTCGCAAGGGCTTCGCCGAATTCTCGAAGGCGGGGCTGGTGGAAGGAGCGGCACCTCGCATCTTCGGTGCACAGGCTTCCGGCTGCGCGCCGATCGCTCGCCTGGTGCGGGACGGCGGTGAGCTGACCCCGGAGATACCGCACACCATCGCTCGCTCGATCGCGATCGGCAATCCGGCCGATGGCCGCTACGCGGCACGCGCGATGACCGAGAGCGGCGGGTGGGCCGCGCACGTAAGCGATGAGGATCTCGTGAACGGAATTCGAATTCTTGCCGAGGACGTGGGGATCTTCACCGAAACCGCTGGCGGAGCGACCGTGGCGGCGGCGCTCGCGCTGGCGGCCGAGGGGCGGTTCTCCCCCGACGACGAAGTGGTGCTCTGCATTACCGGCAACGGCCTCAAGACCGTGGAAGCTCTGCAGGGCGTGCTCCCGGAATCACCCCTCATCGATGCACGCCTGCGCGAAGTTGCCGCCCTCGCCGCAGACCAGCGATGACGGCGGTTCGCGTGGAGGTTCCGGCGTCTACCTCCAATCTCGGAGGCGGCTTCGATTGCGTGGGGATAGCCGTCGATCGCTGGCTTCGAGTGGATGTGCGCATGGAGGGCGAAGACGCGGATGTGGTACGGCTCGTCCGCGGCGGTACGCTCGCCGCGCTCGGATGCGCGCCGACGGACGATCTGCTATACCGCGGCTTCGCGCTCGCCTGCGGTACGGCGGGGCGCGAACCCCCGCGCGGTTTGGTGTTCGACGCCGATTCGGAGATTCCGGTGGGTCGCGGGTTGGGATCGTCGGCAGCCGCCCTCCTGGCCGGAGCAGCCGCGGCCAACGCGCTCCTGGGTCTTGGACTCGCGGATTCCGCTATCGCTCGACTCTGCGCCGAAGTCGAGGGACATGGCGACAATGTGGGTCCGTGCCTCCTGGGCGGCGCGGTATTCGCCACACTCGGCTCATCGCGAGCGCTGGTTCTCGCGCACATAGCCGTGCATCCCTCGCTGCGCCTCGTGTTCGCTGTGCCCGATTTCCCGGTGGATACGCACCTGGCGCGCGCCGCGCTTCCCGCGTCGCTCTCCCACGCCGATGCCCGCTTCGCTGCCGCGGCGAGCGCCGCTCTGGTGCTCGGGCTCGAGCGCGCCGATCACGCGCTGCTCGCCGTAGGGCTCGAGGGTCCGCTCCACATCCCGTATCGGCGATCGCTGATCCGCGGTTACGACGACGTGGTGAACGCCGCCCGGCGTGCGGGGGCGATCGGTGCCACGCTCAGCGGATCGGGCTCGGCGATCGTGGCACTCTCCGAGCCGCCGTACACGAGCGCGGTGGCGGAAGCGATGACGATCGCTTGGGGCGTGAGCGGGGTGGGCGCGGTCTCGTTCGTGTCGCCGCCGTGCCCGGATGGCCTGCAGCTGCGGCGCTCGCCCGATCCGGCAGGCACCGTGACCGACGCGTCAGCGGAACATCCGGACGCATCACATATTTCATCCAATACGAGGTAATGACGTGAGCATCACCGTACATCTACCCAACCTGCTGGCGCGGCTCGCCGCCGA
>DATCXR010000022.1:0-1303 GCA_036565685.1 Gemmatimonadaceae bacterium
GCCGAGTACCATCGCCTGGATGTCGCGCACCGAGACGTCCAGCTCCTCTGCAATGAAGGAGCGGTAGCGCGCCGTATCGAGCACGCCAGCCATGCCGAGCACGCGCTCGCGCGGGAAGCCGCTCACCTTGAGCGCGACGTAAGCCATCACGTCGAGTGGGTTCGAGATCACGATGACGATCGCGTTCGGCGAAGTGCGCTTGATCTGCTCCGCCACCTGCTTCACGATCCCCGCGTTGGTGTTGAGGAGATCGTCGCGCGACATCCCGGGCTTCCGCGCGATGCCGGCCGTGACCACGACGATATCCGAGTCGGCCGATTCGTCGTAAGAGTTGCTACCAACGACATGGGAGTCGAAGCCTTCGATAGGCGCCGACTCCCACTGGTCGAGTGCTTTCCCCTGCGGCACGCCTTCCACGACGTCTACCATGACGACTGTGCGCGCCAGCTCCTTTTCCGCGAGACGCTGAGCCGTAGTAGCTCCTACGTTCCCCGCCCCGACCACCGTGATCTTATTGACCATTCCGTCCGTTTATCTGTATGTGTTTGCTTGAACTCGACAGCCATACAAAAGTGTTCGGAGGAGAGGGGGGATGCAACTGGTTGAGAGAGAAAGGAAACAGGAAACAGGGAACGGGAAACAGGAACTGCCTCCACGTAGAGAGATCTACTCGCGGGAGCTGGTACCTGTTTCCTGTTCCCTGCCTCCTGTTCCCTTCTCCCCCGCCCCCACCCACTCCCTCGTCCCGTCCACGTACTCCTCGCGCTTCCAGATGGGGACGCGGCGTTTGAGCTCTTCGATTATGAAGCGGGAGGCGTCGAAGGCGGCGGCGCGGTGGGGGTGGGCAACGGCGATCACGACGCTTGCGTCGAGGAGAGTCAGGTGGCCGAGTCGGTGCTCCACTGCGATGTGCGTGGTGTGGAAGCGCTCCGCTGCTTCGGCGACGATGGCGGCGAGCTCTCGCCCGGCCATGGGGAGGTAGGCGGCGTAGTCGATTCCGGTGACGTCGCGGCCGTCGTTCACGCTGCGGACGGTGCCGACGAAGAGGATGGAGGCGCCGTTGGAGGCGCCGCTCACCTCGGCTAGGAGCGCGGCGGGGTCGAGCGGGCGCGAGACGATCGCGCTGCGCATCTCAGCCGCCGGCTACGGGCGGGATGACTGCAAGCTCGTCGCCCACGGAGAGCGCCGAGTCGGTGCGCACGTATGAAAGATTTATGGCTACGAGCGGCGCTGGCGGGAGCCGGTCGCCGCCGGGGAGAGCGCGAAGCTCCGCGAGCGCATCGCTGACCGTGGCGCCCGCCGG
>DATCXR010000029.1:0-6972 GCA_036565685.1 Gemmatimonadaceae bacterium
GGCGACCTTGCGGTCGCGCGAGCCGCCGGCCAGCAGGTCGGTGGCGTCTTCGGTGAGCGGCGCCTCCCCGATCATGCGCAGGAACTCATTGGGGTTGGGCGACACGCGGAGGCATTCGTCGCGTTCCACCTCGCGCGCCAGGTGCAGCTGGTACAGCGCATCATTCAACGTCTGCATCCCGTATTTCTTTCCCGCCTGCATGAGGCCCGGGATCTGGTGAATCTTGTTGTCGCGGATCACCGCGCGGATCGCCGGCGTCACCACGAGAATCTCAGCCGCCATCGCGCGACCGCGACCGCGCGCGCGTGGCAACAGCGTCTGCGTGATGATCCCTTCGAGCGAGAACGCGAGCTGCGCCCTCACCTGCTCCTGCTGGTGCGACGGGAACACGTCGATGATGCGGTTCATCGCCTCCGCCGCCGAGTTGGTATGCAGCGTGGCGAAGCAGAGGTGGCCGGTCTCGGCGATGGTGAGCGCGGACTGGATGGTCTCCAGGTCGCGCATCTCACCCACGAGGATCGTGTCCGGATCCTCGCGCAGCGCGTACTTGAGCGCCGAGGCGAAGCTCTTGGTGTCCGTCCCCACTTCGCGTTGGTTGACGATGCAGCTCTGGTGACGGTGGATGAACTCGATCGGGTCCTCCACCGTGATGATGTGCCCCTTTCGCTCCCGGTTGATCTTGTCGATCATCGCCGCGAGAGTCGTGGACTTACCCGATCCCGTGGGACCCGTGACGAGCACGAGCCCCCTCGGCCGCTCCGCCATCCTGGCGACGGCGGCCGGGAGCCCCAGCTCCTCAAACGTCCTGATGTTGAACGGGATCTGTCGGATGACCAGCGACACGCACCCGCGCTGCTTGAAGCAGTTCCCACGGAAGCGCGCGAGGTTCTGAATCCCGAAGGAGAAGTCCAGCTCGTCCTCCGTCTCGAACCTCTTCTTCTGGTTCTCCGTGAGGATGGAATACGCGAGCTGCATCGTGTCCTTCGGCGCCAGAACCACCTCGATGTTCGAATTGACGATGTCCCCGTCAATGCGCAGCTTGGGCCGGTCGCCCGCCGTGATGTGCAGGTCCGACGCGTCCCGCTCGATCATCTCCTCGAGCAGCTGTCGCAGATTCAGTGACTGGGCGGGTGGGGAGGTCATTGGGGTGGCTGGAAAGTGTGTACTTATGACTAGTGGCAGGGCGCCGAGGTAAAACCCGAGGGTTCAGGGTTCAGGGTTCAGGGTTCAGGGTTCAGGGTTCAGGGTTCAGGGTTCAGGGTTCAGGTACTATCTCGGGGAATGGATCCCATCTCCTGGGCAGTACCTGAACCCTGAACCCTGCCCCCTGAACCCCGCATTTACACCGTCGTCTCCCTTATCACCTGCTCCAGCGTCGTGATCCCCTTCATCACCTTCAGCAGGCCGTCCATTCGGAGGGTGAGCATGCCGTCGGTGATCGCGGCGTCGCGGATTTCGGCGGCGCCGACGTTCTGGAGGACCAGTTTGCGGAGGCGAGGGGTCATGGCCATCACTTCGTAGAGGCCCTGGCGGCCCTTCAGGCCGTTGCCGTTGCAGGCGTCGCAGCCGCGGCCGCGGAAGAGGGGGATCTCGCTGACCTTGGTGTTCAGGTTGAAGTCCTGGACGATCGGGGCGGCGAGCTTGGTGGCGCCCTTCTTCATGTTCTGGATCGCTTCTTCGGTGTAGTGCAGCTCACCGAGCGTCGTGTCGGCCTTGAGCTTGGCGGCGCGGTAGTACTCATCGGTCCAGTCGACGCGGCTCGCGCAGGTGCTGCATACGCGGCGCACCAGACGTTGCGCCAGCACGAGGTTCACGGCCGATGCGACGTTGAAGGGCTCGAGACCCATGTCGAGAAGACGCGTGACCGTTTCGGCCGCGGAGTTCGTGTGCAGGGTGCTCATAACCAGGTGCCCGGTGAGCGCCGCCTTGATCGCGATGCCACCGGTCTCCATATCCCGGATCTCACCGATCATGATGATGTTCGGGTCCTGTCGCAGGAACGCCTTCAGCGCCGCCGCGAAGGTGAGGCCGATCTCGCTGCGGACGAGCACCTGGTTGATCCCGAAGAGGTTGTACTCGACGGGGTCCTCCGCGGTCATGATGTTCACGTCCACGTTGTTGATCTTGGAGAGCGCGGAGTACAGCGTGGTCGTCTTACCCGACCCCGTCGGTCCCGTCACCAGCACCATTCCATATGGATTGGTGACCGCCTCCATCAGATCCTGCTCGGCGCGCGGCTCGATGCCGAACTTTTCGAGGTCGAGGGTGAGGTTCCCCTTGTCGAGAATTCGGAGCACGATCTTCTCGCCGAAGAGCGTGGGAAGGGTGGAGACGCGGTAGTCGATCACCTTCTTCCCGATCTTCAGCTTGATGCGGCCGTCCTGCGGTACGCGGCGCTCGGCGATGTTGAGGTTCGCCATGATCTTGAAACGGGAGACGAGAGCCGCCTTCAGCTTCATCGGCGGCTTCATGATCTCCATCAGCGCGCCGTCGATGCGGTAGCGCACCCGCATCTCGTTCTCGAAGCACTCGAAGTGGATGTCGGAAGCGCCGCGGCGCACCGCATCGGTGAGGATCCCGTTGATCAGCTTCACCACCGGTGCATCGTCGATCGCGGCGGCGAGTGTGGCGGCGCTGATCTCCTCGTCCCTCTCCTCGACGACCTCGATGTTGTCGTCGTTGTCGATGTCCTCGAGGATGCTCTGGAGCGCCGCGTCGGCTGCCTCGCCGTAGTGCTTCTCGATCGCGTTGCGAAGCGTGTACTCACCCGCTATGACGGGGAAGATGTCGTAGCGGGTGATGAACTTGAGGTCATCTATGACCACGAGGTTCGATGGATCGGCCATCGCGACCGTGAGCGTGCGCCCCTCGCGCTTGAGCGGGAGGAGGAGGTGGCGCTGCGCGAGATCGGGCGGGATGAGCTTCGCGATCCTGGTGTCGACCTCGAAGTTGCTGAGGTCCACCGCCGGCATGCGGAACTGGCGCGCCAGCATCCTGGTGAGCTCGACTTCGTTTATGAAGCCCATCTTCACCAGGTTGTAACCGACCCGCATTCCCGTGTTCTTCTGCTCCTGCAGCGCCTGCTCGAGAGCTTCTCTGGTGATCAACCCCTCGCGAATGAGGAGCTCGCCGAGTCGCTCACCGGAAGATGCAGCTACTGGTGCGGCCATATTCGCCGGGAATGGGGGTGGTACAGACTTGAAGCTGCTTAGAGGTGAGATGGCGGACGCCGCCGCGCCTTCTTGGGACCCGTACGGCCGGCCGGTTCTTTCACACGGGATGGACGCGGGCGGAGTGAAAACGTCACGTACGGAGAGAGCGCCGTGGCGAGCGCGGGGCCGACGCCCTTGACGCGTTGGAGCTCCTTCAGCGACCCGAACGGCCCGAGCGAATCCCGGTTGGCTACTATCCGCCCCGCCATCACCGGCCCGATCCTCGGCAACCCCTCCAGCGCCGCCGCATCGGCCACGTCCACATCCACCTTGCCGGGCTTGGTGGACGTGTAGTAGACGGTAGGCTGGACGTCGCCCCCGAAGCTGCTGACGGCCATCCGGGTGGAGAGCCGGGTATCGGCAGCCACGCTTCCGCTGGAGGCCGATCGGCTGGACGAGCTCTTCTTCTTTCCGGTCCTCCGCGTACTCGATTTCCTGGAGGACGAGCTCCGCGCACGCGCGGTATCCACGGCCGCGATCTGTCTCTCGAGCGCCGGCTGCCCCGCCGCGATGGCCGGGTCCCTCTCCGCCCCGCTCAACGCGGCCGACGCGCGGACGCCACTGCCGAGGAGCATGAGGCCGGAGAGGAAGAAGAGTGCTTTACGTTCCGCTGGTGTTGGCATGGCGGCCAATGTATGAAGGCGCGCCGAATCGGCATCACCGGAAGTCATCGGGGAGGGGCGGATTTATGCGGCTGGTCGGGCGCATCGCGGGAGCCTGGTTCATCTCAGTTCATCTCCGCGCTCTCCGCGCGAACCGCGGGCTGCCCTCGCCCCCGCAGACCAAGCGTCCGCAGGCGCGATGAACCCCGACCCTCCCCACCACGACGAATTGCATCCGAGCAACCGAAGTTGCAGAATCAGGCAGAACTGCTGTTCTCGCCTTCGTCCATCTCCATGGGGAAGCAGATTCGCCTCGTCTTCCGCACGACCCAGCACTGATCGAGAGGTCCGCCCGTGCTCCGCAATGCGATAGCTGTAGTGATGCTCCTGGGGATTGTTCTCGTCTCCAGTATGCAGGCGCAGGTGGTGAGGGGCGCGGTGACGTCCGGCGCGGGCGGTCAGCCTATCGAGGGTGCGGCGGTGTCGCTGATCGACTCGAGTGGCGCCCGCGTCGGCGGTATGTTCTCCGACGATGCGGGGCACTTCAGCATCAGCGCGCCGGTGCCGGGGCGCTATGTGGTGCGTGTGGCGCGCATCGGGTATCGGCCGGCAGAGAGTGCGCCCGTCGCGATCGGCCCGGGGCAGGTGGTCGAGCAGCAGCTCGTGATGGACCCGGTACCGGTGGCGCTACCGGCAGTGGTGACTCGAGGAGAGGACCGGTGCGTCATCAGACCCGATGAAGGGCTGGCCGTCGCCCGGGTATGGCAGGCCGCGCGCGCGGGGCTCGACGCCGCGCTCCTCCTTCAGGAGCAGGGGCTGGTGCGCACGACGGTGGCGCGCTTCGAGCGTAGCGTGCGACTCGATGGGAAGATTACCAGTGAGCGGACCTGGACTCTGAGCGGCCAGGGCGCGAATCCGTTCCAGAGTGCTTCGCCCGAGAGACTCGCCGAGTACGGGTATTCCCGTACTTACGGCGACAGCACTACGTACTTTGCGCCGGATGCGAGGGCGCTTCTCTCCGACGAGTTCTCCGATGACCACTGCTTTCGCCTGGACGCCGCCAACGATAGCGATCCGAAGCTGGTGGGGCTGGCTTTCAGGCCGCCGAAGCTGGGGAAAAAGCTCGACATCGAAGGTGTGATCCGGCTGGATCACGAGACGTCCGAGCTTCGATACCTGGATTTTCACTACACGATGAAGTCGCCCGAGCCGCTGGATGAGCGTCTCGGTGGCCGCATCGACTTCGAGCAGCTCACCAACGGTGCCACGATCGTGAAGAGCTGGGTGATCCGGATGCCGATCCGCGTCATCAACCAGATGCGGCGTCGAGGCCCGCTCGCGCCGGAGCAGCCGGCCACCCTGGTCGCGATTCGTGAAGCGGGCGGCGAGGTGACGGAGATACTCTCCGCCTCGGGCGGATCGCTCTCGAGAAGCAGCATTGCATCGCTCACCGGCACGGTACACGACAGCATCCAGGGAGTAGCGGCTGCTGGTGTATCGGTATTCCTGGCCGGGACCATGTACTCTGCGACGACGGACATCAACGGACGCTATCGCTTCGACTCGTTGCCGCCGGGACGCTACACGCTCTCGTTCGATGCGCCAACGCTGGACTCGCTCGGTATCGCCGCTCCCTACGCTAGCGTCCAGCTGCGCGGAGGCACGACGACGGTAGCGGACCTCGCCGTGCCGTCGGTGCCGGTGTTGCTCGCCGTCCTCTGTCCGGGGCCCTTGCCGCCTGAGGAGCGTGGCATGGTCGCGGGCGTGGTGCGCGACGCGGCGTCGGCAAAGCCGCTGGTAAACGCCGAGGTGGTGCTCTCGTGGCGAGGCTGGAAAGTCGTGATGGATGGGCCGCACGTCGTCACGGATACGGTGCGGGTGAAGGCTGACTCGCTCGGCGGATATCGCGTGTGCAGAGCGCCTGCGGGCGTAGCGGTGCAGGCGAAGGCGTATGCCGGGAAGTTCTCCAGTGGATCGATCGACATCGCGATCCCCGCTTCGGGCATCGCCGTGCGCGACCTGCGGGTAGACGTGGCGCCCGCCGGCAGCGGCGAGCACGACGCGGCACAGCTGGCCGGCACCGTGACGACCGCCGATGGAGCGCCGATCGCGGGAGTCCGTGTCGGTCTCGATGGTATCGAGCGCAGCGCGATGACGGATTCGCTGGGCCACTTCCTCCTAACGGGCTTGCCGGGAGGATCGCAGACGGCGGAGTTCCGGCGAGTCGGGTTCACGCCGCTTCGTCAGAACACGGAGCTACACCGCGGCGCTGTCACCCGTGCAGACGCGACGCTTACTCAGCGTGTCGTGACGATCGACTCCGTGCAGGTAGTCGGACGATCGCCAGGCAGCGACCCGACCGGATTCCTGAGACGCAGGCAACAGATCGCGGGCGGCCACTTCTACGATCACCGTCAGATCGACTCGCTAGCGACGTTCAAGCTGAGCGATGTTCTCCGCACGACCCCCGCCGTCATCGTGAGCTCCGACGGCCACGTCAATGTGCGCCGCAACGTCAACAACAACCTGCACGGCTGCTCGATCCAGCTCTACGTGGACGGTGCACCCTACGATGGCACGCTCGATGACTTCCGGCCCGACGACATAGAGTCGATGGAGGTATACGCCGATGGTACGAGCGTCCCCGCCCGCTTCGGCGGCGTCCGCGCCGGCTGCGGGGTCATCGTGCTCTGGACCCGGATCGCACGCCGATCGAGTGATCAGGAGAAGCCCAGGTAGCGGCGCCTGTTCGGCATCATCGCCACAGAGGGTTCATCGCGCGGACCTGCGGAGGCGGAGGACGCGGAGATTAACTGAGAGGACGCGGAGAACGGCCTTCGGCAGCAGGCATCACGATCGTGAGACTGGCTGTGTCGCGAAAGAAAGCTCCCCTCGGTAAGGAACGCGGAGAACGCGGAGGAGCGCGGAGAACGCGGAGAAAAGCCCTACAGCCGAGATCCCGAACCATGGGTCTTAAGGGGAACTGCTCCCGCACCCAGAGTCCTGCCCACCCGGGCAGGACTGGAGGTGAGGGAGCAGTTCCCCTTTTTTCTTTCTGCCGCTTGCGGCTGGTAGCCTGCTCCCTGTGCAGTTCTCCGCGTTCTCCGCGCTCCTCCGCGTTCTCCGCGTCCCTCACCGAGGGGGACTCAGACGCCGAG
>DATCXR010000059.1:0-9351 GCA_036565685.1 Gemmatimonadaceae bacterium
ATGGGCATCGTCCACGCGTTGGTGACGCCTGGTATCCTCACCGCCGAATCCATCTCGGCCACGAGCCTGTCGTACGTCATCCCCTCGCGCCACTCGGAGACGGGCTTCAGGGTGATCGTGGTCTCGAACATGTCGAGACCCGCCGGATCGGTAGCGGTTTCCGCGCGACCCGCCTTCCCCCATACGTGCTGCACTTCGGGGAAGCTCTTCAGGATCGCGTCCTGCTGTCGCATTATCTCCCTCGCGCGCGCCACGCTCACGCCGGGAAGCGTCGTGGGCATGTAGAGGATCGTTCCTTCCTCCAGCGGGGGCATGAACTCGCTCCCCAGCCGGGTCCACGGCACCCACGTGACCACGAGCGTCACCACCGCGCCCACGATCACCGGCCAGCGGTGCCGGAGCACGAACGCGATGACCGGGTCGTAGAGCCGGATGAGCACGCGGTTCACGGGGTTGGCGCGCTCGCGATAGATGCGGCCGCGGATGAAGATCCCCATCATCACGGGCACGAGCGTCACGGAGAGGAGGCTCGCCGCAGCCATTGCGAAGGTCTTGGTGAAGGCGAGCGGGGTGAACATCCGCCCTTCCTGCCCCTCGAGCGTGAACACCGGAAGGAAGCTCACGGTGATTATGAGCAGCGAGAAGAAGAGCGCCGGACCCACTTCCTTCGACGACTCGACCACCGCCTGCCAACGCTCGCGCGTCGAGAGCGCTCGCGTGTCGAAGGATCGCACTGCGCGCCCACCCTCACCGTGCTCCGCCTGCGCACCGATCGCGCGCTCGAGGTGCTTGTGCATGTTCTCGATCATCACGATCGCAGCATCGATCATGGCGCCGATGGCGATGGCGATCCCGCCGAGCGACATGATGTCCGCCCCCACGCCCACCCACCGCATGGCGATGAACGCCATGAGGATCCCTATCGGCAGAGTGAGTATCGCCACCAGCGCCGAGCGCGCGTGCAGGAGGAAGACGATGCACACTAGGGCGACGATGATCGACTCCTCGATGAGCTTCTCTTTGAGAGTGTGGATGGACTGCTCGATCAGCTCGGAGCGGTCGTAGACCGGGCGCACGACTACGCCGGCGGGAAGCCCCTTCTCCACCTCGGCGAGCTTCGCCTTCACGTTCTGGATGGTGGTGAGCGCGTTCTCGCCAAAGCGCATGACCACGATCCCGCCCACCGCATCGCCTCGCCCATCCAGGTCGGCGATGCCGCGGCGGACGGCGGGCCCGATGGTCACGCTTCCGAGCTCCGCCACCCTGATCGGCGTCCCGCGCGCGGTCGCGCCGACCACGACGTTCTCGATGTCGGAGATCCCCTTCAGGTAGCCGAGACCGCGCACCATGTACTCGCGCTCGGAGAGCTCCAAGACCATCGCGCCCACGTCGCTGTTGGCGTTCTGGATCGCGCTCATTACCTGGGTGACGGGGATGCGATACGCGAGCAGCTTGGCGGGGTCGATGTCCACCTGGTACTGCTTCTCGAATCCCCCGATCGAGGCGACCTCGCTCACGCCCGGCACCGCCGTGAGCGCGTAGCGCAGGTACCAGTCCTGGAGGCTGCGCAGTTGCGCGAGGTTCAGCTTCCCCGTGGTATCCTCGATCGCGTACTGGTAGACCCAGCCGAGCCCCGTGGCGTCGGGACCGAGCGTAGGACTCACGCTCGCGGGGAGCTTTCCCTTCAGCCCGCTCAGGTACTCGAGCACGCGCGAGCGCGCCCAGTAGAGGTCCGTCCCATCCTCGAAGATCACGTACACGAAGCTGATGCCGAAGAAGGAATAGCCGCGCACCGTGCGCGCACCCGGGACCTTCAGCATCTCCGCCGCGATGGGATAGGTGACCTGATCCTCGACGATGCGCGGCGCCTGCTCGTTGTAGGTCGCCTGCACGATGACCTGGACGTCAGAGAGATCGGGGAGCGCTTCCAGCGGCGTGCGCTGCACGGCCACTATACCGCCCGCGATGGCCGCGACCGTGAAGAGCAGGACGATGAGCTCGTTGTTCACCGACCAGTCGATGATTCGCTTCAGCATCGTCCTACTCCTCGTGGCCCTGGTGGCCCTGGTGCGAGTCCGGCATGGGCGTCTCGCTCGATTCGCTGGGCGTGGGAGGCGTTGGCTTCGCTGGCGCTCCCGTCTTCACCGGCCCTCCCTTTCCGGCCGGCGCCGTCATGTCCATCCCCGGCATGTCCCCCATCCCGCCCATCACCGTCCCGAGGTTGCTCTCAGCGTCCACCAGGAAGGTCCCCGAGGCGACAACCGTGTCGCCCGAGGTGAGGCCGCGGAGGATCTCGATGCGCTCGTCGTTCGCGATCCCCACCGCCACCTCGCGCGGCTGGAGCATCCCGTCCGGGCGGCGCACGAACACCAGATTGCGCTCACCCGTGGAGAGGACCGCCGAGCGTGGAACGGAGAGCACGGCCGGGCGCGAGGTGCCGGTGAGACGAAGCGTGGCGTACATCCCCGGCTTGAGCTTCAGTCCCGGGTTGGGGAGCTCGACGCGTACCTTCGCGGTGCGCGTCTCAGGATCGAGTGTGGGATAGACGTATGAGATCTTTCCGTGGAACTCCTGCCCGGGGAGCGCCTCGAACGTAGCGGTCACCGTGAGGCCGGGCCGTACGGCCGGGAGATCCTGCTCGAAGACTTCGCCCTCCACCCAGACCGTGCGGAGATCGGCGAGGCGGTAGAGCACATCGCCCGCCATGATGCGCTGTCCCTCGGACACGTTCTTCTCGATCACTACTCCACTTGCTGGCGCGCGGAGCGTGAGGGTGCGCTGCACCTTCCCCGTGCGCTCGATACGCTCGATCTCGCTCTCGGGAATGTCCCAATAGGCGAGTCGTCGCCGTGCCGAGGTGAGCAGATCCGCCGTGTTCGCGCGCGCGTCGGCGCTGGCCCCGGCCACGCCTCCCTGAAGCCGCCCGGCGAGGAGCAGCTCTTCCTGCGCCGTCACGAGCATCGGCGAGTACACGGCGAGTAGCGCCTCGCCCGCGCGCACCGGCTGCCCGGTGTAGTTCACGTGCAGCGCCTCCACCCAGCCATCCACCTTCGGGGAGATGACCGTGACCTTCGTCTCGTCGAAGGTCACCTGTCCCACGGTGCGCACGTCCTTTCCGAGCGGGCCGAGCGTGGCGGCAGCGTAGGTCACGCCTATGCGCCGCGTCTCGTCGGACGAGAGCGAAACGCGCTGCGCGCTGTCCCCACCCGCGGCTACGGCGCCGTGATTGTGCGCGGCCACGGCCTGCTCCGGCGACGCTCCCCGCGTGCCGAACCAGACGCCGACGACGGCCAGCACTGGTATCGTGATGAGCAGCGCGACGCGGATGATCCGGCCGCGCCCACTTCCGCCGCCGCCGAAGGGCGAGCTCTCGCGATTTTTCTCGATGGTCATCGGGCACCTCCGGTTGCCGCGCGGTCGGCGGATACGCTGTTCGCGTCCATCAGCTCACGCCCGAGGAGCATCTCGAGCTCGGCCCAGGCAGTTCCCTCTTCCGCCTGGAGCGCGATGAGCTCCTGGCGGTACTCGTTCACTGCCATCCGGTTGTCGAGCAGCGTCATGAAGTCCACGCTCCCCACGCGGTAGGCGGCGAGCGACGACTCCACCGTCGCCTCCGCCTGCGGGATCACGGTGCTGCGGTAGAGCGTCGCGAGCCGGCGCGCGCGAGAGAGATTCGCGAACGCCTCGCTCACCTGGCCGCGCGTCGTGGCGCGCATCGCCGCGAGGTCGGCTTCCGCCATCCGCTGCATGGCCGCCATCTCCTCGCGCATCCTTAGCTGCCTGCTCCGCGCGAAGATCGGGAGCGTGGCGCCGATCATGAGACTCCCCATGCGCTCGGTCCTCCGCTCCGCCGGCATCGGCATTCCGTCGGCGTCGGTACCCGCCGGCATCGTCACACGCTGCTGCCCCACCTGAACGCCTATGGTCAGGTCGGGCCAGATCTCGCGTCGTGCGAGCTTGGACTGCGCCGCGGCCGCTTCCACTTCGCGCTTGCCGGCGCGCACCATGGCGCGATCCGCGGACGCCTGGGCGATGAGCGAATCGAGCGGCGGGACGGAGTCCGGAAATTCGGGGAGTGCCGGCGAGGCCACCGGCGCATCGGCCGAACGGTCGAGCAGGGCGTTGAGCCGCGCAGCCATGGATGTACGCATGGTCGCCATGCGGATCGTGTCTTCCACCATCCGCGCGATCTCGACGTTCGCGCGCAGCGCGTCGGCCTGGCGCCCCTCGCCCACGCGATACATGCTCTCCGTCACCTGCCGGATCTCGTCCAGGAGCCGGAGCGTTTGCCGATCCACGGCGAGAGTCTGCTCGGCTTTGTAGAGCTCGTAGAAGGCCATCGCCACGTCGCTCCGGACTTTCCACTCCACCTCGGTAGCCCGCTCGCCCTGGGCCGCCGCCTGTGCCGACGCGACGCGCCCGGAGTAGTGGAGCTTCCCGGCGGTGGGGATCATCTGCATGAGCTGCAGCTGCGTCATCCCCAGCGGCTCCATCGGTCGGAGACCGGGGAGGGTGTAGTTCATGAAGCCGAGCTGCAGCTCGGGATCGGGCGGACGCTTCGTCCCTGGGACGCGAGCCTCTGCCGCGCGCGCGAGGGCGTGCGCCGCATCCACCTTTGGGCTCGCCTGCCGCGCCTCGCGGTACAGGTCGCCGAGCAGCATGCGAGATGATTGCGCGCGAGCGGTGGCCGGGCGTGCGCCGAGTATGCTCAGCGCGGCGACCAGTGCGCCGACGGTCGAGCATATACTGGATGGGGAGCGATGAGACACGCTCCGCCGGATGTACCGCATGATCTACTGCCTCCCGTATTGCGCATCGGCGACCACTGAAGCGGCCGCGCGATGCGTATTCAGAGCGCTCGACGCACCGGACGAGCTCCGGCGCCGAGCGGCTCAGACGTTCGCTATGTGGGAGGCTACGCCCGTGGAGGTGGGAGCTCGGGCAGTAATGCGGGACCGCGCGGAGCGGCGAAGGAGACGGCGGCGATGCGCGCCCGGGTGGTGATCAGAGTGGCAGCCGAGACTGGGCTCACGGCCAGCGCCGAGCCGCACGAGACCATGCTGGTGCATCCGGCCGGCGCCAACGGAGAGTGGCAGGGCGCGTGGCCGTCGGAGCGCTGCGACGGCGAGTGACAGGGCGCGCCGCCGTCGGCAGGCTCCGATGGGTTGTCGCACGAGGAGGCCGCCTGACCCGACGCCGGCGAATCCGACATCGACATCCCCGGCATCCTCGAGGGGCCATGGCGGGGCGCGCTCATAGCGCCACTCGTCTCTCCAATGCCCACCGCGTGGTCCATGCACGCGCTCCCGCTCCCCACCAGCACGAACTGGAGCAGGAGAAGGTTGGCGACGATGGCGGTGAAGCGACGAAGCTGGCGCATGGATCAGGAAATTGACTCCTGAAAGACGACCGACGCACCCGGCGGCTACGAACTGCTGCCCCGAGCCGTACGTGCGTCCTGGCTCGAATAAGCCTAGTCGTGTACCGCGGCAGCGCGCAATCAGCTATCGTACACCAGTTCCGTCGGCGATTTCCCTACACCGGCGCGCCGCGTGCTCCCTTCGGCGGCCACTCCCCTGCATGGTCCTCGGATGCGACTCCCGTTCTTACACTGGCTCACGGCCGTGCCATGCGCAGCGGCAATCGTGCTCGGCGCGGCAGGCGCGGCGCCCGCGCAGGAGAGCGACTCGGCGGCGGTCGCGGCCGTCATCGAGCGCTATCATCATGCGCTCGCCGCAGGCGACAGCGCGCTGGCGCTCACGCTGCTCGCCGACGATGTGGTCGTGCTAGAGAGCGGCGGTGTCGAGACGCGCGATGAGTATCGCTCGCACCACCTGCCCGCCGACATCCAGTTCGCGCGCGCAGTGCCGAGCACGCGTGGGGCTACGCGGGTGGTGACCCGCGGCGATGTCGCGTGGGCCAGCTCCACGAGCAGGACGCGCGGTGAGTTCCGCGGCCGCTCCATCGACTCAGTGGGGGCCGAGCTGATGGTGCTCGTTCGAACGGCCGACGGGTGGCGAATCGCAGCCATCCACTGGTCTTCCAGAAGCCGGTAAGCGACAGGTCATAGCCGACGGGGCCATGCAAGCGAGCGCGCATCATCCCGAGCGGACGGAAGACGTGGTCGCACATGTAGTCATCGCACCGTGAACTCGCGCACCATCCCGACCTCGAAATGCATCTTCGGCGCGGTACCATCCGTGTCGATACACGCGATGAAGTAGCGGCCAGGCTCGAGATCGAGCCGTGCGATGCTGGCGCGGCCGGGAGCCATCGCCGTCACACCACCCACGTACACGAACGGCTGCGGCCCCTCGGGTTTCATCTCCCACGCCGCGGCATCGGCGAGCGTCTCCCCCGGAGCGAGCCGTGCGACGAGCGCGAGGTGCGAGTGCGTCCCGACGTTGTCGAAGCGTACGAGAGTGCGTCCCGCCTCTATTGTCGGCGGTGCATCGAAGGAGTAGTCGGTCATGCGCACCGTGACATCGGCGCGCGGCATCCGCGCCGGCTCGCCGACCGCCGGGACCACGGTTATCGCGCGGAACATCCCGTGCGAGCGATGCGTGCCGCTCCCATCGGGGAGCGGGAGGAGACAGGTGAGCACGTAACTCCCCGGCGCAAGTTCGAGCGTCGCCCAGGCGTCCGTGGCGCCATCCGCCGGTCCCTCCGCCCCGCCCACAAGCTCTATCCCAGTACCGGAAATGCTGTCGGCACGCATGAGCCGATCGAAGGTCGAGAGCGGCATCCCTTTGGGGAGCGCGAAGATCACCAGGTGATGCTGCGACGGCCCCTGGTTAACGAGGTGGAAGGTCGTCGCGCCGGCGGGGATGGTGTCGGGCGCGCTGAACGCGTAATCGAAGGTCTTCACTTCCACCACTCGTGGAGTGTCGGCAGATGCCGGTGCCTCGGCGCAGCCGACGAAGCCCGCAACCGCAAAGCCGAGCCGAGCGCATAGACACGCAGATCGACAAGCGTACACGACAGCGGGGCTCACGGAGCACCCGCCGCGTCGCTCGCCGCGCTGGCGGCTACGTGGAAGCGCTTCAGCATACCGTGCCCCTTGTAGTGCGGCACGCCCTTCTCTCCCGGGATCCAGCACACCAGCACGTAATCGCCCGGTGTGAGGTTGGCGGTGAACCAAGCGTGGTGCCCGCGCTCGAGCCCCACCATCCCGCCCAGCGGCAGCGCTTTCGGGCTTCCCTTCCCCGGATGCTGGAACCACGCGTCGACATCGGACATCGCCGCGCCCGGCTCCATCCGGAAGAGCTCCACGTCGTGTTCGGCCGGTCCGCGATTCTCCACGCGGAAGGTACGGTGGCCGAATGTTGGCGTGCCGGACATGTCGATCGCGTAGTCGCGGAGCGTGAGCGCTACATCCGCCTCTGACAGCTCCGCGGCGCGTGCGCCGGCTGGCGTCACATCCAATGCGGTCATCATCCCCTTCATCACATGCATCTTTCCGTCCTCGCCCTCCACCCAGCATGCGAGCGCCACATGCCCTGGCTCGAGGATCACCGTAGCGTACGAGGTATCGCCCGGCATCACGGCATCGGGGCCGCCCACTTCGTAGGGACCTGGGAAGGTGCTGTCGCCCTGCACCGCCGCCATGAAATCCCTGAAGGTGTGCTTGCCGAGCCACACGACGCCCATCATGTGCAGCTCCTTCCCGGCATTGACCATCCGGAAGGTCACCGGCCCCGCAGGAACGGAGCTCGGTGCCGGCGTGGAGAACGCGTAGTCGTGTGCCACTACCGTGACGACGGGTGGCGAGGTGTCTGCTGACAGCGCAGCATTTTGGACTGGTGATGGCGCCGGCGCGCCGTTCCAGATGTCCACCGTCACTCGCCAGTGCCCGTCCCGATCGTGGCGCCAGACCCTGACACCCTTGGCGTACGTCGTGTCCACGCCCGTGCCCTCGCGAGCGGGGAATGTGTAACGACTGCGAACGACGCTATAAGCCTGATCGCCGCTCGAGGAGACCACCACCGTGTCGGTACTCCACGAGATGCTGAAGCCGGGGATGGCGTACGCCTGGCGCATGTGCTCGCGGATGGCGGCGCGCCCGACGACCGGTGGCTGATCGGGCAGGAACATCATCCCGTCGTCCGCCAGCGCGGCGGCACTCCCTTCCAGATCGCCAACTGCGGCCGCGGCGGCCCGCGTGCTGTCCGCCGCCGCGATGGCTCTACGGACCGCTATCAGATCCACGGCCGAGTCGCCGCCGCGCGCACATGCCGCCATAGCTACGAGGGATGCGACGGCCGTTGCGCGCACGACCCGCGCCGGTACCGTTGGCATGCTGGCCATCAACGTCATTGCTGCCCTCCATCAGGGTTGGAGACTCGCACCAGTACGCGGATGATCCACCCCGGCGTCTGAGTGGTGACATCGAGCACGAGGTTGCCGGGTGACGCCGGTGTGTACGTGAAGTCCGCCACTTCACCCGGCTGCAGCGGGACCCGCGCCGGCTGTTCCGTGGACTGATGCGGCGGGAGATCGGCGCCACGCGCGAGTCCGGGCGTGTCGGTTCACGAGCATGAAACAGCGCTCGCTCCGGCGAGCGGATCTGTCGCACGGAAGCGCTGGGAGACACGCGAATCTGACGCTGGCAGCTACCGAGGTCTTGTAGAAATCGGCCAGGGAGCGACTGCGCCGTCGGCGAGCGCCGCGTCGAGAAAGCGCTCGTGTGCGCTGAAGCGCGGCGGCGTGGTGCCGGCGAACTCCCGATACTCGCGGATCAGGTGCGCCTGGTCCACGTAGCCGAAGCGCACCACCGCTTCGGACCAGTGCGCGCGAGGAGTTCCCTGAAGGAAGGAGTGCGTGCGCTGGAAGCGCGTGATCCGCGCGAAAGTCTTTACCGACAGTCCGAGCTGCCGATGGAAGTGCCGGCGCAGTGTGCGCTCGCTGCACGACAGTTCGGATGCGAGCATCGAAACACGATCCATACGCTGATCCGACCGCATCAGGCGCGCGACGGCGGAGGCGACGAGATCGACCGACCGTGCCGCGCATCGCAGTCGTAGCAGCAAAAAGCGGTCGGTCGCCTCGACGCGCTCCGCGAAGCTCCGAGCGTGCATCACCTGGTCCGCCCATCCGCGAGCTTCGGCGGCGCATCCCCGGTCGAGCAGGTCATCCAGCGCGACCGCGCGATCGTGAAGTCCGTCGCCGCACAGCCGGAGAAGCGCGTTGGCTCCGAGCGGCGTGAAGTGAACACAGAAGGAGCGCAACGATCCCGAGAGAGCGTTGTCGTGCCAGCGCGTCAGCGGCCCGATCATGCAGCGCTGCATGATCGGGCCGCTGACGCGCTGGCACGACAACGCTCTCTCGGGATCGTTGCGCTCCTTCTGTGTT
>DATCXR010000097.1:0-7577 GCA_036565685.1 Gemmatimonadaceae bacterium
TGGTCGCATGTCGACTGGTGATCCAGTGAAGTCGATGGAAGGCGGCATCGAGCCGCCTTCCGTCGCATCACCCGATGTCGTCATCGATGAAGGCGCACATCGCGCCGCACCGCGCGCCGCTGACGACGAAAAAGTAGTAGAAGAGCCCGACCTCACGAAGCTCGGCGACGTGCTCGAGGCACCGGCCACGCGATCGGTGGGGATCACGATCCTGGTGGTCCTCTCGATTCTCTACACGCTCTACTTCGCGCGCGCGTTCATCCTGCCGATCGTCTTCGCGGTTCTACTCAACTTCCTCCTGAGCCCCGTGGTGCGCGCCTTCGCGCGGCTGCACATCAAGTCGCCGGTCGGCGCGCTGCTCGTGGTAGTCATCATGCTCGGCGTCATCGCGGCTGGCGTATACGGTCTCGCCGCGCCGGTGCAGAGCTGGATCGCCAAGGCGCCAAGCACGCTCGCCGCCGCGAGCTCGAAGCTCAGACATCTGCGCGAGCCGATGGAGCAGGTGAAGCGAACCGCCGAGCAGGTGGAAAACGCCACCGACATGGATCAGGCGCCCGACGCGCGCGAGGTTGTCGTGCGCGGACCGTCGCTCGTCTCGCGCATCTTCGGCACCACCGAGGCGTTGGTCGCCGGCATGCTCGAAGTGGTGGTGCTCCTCTACTTTCTGCTGGCGGGCGGAGACCTCTTCCTGCAGAAGCTGATCAAGGTGCTCCCGCGTTTCCGCGACAAGAAGCGAGCGGTGGAGATAGCGCGCGAGACGGAAGCGTCGATCTCCACCTATCTCTTCACCGTGATGATCGTGAACATCGGGGAGGGGATCGTGGTGGCGGGGGCCCTCTACCTGCTGCACATGCCGAACGCGATCCTCTGGGGAGTGCTCACCATGTTCCTCGAGTTCATCCCGTACCTCGGCGCCGCGGCGATGGTGGCGATCCTCACGCTCGCGGGGCTCACCACTTTCGAGAGCGTGGGCCACGCGATACTGATCCCCGCCACCTACCTGCTCATCAACATCGTGCAGTCCAACGTCGTGAGCCCGTTGCTGCTCGGCAACCGCCTCACGCTCAACCCGGTCGCGATCTTCGTGGGCCTCGCGCTCTGGTTCTTCCTCTGGGGAATCCCCGGCGCCTTCCTCGCCGTCCCTCTGCTGGCCGCCTTCAAGATCTTCTGCGACCACATCGAGCCCCTCGCCGCCGTCGGCGAGTTCCTGGGGAGGAGGGATGAGGAGGAGAGGAGGATGACGGCGAGGGGATGAGGGGGAGAGGGAAAAGGAAACAGGGAACAGGAAACGGGAAACAGGTACCGGCTCGTTGGGAGAAGGCTCTCTACCCCTAGGCTGTTACCTGTTTCCCGTTTCCTGTTCCCTGTTTCCTTTTCCCTTAAATAGAGGTGCGGGCGGGAGTCGAACCCGCGAATACCGGTTTTGCAGACCGGGGCCTTACCACTTGGCTACCGCACCGGATGAATCATGAAAGGTAATGACGGCTGGCGGGGTGGGACAAGTTGAAGATCGGCGTGGGCGGTGCGTCGAATGGAGGGAGTGTGGGGTGAAGCGTCGTGCGGCGCATCGCGGAGTGGCGCGTTACCGTTGGCTCAGCCCTGGCCGGCGTGGCGGGAAGGGTGGCGGTGGGAGCGGGATTCACCGGGGGCGAGAGGGTAGATGATCTGCGGGCGCTTGCCGCTCGAGCCGCCGTCGAGCACCGTGCCCACCACGCCCCAGCCGGCTCGGCGCACGATCGCGTAGCCAACCGCGGCGGCGGCGCATTGGGTCAGGATGTCGGTCACGTCGAAGGTGCGGCCAACCACGAAGAGCTGCCCCAGCTCCAGGATGATCGCCAGGTAGAACGCGGGGAGCACGAATGCGAGCCAGCCGCGCTGACGCAGCGGCCACACCGCCAGCAGAACGCCGAGCGCCAGGTAGAGCGAGAATTGTCTGATGAGGTCCGCAACGCCGAAGAGATCCACTTCGCCGCTCATGAGACCGAGGGGCGTGAGATGGGGGAGCGAGAGCTGCGCTCGGATCACGGCGGCATCGAGGTGGAAGTCGAAGGGGCGCCAGTTCCAGATCGCGAGTAGAGCCGCGGACGCCACGAGCAGGGTGGCTACGATCGTGTATCTGCGGCCGATGCGCCGGAGCGCGGCCGGCGCGCCGCGCCAGGCGATCGCGGCGCCGAGCGAGATCGCGATGGTGTGCGAGACCATCGCGCCGAGCTGGATCTTCTGACCAGCTATCCCGTGCGCGATCTCCAGTCCAACGGAGCCCACCGCGCCGAGCAGCATGGTCAGCACACACGCCGCTCCATACGACATCCCGAGCTCGGCGAGCGCCACCACTGCAAGGAATCCCGCCGGAGCGCCCGCCACCAGATCGAAGAGGGAGAGCCACGGCCGCTGGGAGAGCCCCCCCATGAGCTGCAGCGCATACGACAGGCGATCGACAATCGAGTCGCCGGGGCTGTAGATGCGCTCACGCCCGTAGAACGGTGCGAAGATGTCGGTGGCGACGGCCACCGCATACGCACCAGCCACGGGATAGAGCGGGAAGCCGATGGTGGAGCGCGCGGGTCTCACCCGCTTCAGAACGAGCACCATCACCACTATCACCGCGGCACCGAGGAAGGCGCCCGCCGTATTGGTGGTCACATCGTTGATGCTCGATGTGCGGCTCGCCGAGAAGAGCTGCACGAATTCCACCGCGCAGCTCAGGAGGAAACCGAGGAGCGTGACCCGTCCAACCCTTCGCCATGGATGGTCGGCGGCCGACGTTATCAGCCAGATCACTCCGAAGCCCGCGAAGAGCGCCACGTTCCGGGCGGCGTCCACCACATCGCTCCCGTGCAGCGCCCAGTGCAGCGCGCGCTCGAGGCGCATCGCGGAACGTCCCGGGTCGGGATCGAAATCGAGGCGAGTCAGCGTGGCCAGGAGGATCACGACCACGTAGCCGCCGCGCGCGAAGGCGCGCAGGCGTCGGAGCGCGACGGGTGAGAGCATTCGGGGCTACCGCACTCTCGCTACGAGCCGATCGTAATTCCTACGCCGGCGAGCCAGTTCCCCGTGGACATGAAGGCACGGTTGATCCCCGCGTAGGCAGTGAAGCCGCGCGAGGTACGCACCCCGATCCCGGCGCCGAAGGTGAAGAGGAGGCCGACCTCCGTGCCGCTATCATCGTGCACGAGCCCCCCACCCACCCCCGGGGCAATGTAGGGGATGACCGTGACCGAACGCCGTGCCGGGACCAACGAGATGGGTATCGACAGCCGCCCGGATGCCAGGGTGGCGTTCTGCCTGGCGTACCCGATCTCCCAACCCGATCCGACGTTCAGCGATCCGGAGCCCTCACCGCTTCCGAGCTGGATCCGGACCAGGTTCTGGCTGTACCGCGCGCCGAACATCGCGTGGCCGGTACAGCGGCCGTTGCAGTCGGGCCAGTAGTAGCCCCCCGTGACCCCGAAGGAGCCCGAGCCGACGGGAATGGTGAGCCCGACCCCGAGGTTGTGCACGTACTCGCGGTTGTCGAAGCTCATGATCCCATAGCGCAGCGCGATCCCCGTCCGATCACGGAGCCCCGTGACAGCCACATCCATGGACATCGGGAGGGCACCCGGCGGCGTCTGGGTCAGCGCCCGGTAGGCCGCCGAGTCGCTGGCGTCCTGAGCCGTCGCCTGCCGCGTAATGCAGAGCCCGGCGGTGAGAGCCAGAACGAGTCCGGGAATCGACGAACGAAGCATGGGGGAGGCGGGAGGGTTCAGGGCTACGGGAAAGAGAAAGCAGAGAGCAGAGAGCAGGAAGCAGGAAAAGCTAACAGAGTTCGGGAGAAGGGGATAGGAAAATCGAGCCGTTCACTGCTTTCTGCTCTCTGCTTTCTGGCAACTCCTGCTCTCTGCCTTCTCCCCTCTTCCCCTCCTCCAAACGCGGAGCGGCCGCCTGACGGCGGCCGCTACTCTTGCCAATCTGGGGATCAATCTCCAGCCGACGATGACTGGCTACTGGCGCTCCGGCGCGCCGCTCCGCGCGCTTCTCCGCCCTTCCGCCCGATCGCCGACATGTGCTCGCGATCGCGGCTCACGGCCTGGCCGCCCTTCCGACCAGCCTGTCGCGCCTCCTCGGGGGAAAACTCGTGTGCCGTCCCCTGCGCGTGCGCCGCCCGGCCACCCTTGCTTGCGATCTCACGCTGCTTGGAGGAATCCATAGCGGCGAATCCACGGTTACTCCGTCCTTCTCTGTTGCTGGGCATCTGCGGCACTCCTTTTCATGGTGGTTGTTCCGGGCCGACCGGCCGCACGCCTGCCGGGCGAAGCGAGGAGACTTCGGAGCCGGAGCGTCGCGGTAACTGCGATCGGCGCTCTCAGCACGCGTGCAATGCTCAGGCCACCACAATATAAGGCAGTCAATATGGCGAGCGCACCATCATCCCTTGGAGCCATACGTGTAGTACGACGAGTAGTATCCGTATTGGTCGTACAGCGGGACCTGCGCCTTCGGATCGTTCAGCACCACTCCCAGAACCCGCGCGTCCACATCCTCCAGCTGCTGCACCGCCAGCTGCGCCGCCTTCCGATTCGTCGCCCCCGCACGAACCACCAGCAGCGCGCCGTCGGCCATCGTCGCTAGAATCGCCGCGTCGGCAACCGGCAGCACCGGCGGGGAGTCGATTACTACCACGTCGAACGATTCCGCGAAGCGCGTCAGCATGTCGCGCATGCGCGAGCTCCCCACCAGCTCCGATGGATCGGGAGGAAGCGCCCCCGCAGTAATCAGCGAGAGCCCCTCGATGTTCGTACGCCTCCCCGTCCCCGCCACGATCCCGTCGCCCGAGAGCAGCTCGGTGAGACCCGGCTCCCTCGGTACGCGGAAGATCTCGTGCTGCGTGGGCCGGCGCAGATCGCAGTCCACGAGCAGCGTCCGCATCCCATGCTGCGCGAAGGTGGTGGCGAGGTTCGCCGCGGTGGTGGACTTGCCATCCTGCGTGAACGGACTTGTCACCACGATGGTCCTGAGCGTCCCCGCCGCGCGCGAGAAGAGGAGCTTCGTGCGGAGCGTCCGATACGCCTCCGCTCCAGCGGAGTGCGTGTCGTTGACCGTGACCAACGCTCCGGAAACCTGCGATCCGTTCGTCAGCCGCCCCGGCATCCGCAAGCCGGCATTGCCGTTCGTTCCGTTCGCGGCCACCCGCGCGAGGCGCCGCGTCGCCACCTTCTGGTCGAACTTCGGAATCACCGCCAGCCCCGGGAGCTGCAACGACGCTTCCACGTCTTCGCGCCCACGGATGGATGTGTTGAGGTGCTCGAGGATCAGCGCGATCCCGACACCGATGAACAGTCCCACCAGGATCCCGAACACGACCTTGCGGCTGGCGGGAATCCCGATCGGGGACTTCGGAAGCGTCGCGAGATCCACGATGTCGATCTGCCCGACTTCCGCCGCTTCCGCGAGCCGGGCCTTCTGATATTCGTCGCGCAGCTGATCGGCGATCTTCCTGTACGACTCCTCGCGCTCGAGGAGAACCGCCTCCTCGGCGTCGGTGGCCGGGATCTGCACCAGCGTGGCCGTGTTCTGCGCCTGCAGTCTGGAAAGTGAAGCGCGCCGGTCGTCCAGCACGCTCACTATCTGCGTGACGGTACGCCCGAGCCGGTCGGTGGCCGAGATGATCAGCGCGTCGATGCGCTGTACGTCCGGGTTGGTGGACGACCGGGCCCACTGACCGGTGGTCAGCGAATCGCGCGTCGCCTGGAGGCGCTGGAGCTGCTGGTAGAGATCCATCACCACCGGGCTCGCGTTCGCGCCCTGCGCGGAGAGCAGCGCGCCGAGCTCCTGCAGGCTCCCCTTCTGGTTCCCGCTCTTCAGCTCCTGCGCTATGGATGCATAGAGCCGGCGCTGGCTATCGAGCTCCCCCTGCTGCTGCTGGATCCCCGCGAGGTCCGAGCGCTCCACCGTGAACTTCTCACGAGCGCTGAACGACTTCTGCTGGCTGCGGAACTTGCTCACCGCCAGGCGCGCATCGGAGAGGAGCGAGTCGTTCTCCTTCAGCTGCGTCTCGATGAACTGCCTGCGCAGCCGCGCCTCCTGTGCCGCATCCTCGATGCTCGATTCCTTGAACGTCTGCACGAGCGAGTTGATGACGCTCTGGGCCCGATCGGGATCGTTGGAGCTGTACGAGACGTCGATGACGTTCGTCTCCTCGCGCGGCTTGGCCTCGATCGCTCTCGCGAGGCTCACCACCGCATCCACCCGATGGAGAACCTTCAGGGTGCCGCTGCCCGAGCTGGGACGCGCGGAGATGGCGAAGTGAACTCCGGCCAGGTCGAGCGGCTCGCCGTACGCGGCGGTGGCGCGCTCTCCGCTCTCCGCTACCGCGGTGACGTTGTGCGTGTCGAAGGTGAGAGTAATGGTGACGCCGAGCGCTGCGGTTTCCTCGACGGTACCCGGAATGGAGAAGTCGGTCACGAGCCGCGCCGGGAAATCAGTGGTGCGGACGCGCAGCTCGGGCATGCTGTCGATGACGCCGCCAACTACGCCGCGGCTCGTGAGGATCGCTATCTGCGAGAGGAGCGGGTCGGCCGAGAGAAGAGGTCTGCTCTCCGTCTGACCCGTGAGCCCGCCGGTGAGGCGCTGCCGATTCTCGGTGAGGCGTACCGTGCCCGTGGCCTGATACACCGGCTTGGCCGTGAACGCCATGTAGCCGGCCGCGCCGGCTCCGAGCACGGCGAAGGCGAGGATCCACCAGATGCGCCGACGCAGAATCGCGAGGATCTGGCGCAGGTCGAGCGGCGCCAGCGTCATCTCGTGTTCGGGACGATTCTGCTGCCACTGCCCTACGGGTGCCGAGTGCACTATGGGGGCTCGCGCGCGACCGGGAGGAGGCAGGTATTCAGGCATCTCTTACCATGGGGAGCTTGACTCCTCGTGCAGGTTCGTTTCGTGAATGAAGACCGGTGATGTTGGACCCACGGCCATGGCGATCGCCCGCCAGCTCCACGGTGTCCGAGAGCTGGTTGCTGTCGAGCGAGGCATCGTGGGCCAGGAGAGTGAGCTCCGGCGCCGCGTACTCGGGAACGAGCGCGCGCAACGCCGCGAAGATCGGTGTCCACTCGCCGCGTGCGGCGGCGGTCAGCAGGTGCGCGACTCCATCGCGGATGGCGGCTCCGTCCACTTCATCGGTCTGCACGAGACCTATCTTCTCCACGCCGCTCGGAACGGTGTGCTCCACCGACGATATCAGCTCCTCGTGCAGCTTCTCGCCGGGGCGCAGCCCGGTGAAGGAGATCGGTATGTCTCTGTACGGCTCCAACCCCGAGAGGCGCACGAGGTTCTCGGCCAGATCGAGTATCCTCACCTGCTCGCCCATGTCGAGCATCGCGATGCGCCCGGCCGCGTTAGGGAGCGCGGCCGCATGAAGCACGAGCTGGGCCGCCTCGGGGAGCGTCATGAAATAGCGCCGCACGTCCGGGTGCGTCACGGTGATCGGTCCGCCGCGAGCGAGCTGCTTGCGGAAGAGCGGCACCACGCTCCCCTCGCTCCCGAGGACGTTGCCGAAGCGCACCGCGCGGAACTCGGTCTTCGATGCCCTGAGCGAAGGC
>DATCXR010000101.1:0-4872 GCA_036565685.1 Gemmatimonadaceae bacterium
GCGGCTACCACTACCACCAAGCCCAATAGCGCGTTGAGGCGTGCCAGGTGGGCGGCGTGGGTGCGGAAGAAGATGGCTTGCGGGGAGCCGGGGGTGGCGCGGCCGGCGCGGGGGCCCAGCACGAAGTCGTGGATGCTGCTCACGAGAATCATCGCGGCAACACCGAGGAGCTTGAAGGCGAGGGCGTGGCCTACGGGGGTCGTCCAGAAATCCGAGGAGCCCAGGACGCTCCAGTGCAGCCAACCCTTGAAGTACAGATTGAGCGTACCCGTGATGAGCAGGATCCCAATGGCCCACCAGCCGGCGGTGCGGAAGCGAATGCCGAGCTGCTGGAAGAGCCGCTGGCGTACGACCGCCGGCTCTATCGCGCGGAGCGCTGGTGCGCCGACCACACCCAGAAAGAACATGCCGCCCAGCCAGAGCATGGCGGCCAGGATGTGAACCGTCACGTTGGCGAGGTAGAGGGCCCGCACGAGCTACGCCGCCGCTCCCGGCCGCGGTGTGATCGCGGCCATGATCACCAGCTGCTCGTCGAGCGCGCGCATCCCGTGCAGCTCACCCGGCTCGTACACCACTATCTCGCCAGCTCGAACGGTACGTTCTCCCTCGGCGCCGAGAATGATGCCACCCCCGCAGGCTATGGAGAGGATGACCGTCGAGGTGCTGGTGTGCGGCGCCACCTGCTGCCCGGGCTCGATTCTGAACACCACGAGCCGCGCGCCCGGAGCATCGTGCATCAGCGCGGTTGCGGGCCTGGGCGTCGGCGGCACTACCGCGGTCTTCGCGAGAGCGATCGGGTCGTAGCACTTCATGGTCGCTCAGCCCCACGCATCTGGAGCGATCATACCCGAGTGCCAGGCGGGATCCCACACGAGCTTAGTCTCCACGCCGCAGACCCCCTCGACGAGCATACCGGCTCCGCGGATTCCATCCGTGATGATCCGTTCCATGGGGCAGCCTGGAGTGGTGAGAGTGTGGGTGATCACCGCCACGTCATCGCGGATCTCCACGCCGTACACCAGCCCGAGCGTTACGATGTCCAGGCCGATCTCGGGGTCTATGACGGTGGAGAGCGCGTTCCAGAGCGCGTCCATCCGGCTGTCGTTTTCAGTCACGCATGCACCTCGCTTTACGATCGTCGCCCGAGCGGCGCGCGGCGCGGCGGCCGCGCGCACCCAGCGTGCGAATTCTCTCTCGCGCGCGCTCCGCGCCACGTGACGATTGTCACAGGCGCCGGCGCGAAGCCGCGCTCGCACCGTGCTTGCACCGTGCTTGCACCGTGCTTGCACCGCCCGGCTACGGCTCCACCACAAGGTAGCCAATGGCCCCCTTCTGCCCGTGGCCGAATGCGTGGTTCACGAAAGGGAACTCGCCCGGGACATCGCACACGAGCTCGAAGCACATCCCGCCGCCCGCTGGCACCGAGAAGGTCTGCGCGCCGTGGATAGCGCTGTCGGGCGGCGCACCGAGGTACACAGTCTCGAACTGCTCACCCACGATGTGGAAGGCGCAGTTCAGCGTCGGTCCGGCGGACAGCACCCAGAATCGTACTCGCTCTCCGACCTTCACGTGGATCGGCTCGCGGCTGTACTGGTCGGGCCTCCCGTTGAACGCCACGAAGTCCGGCTCCGCCTCGAGCATCTTGTGATAGTCGAACGATTGCATGCCGTTCTCTTCATCGCTGAGGTAGAACTCGCTCTGAACGAGCACGAACTCGCGCGCCCGGGGGAGCGGCCGGCGCGGCGAAACCACGATGGCACCGAACATCCCCGATCCGATATGCATCAACACCGGCGCGGTGCCACAGTGGTAGAGGAACGCGCCGGCATACCGCGGCTTGAACGTGTACGAGATGGACTGCCCCTTGGGCACCGAGCGAAAGGCGACCTTCGGATCTATCTGCGCCGCGTGGAAATCCATGGAGTGCGGAATGTCCACATCGTTGGTGAGATTGAACTCCACGGTATCACCCACCCTGCAGTGCACGATCGGCCCGGGGATGTTCCCTTCGAAGGTCCAGCCGGCGACAACTGTGTTGGCCGAGATCCGTACGGGTGTCTCCTGGGAGTGCCAGTCGAGCCGGATAGTGCTCTCGTTCCCGAGCGGCGGCAGCGCTGGGTCGTAGCGCTGGTACACGGCGGCTGCGGCCGTTCCGGGCGCGCCCGAGGTGGTCGGATGCTCTCCCGGGCGGTGCAGCGCCGTGTCCAGTTTACTGTCCGGGTTCCGCAGCGGATGTCCGGCCGCGCCTCGGCCCGTGGTGTCCGCCCGCGCCGTATCACGCTGCTGGCGATCGCGCTCCGGACTGCACGAGGTGAGCGCCGCTCCCATCCCCGGGATCGCGAGCGAGAGAGCCGAAGCGCGGCGGAGAAACGCCCGGCGCGAGCTGGGCACCTCCAGACCACCATCGCGGGATATCACCGCGGAGAGATTTTCGACTGAGCGGTTGATCACATCTTCCGGATCGGTCATCGCTTCTTCTTCTCCTCCATGTGAACGTGGCGTACGACGCCAATCTACACGTCGTACGCCATGTCGCCCCACGCGCGTTCCCTCTCGCTGCGCGACGGCGGGTGTGCCGCCGTCCCGCCACGCGCGATGAGTTGTTCGCTCGCTAGTCTACTTCCCCACCGAGAAGTCCTTGGTTCCCACCGACGAGCCGTCGAGGAAGAACTCCACCTTGTAATTGCCGGCGGGCCACGCGCTAGCCTTCGAGAGGTGGAATTCGGTAACCGAAGTGCCGCCAGTCGACCCGGCCGGGGCCACCGGCTGCGATGTGCTGTCCACGACCTGCCCATCCTGGAACGTCCACTTCGCCGAGAGCGTGGAGCCGGGCGCCGCATTCTCGGTGGTGACCGATGCGTAGATGGTGTCGCGAGCACCGAAGCTGGTGGTCGGGGTCGCGATCTTGTTGTCGGCGGTGATGGATTTCCCGAGCTCGATGTTGGAAACACTCGCGCTCGCGGCCGGAGCCGCCGCCATCGTCGCCGAATCGGCCGGCGTATCGGCTCCCTTGTTCTTGCACGCCGCCATCGCGGCGACGAGAGTGAGCGCAGCCGCAGCGCCACGCAGTGTCGTGAGTCGTATCATCGATCTTGTCTCCCAGGTCAGGCGGGTGGGATCTTGAGTACCTGCCCCGGATATATCAGGTCAGGGTTCTTTATCTGGTCGGTGTTCGCCTCGTAGATCCGCTTCCACTTCGTGGCGTCGCCGTACAGCCGCCTGGAAATCTTGGAGAGCGAGTCACCGCTGACCACCGTGTAGGTCTGCTGCGGTGCGGCCGACGATGCATCGGGCACGCTCTGCGACGAGCTGCCGCTCTTCACATCCGAGAAATCGGCCTTCCGGTTGTCTGCTGTCATGTCTACCGTCTCTGTTTGCGGCGCTCTCGCGCCGAGACACCGCCTGGAGTGAGTCTCCCATCGGGAGATACGCCGTTGACGCGATCAGTCCTTGAGGACGAACGTCACCTTCAGGCCAACGCGGTACTGCGTCACCTTGCCGCCCGTCACGTCCACCTTCATGTACTTCACCCATGCGCCTTCGACGTTCTCCAGAGTCTTGCTGGCGCGGGCGATACCGCTCTCGATGGCGTCTTCGAAGCCCTTGGTCGAGGTGGCGGTTATCTCGGTAATCTTGGCGACTGACATTCTCCATTCCCTCCCGGTTCGGTGATGGCGCTGCAATCCAGCACAGCGTCGGTGCTGACGCACCGCCTCACTGCTGCCCCTTTCCGAAGAACTTGCCCAGCATGCCGGCGGCTTCGTCCATCACGGAGCCGCTCTTGTTCCTGTCCAGCATCTGCAGGATCGAGCCTAGTCCGCCCGGAATGCCGGAGCCCGCCTCGTCGGCCTCGGCTCCGAGCATCGATGCGACGCCGGCCGCATCGAGCCCGTCCTGCCGCTTTGCCTTGCCTAGCGCGCCGAGCACCAGCGGAGCGAGCATCTGGAGGAGCGCACCGGTCTTGTCGGGCGCCAGACCGCTGCTCCGGGACACGCCCTGCACCACCGGCTCGCGCGATCCGCCGAGCACGTGCCCGAGAATCGCCGCTCCCGGTCCCTGCTGATAGTTGCTTACCGCGGAGCCCACATGATCGAGAATGCTCCCATCATGGTCGTCGAGAGCGTTGTCGAGCGAGTGCGCTCCGTCGGAAGTCGACGCATTCCGCGCCAGGGCACCGACGAGAATCGGAAGCGCGGCATTCACGGCGCTCCTCGTGGTTCCCGGGTCCGCGCCGAGCTTGCTGCTCAGCTGCTGCAGCGCGTCTCCACTCACGTACTGCTGCAGGTTCTCGAGAAGCGACGCCATTTCGATCTCCAGCGTTAGTGTCGACGATGGATCTGTATCCGGCCGGACAGATGAGCGCGTCATCGACAAGCAAAGCGCGCGCCAGAAGCCTGGCGCGCGCTCGATATCGGTGCTTCGAGAGCGATGTCAGCGCGCGGCCGCGCTCTCGCTGCCTCCCAGATGCTTGTCGTACCACGCCACGTATCGCTCGAGGCGATCGACCTGGAATGTGGGACGGCGAATCGCGTGGTGCTGCCCCGGGTAGATCACCAGCCCGGTTTCCACGCCGCCACTGCGCAACGCCTGATACATCTGCTCACTTCCGACGAGCGGAACGTTGAAGTCCTTGTCGCCACCCATGAAGAGCGTCGGCGTCACGATTCGATCAGCGTGAAAGAATGGATACGACACCTTGATCCACGCCTCCTGGTTCTTCCACGGCTGCCCCAGCTCGGCGTCGTATTGAGTCACGTACTCGTCCACGCCGTACATCCCGAGCTGCATCGAGCTCCCCGCCCCGCTCACCGCCGCTCGAAAGCGCTTGTCGCTCGCGATCGTGTAGTTGGTCAGTATCGCGCCGTAGCTCCA
>DATCXR010000171.1:0-2463 GCA_036565685.1 Gemmatimonadaceae bacterium
ACGATGCCGTGGGCCGGACCCTGGAAGGTCATCGTGTAATGCAGCGGGATGCGCATGTCCTCGAGGCGCAGCGACTTGAGCGGTTTGAAGCCGAACACGTTTCCGATGATCGATGAAGTGAGGTTCGCGATCGAACCCTCCTCGAACAGATCGAGAGCGTACGCGATGTAGGCGATGTACTGATCGCTGCCGGGAACCGGGACTACGTTGTAGCACTTCGCCTGGAAGTGCTCGTGCGCGGTGAGGCGGTCGGTCCAGACCACGGTCCAGGTGGCGGTCGACGACTCGCCCGCGACTGCGGCGGCGGCCTCGGTTGGCTCGACCCCATCCTGAGGCACGAACCGGAAGGCGCAGAGGATGTCGGTTTCCTTCGGCTCGTAGTCGGGGTTGTAGTACCCCATCTCCGCATATGGCGCCACGCCGGCAGACCAGCGGCTCTTCTTGTTGTTCGATGTCGCGACCTCGTGCGGAGTCGTGGCTGCGGTCGGTGTGATCAGGGCCATGTGTCTTCTCGTGTTCGACGGTGGCAGGAAGAATGGCCGCCGCACCCGCGGCGCAGCACACCCGTGCGGGTAGATCGATGGCTGTCCGTACGGATGGGCAGCTACCCGTTCGGATGGGTGCGAGGAACACGGAGGAGCACACATCGCGCGTCGGTACCCAGACGCACTCTACCGAAGCTCGCGTAACTTTGCGGCGGCCTCGGTTCGGTTGGTCACGCCCAGCTTCGCGAACAGGTTGCGAAGATGGAACTTCACCGTGTTCTCGCTGAGCAACACGGCCTCTGCGATCTGCGCGTTGGTGCGGCCCTCCGCTACCAGCCGCAGCACCGCCTCCTCACGATTGGTTAGCGCCGTGCGATCCGCGCCCCGCGGACCAGTCAGCCACCGGCGCATCGAGGCTGGGAAGACCAGCCGTCCACCAGCCACCTCGCGGATCGCACGCATAGTAGCCTGAGGTGGGTCGGTCTTCAGGGCATAGCCATCGGCGCCGCGGTCCACGGCAGCCCGCAACGATGCCGGATCCGCGAAGGCAGAGAGGAGGAGCACCTTCGTGGCGGGTACCTCGGCGCGAATCTTCGTCAGGCACTCGAGCCCATTCATGTTCGGCATCTGCACGTCGAGCACCGCGACGTCGGGGTGGAACCTTCGCACCGCCTCGAGCGCGCGCTCGCCGTCGGTGGCCGTCGCCACCACGTGCATGTCGCGCTCGGTGTTGGCCATCAGCCGGAGCCCGTCGAGGACGAGCGCGTGGTCGTCGGCCAGCACGAGCCTCAGCACGGGCTGCACGGTGTTCTCAGTGGCAGCGTCAGGCATCCAGCGGTACCTCCACGTGCACGCGAGTCCCGCCGCCGGGACGGCTCTCCACACGGAGCACGCCGTTCACGAGCGCGACGCGCTCGCGCATACCGCGAAGCCCGATGTGTGCCGGGTGATTGGTGGCTCCGGGACCGTCCAACATCGGCGGCGTGAAGCCGCGCCCGGCGTCGACTACCTCGGCGTACAACCGGGCGCCCTCCGCCCAGAGGCGCACCCGCGCGTTCTTGACCCCGGCGTGCCGCTCGACGTTCGACAGAGCTTCCTGCACGATCCGGTACACCGTGACGGTCGCGGCGAGCGACACTGCCGGTAACTCGGACTCGATAGTGAGCTCGACGTTGCTCGCGGTGCGCGCTTCGTGACCCGCGACCAGCTCCTCGACTACGGCAGCAAGGCCACGCTGGCCCAGGTCGGGTGTGCGAAAAATGCTCACTGTCCGGCGGATGTCACCGAGCGCCGCCTCGACGCCCTCTACCGCCCGTGCTACAGGGGCGATGTAGCTGGTCGGAGCGCCGTCGGCCTCGAGCCGCGCTCGCAGTGCGGTGAGCTGGGCGAGCGCGGCGAAGAGGTCTTGTACCGGGCCATCGTGCACGTCGAGCACGATGCGCTGCAGCTCCTCCTCGGTGACCGCGAGGAGCCGGGACCCTGGAAGTCCGCTTTCGGACATGACATTACCCGAGGGAGAATGGCTCCGGGATACCAGCGCACCGGGGCCCGGTTGCAACAGACACTCTACCTGTCTCCACACTCGCGGCTGGCATCCCAGCGGAACGCCCGAGCGAATGCAGCTCCGAGAGGGTGACCACCCGGTACCCACGCGCGCTCAGCACAGGGAGCACTCGCCGCAATAGCTGCACCGCGCGGTGGCCGCGGTTTCCTCCGTACCGATCATAGTGTCGGTGTACCAACCCGATGCCGAGCGCAGCCAGCGCACTTCGCCGAAGCGTCCCAGCACGCTGCCTCCCTCATGCTCGGCCACCGCCCACTCCGGAAGTATTCTCTGAGGGCCGTGCGCCAAGGCTCTAGTGCGCTACTTCCTGCCAGTTTGACGTACGGACAGCCGTAGCAAATGTGCGGCACCTCCCGATAGGCGACGGGCAACCGCGCTCCGGCCGTGCGCTCGGATGATCAGCGCTTGGCCTGA
>DATCXR010000198.1:0-3823 GCA_036565685.1 Gemmatimonadaceae bacterium
AACGGTTACGAGTTCGTCCTCGCGCTCCTCGGCGCAGCCGCGACGCTCGCCGTCACCGGCGCCGGCCGCTGGTCGCTGGATGGGCGTCTGTTCGGCCGCCGTGCTTTCGGGGACCGCGACGTGCAGCCGATTCGCCGCGCCGCCTGAGCGGCGCGGCCAACACCGGGCAACCCATCAGCTCACTTCATTCGGAGAATCCCGTGGGCGCGACCACGAACGACATCTTCGGCGGGGAGACGCGCCGGGACGGGATGCCGGCCGGCACGGTGATGGGACACTTGCACCTGCACGTGGGCGACATCGCGAGCGCGGCCGCCTTCCTCTCCGAGGCACTCGGCTTCGACCGCACTGTCTGGAGCTACCCCGGCGCGCTGTTCCTGAGCGCCGGAGGCTCATCTCATGCGCGATAGCCATTCACGAGCCAGATGGAAATCGTCCGCCGCATACGCGGAGCAGAGCTCCGGCAGGGAGCGCAACGCTCGCCGCCGCAGTGGCAGGTGGCAGCAGTTGGTCGGGATCACATCAATCGCGCCAAAGGGAGGATAGTCGGATGGTCGATGGAAAGATCGCAATCGTCACTGGCGCCGGCTCGGGCCTCGGCGAGGCCATTTCACTTCTGTTCGCCAAGAATGGTGCGACGGTAGTGCTCGCGGACCTGGATGTCGAAGGGGCAGAGCGCGTGCTGCGACAGATCGAGAAGGATGGTGGGAAGGGACGGGTGATGAAGACCGATGTGTCGAAGCCGGACGAGGCCGAGGCGCTGGTCAATGTCGCCGTGAAGGAGTACGGAAGACTGGACATCGCGGTCAACAACGCCGGCATCGGCGGACCCACCGCGCCGGTCGGTGAATACCCGATCGAGGGTTGGGACAGGATCATCGCCATCAATCTCTCCGGCGTCTTTTATGGGATGCGCCACCAGATCCCGGCCATGCTCGCCGCAGGCGCCGGCGCCATCGTGAACATGGCATCGATCGCCGGCAAAGTCGGGTTGGTCAACGCGGGCGGCTATACGGCGGCGAAGCACGGCGTCATCGGGCTCACCGAGACGGCCGCCGTCGAATACGCGGCGCGCGGCATTCGCGTGAATGCAGTTGGGCCGGGGTTCATCAAGACGCCGCTGATCGGCAAGCGCGCGGTCCTCGACAGCGACGGCGACAGTGCGGGAGATGAGATGCAGGCGCTCGCCGCACTGCACCCGATGAACCGGCTGGGCGAACCCAACGAGGTCGCGGAGCTCGTGCTCTTCCTCGCGTCGGATCGGGCGTCGTTCGTCACGGGGTCTTACTACAACGTCGATGGTGGATACCTCGCGCAGTAGCGGCATGCTCGGCATTCACCCATTCAGAGGAGAAGGACCATGTCTGGATACGTGACGAACATCGAACGCGACACGCTCGAGAACGAGGACTACCGTCGCGTGCTCTTCACCGGGCCCAACACGCAGCTCGTCCTGATGACGCTGCGGCCCGGGGAGGAAATCGGCTTGGAGAAGCACGGGGGCCACGATCAATTCATCCGCGTGGAAGCGGGCACTGGCTACGTGGAGCTCGACGGCAAGCGGCACGATCTCGAGGACGGGAGCGCGGTGGTAATCCCGTCAGGCGCGAAGCACAACGTGGTCAACACTTCGCAGAGTGAGGCGCTCCGGCTCTACACCCTCTACTCCCCGCCCGAGCACCCCGATGGCACAGTGCAGCACACCAAGGCCGACGAGGCCGCGGCGAAGGCGCATACGGGCGGTAGCGCTTGATTAGCGGGGTGCCCTGGTGCTCGAAGTGCCGCGGCACTTCGAGCCCACACGCCGCGTGCTCGCGCGTACGGAACTAGCTGGAGTCGGTACAGGAAACCTCGAGGCGAGTACCGTTCCGGCACCGTCGGTGCAGCAGCTACTTCCATCCGTCTACCGATGGAGCTGCCATCATGGGCGGCGATCCAACGGCCGCGCGCAAGTCTTGTAAGGAGGCGACACATGGCACTCACGGAAACACAGCGCCGGCAGTTGGGGCGGCGACTCGAAGAGGAGCGCGCGCGGGCGCAGCGCGCCCTCGACCGCTCGATCGATTATCACACGGCCGCGACGGAGCAGGCCCGGGCGGGCGACACCACGGTGGCTCCCCTCCACCTGGCCGACCTGGGTACGGACACCATGCAGGCAGAGCTCGACGCTTCGAACGCGACGCGCATCTCGCGCCAGCTCGCCGAGATCGACGCCGCGCTCGAGCGGCTGAAGCGTGACCCGGAGCGATTCGGAACCTGCGAGGACACCGGCGTCGACATTCCTTTCGAGCGCTTGGACGTGATCCCGTGGGCGCGCACCTGCGACCAGGCGGATGCGTGACGGCTGGGCGACCTCCACAGCGTTGACCAGCACATCGCGCCCGCGCGCCGCGGAGGCGAGCAGGCGAGTGAGCGAGTGAGCGCGCTCAGCGCTGCCTTCGAGAGGGAATACGGCGGTGCGTAGTCGCCCATCGTGGACGTCTGCCCCGCGCCGGACGACACGTTGACGACGCGGCCATAACCCCGCGCGATCATCCCCTGCATGAGAGCCTGCGCCAGGAGCCGAGGCCCATAGACGTTCGTCTCCATCGACTCACGAAAGTGCTGCACGTCCACCTCGAGCACGTCACCGTCCTCGTCGAGCGGGAGACCCGCGTTGTCGACGAGGATGTCCGCGCCGCCGCCGCGGCCGCGGCGGGCCCTGGGAAGACGGTTGCTGTCGTCGGCGACGGCGCGGTCGGATTACGCGGCGTTCTCGCGGCATAGCAGATGGGCGCTGAGCGCATCATCCTCATGAGCCGCCACGAAGACCGGCAGACGCTCGGCGTCGAGTTCGGCGCGACGGACATCGTGACCGTGCGTGGCGACCGCCCCGCACTGGCTTCGGCTCGGCGTCTAATGCCGCGAAGCTGCTGTTTCTGCATCACTCGGTGTCCGAGCCCCGCAACGGCCAGGAGCAGCGGGGAGGGAAAGTGCGAGAGCACGCCGTGCACCCGCTCGATGAAGAGGGGGCTGGCCGTCGGGCCGTGCGCCGCGACGGCGGCCAGCCGGCGCCAGGGCCTGATACCCGCGCCCGCACGATGAGCCGGGTACCACATTCTCGGAGCGATGGCCGCGATGTTGGCCGCCTGCGGCGCCTCCGATCCAGTCGCGCCGGGCGACGGGACGCCCGATCCACCGACGCCTCCTGGAAAGGGATACGTGGTGGAGTACGATTTTCGTCGGTTCCCCTTGACGCAGAGCGACATGCAATGTGCGGGAATGCCCGACGGCGCAGTGGGACCACACGGGCAATATTGGCGCCGTGATACCCGTACCTGTGCGCGTACCAGCGACGCCGCTGCCCAGCGACGAGGAGAAGCCCGGTAGTGGCAGCGGGCCTCGGCCGCTCTGGTGGTGGATCGTAGCGGCGGCCGCGGTGGCCGTCGTGCTGCTCGGAGTCGTGCTTGCACGGCCGCCGTCTGTGAGAGCGACGGCGGTCGAGCGGCGCGACGTGGTACGCACGATCGTGCTCACCGGTCGCGTGCGTCCGGCGGCGAGCCCTGCGGTCGGGGTGACGACGGCGGGGATCGTACAGCGCGTTCTCGTTCGCGAGGGCGACCACGTTTTCAGTGGACAGCTGCTCGTGCAGCTGGACGACGCACGAGCCCGCGCTGCGGTGAGGGAGGCTCGCGCGCTGCTTGCAACCGCGCGCAGCCAGGCGGAATCTCAACGCCAGCAGGCGGCCACCTCGGTGCGGCAGACCGAGCGCGACCTCGAGCGGGCGCGCACCCTTTACGCGGCTGGCGCGCTGAGCGCGCGCGAGCTGGAGGAGGCGATCCGA
>DATCXR010000202.1:0-16224 GCA_036565685.1 Gemmatimonadaceae bacterium
AGAGCGGCGTGCCCAGTGCACCCACCGCTCGCCCAGCCGCCGCGGCGCCCAGCGCGCCCGCGCGGCCTCCGGTGCGACCGCCGATCAATCCGTTCCTGGCCAACGATCCGAACATCAAGGCCAAGCGACTGGCGCGAGCGCTCGTCTCCGACATCATCGTGTACTTCCCCGACAAGCATCGCGAAGGGCTTCGTGCCGGCACGCTGCGCGAGCTCTTTCGGGAAGAGATAAAAAAGAGCTACGAGGAATACGTGGATCAGATGGGGCGCGACTTCGCCGAGAGCACCACTCACTTCCAGGACGCACTGAACGATGTGCTCGCGCAGGGCAACAAGGTGTTCTAGCTCTGATCGGTTATATTTGTAGTACCCTTCGAGCCGTCCCACCCGAGCGGTGCTGGACGGCTCGTTTCGTGAGGCACTCGACACAACATCCACCACGCGACCGCGGGGCGCGGTCGCGCGAGGAACGAACGACAATGGCGGAATCCGAGAGAGCGCGCAGACTTCGCGAGTACAGCGATCGTCTGATCGAGCTCAGGGGGTATCTTTGACCTGGAAGGCAAGCGGCGCGCGCTGACGGAGCGCGAGGCGCGCATGTCGGAGCCCGGCTTCTGGGATGACCACGAGCGCGCACAGGTGGTGATCCAGGAGGTCAAGAAACTCCGCGAGACGGTAGAGCCGCTCGACCGGCTCGGCGCGCGCGTGCGCTCGCTGCAGGAGCTCGAAGAGCTTCTCGAGCTGGAGCCCGATCCTTCGATGGAAGCGGAGATCGGCCGCGAGCTGGATGGGCTGGATGAAGAGCTTCCGGCCTTCGAGCTGCGCGCGATGCTCAACGGGCCGGACGATCATCGGAGCGCCATGGTCGAGATCAGCGCCGGCGCTGGCGGCACCGAGGCGCAGGACTGGGCCTCGATGATCCTGCGCATGTATACCCGCTGGGCGGAGCGCCGCGGCTACTCCATCGAGGTGCTCGACATGAGCGAGGGCGAGGAAGCGGGAATCAAGGGAGCGATGGTGGAGATCGAGGGCGAGTACGCCTATGGATTCCTCCGCGCCGAGGCGGGCGTGCACCGGTTGGTGCGCATCTCGCCCTTCGATTCGCAGGCGCGGCGCCACACGAGCTTCGCGTCGGTCTTCGTGTATCCGGTGGTGGACAACGAGATCACCATCGACATCCGCGACGACGACATCAAGCTGGACGTCTTCCGCGCCTCCGGTGCCGGCGGCCAGCACGTCAACAAGACGTCTTCGGCCGTACGCATCACCCACATACCCTCGGGTATCGTGGTGAGCTGTCAGCAGGAGCGGTCGCAGTTCAAGAACAAGGCGACCGCGATGAAGATGCTCCGCAACGCGCTCTACCAGCGCGAGGTGGAGGAGCGCGAGCGAAAGAAAGCCGCGCTGGATGCGTCCAAGAGTGATGTATCGTTCGGCAGCCAGATCCGCAGCTACGTCTTCCAGCCCTACACGATGGTGAACGACCACAGAACGGAGTTGAAGATCACCGACGTCCAGAAGGTCATGGACGGCGCGATAGACCCATTCATCGAGGCGTACCACCGGAAGTTCGGCGCGAGCGAGGCGGTGGCGTGAGCGCGGACGAACTGAACTTCGTCCTCCGGGCGCGCCGCGAGAAGCTCGCGCGCCTGGAGGAGCGGGGGATCGCGCCCTTCGCCTACGGCTTCGATCGTTCGCACTCGGTCGCGGAAGCGCTCGGCCTCCCCGCGGAGGGGGAGGGCGGCGTGGCCGAAGGCGAAGGTGAGGAGATCAGAGTCGCTGGCCGCCTCGTGGCGTGGCGCGCGCACGGGAAGACGACCTTCGCGCACCTCGCCGATCAGAGCGGCCGCATTCAGCTGTATTTCCGCAAGGACTCGCTCGGCGACGATCGCTACTCGGCGCTCGAGCTCTTCGATATCGGCGACTTCATCGGCGTCACGGGGCGGCTATTCCGCACGCGGAGCGGCGAGCTCACCATCCGCGTGGATGCGTTCGAGCTCCTCGCCAAGTCGCTGCGTCCGCTCCCCTTCGGCAAGGAAGAGGTCGTGGATGGGAAGGTGGTGCGCCACTCGGGCTTCGCGGATCCGGAGCAGCGCTACCGGCAGCGCTACGCCGACCTCGCGGTGAACACGGATGTGCGCGAGCTCTTCGTGGCGCGCTCGCGCATGGTGAGCGCGATCCGCGCCTTCCTCGATGGGCGCGACTACGTGGAGGTGGAGACTCCGGTCCTGCAGCCGCTCTACGGCGGCGCGACCGCGCGTCCCTTCACCACGCACCACCACGCGCTCGACATGCCTCTCTTCCTGCGTATCGCCGATGAGCTCTACCTCAAGCGGCTCGTGGTGGGCGGGCTCGAGCGGGTTTACGAGATCGGCCACAACTTCCGGAACGAGGGGCTCGACCGTACGCACAACCCCGAGTTCACCATGCTCGAGTTCTACGAAGCGTACTCCGACTACCAGTCCATGATGGACCTGGTGGAGCAACTGGTGGTGGCGGCGGCCGCCGCGGTGCGTGCAACCCCGGAGCTCGCCGAGCACGTTCCCTCGCTCTCCCCGCCATTCCGGCGGATCGAATGGGTTCCCTCGTTGGACCGGGCACTGGGAACGTCGAGCGCCGCGTTGAGCGATGCGGAAGTCCGGAACGCGGCGGTGCGCCAAGGTGTTGAAGACAGTGAACGGATGAGCCGTCCCAAGCTCCTCGATGAGCTCTTCCAGGCTCTCGTGGAAGCGCAACTGGACGAGCCCACGTTCGTGATGGATTATCCCCTCGAGCTCTCTCCCCTCGCCAAGCCCAGGCGCGGCAATCCCTCGCTCACTGAGCGCTTCGAGCTCTTCGCGGGAGGTACCGAGCTCGCGAACGCGTTCAGCGAGTTGAATGATCCGCTAGACCAGCGCGCGCGCTTCGACGTGCAGGCGGCGCTCCGGAAGGCGGGCGATCTGGAGGCGAGCGGTGTGGACGAGGACTACCTTCGCGCCATGGAGTACGGGATGCCGCCGATGGGCGGCGTGGGAATAGGAATCGACCGGCTCTTCATGTACCTCACCGCGACTCCGAACATCCGCGACGTGATCCTCTTTCCGACGATGCGGCCGGAATGACCAGACTCGAGCTGGGCATCGCCTGGCGTTACCTGCGCAGCCGAGGCGGCTCGCGCCTTTTCTCCTTCATCAGCGCGATTGCCATAGGCGGGGTGATCGTCGGCGTGAGCGCGCTCATCGTCATCAACGGCGTGATGACGGGGATGCAGGACGACCTGCGCGACAAGATCCTGATCGGCAGTCCCGACCTTCGCGTGCTCACCTTCAGCGACGACCTTCGCATGGACGACTGGCGGCCCACGCTGGAGAAGGTCCGCTCGCAGCCGGGGGTGGTGGCGGCGGCGCCATTCGTTCTGTCGGAGGGACTCGCCGTGCCCGTGGGGCGCACCTACGCGCAGGGCGTAGCCGTAGAGGGGATCGAGCCAGCGGCGCGCGGCGTGGCGGAGGTCACGACCATCCGCCAGCACGCGGTCCAGGGCGACTTCCGCTTCGCCACCAGCGACGGGGAGCAACGAGGGGCGGTCCTGGGCTCGGATCTGGCGAAGGTTCTGAACGTCTTCCCCGGCGACAAGGTCAACCTGATCTCCCCGGCCGGCGCGAAGTTCAACGCCGCGGTCGGGGCCATCGTGCCTCGCGTCACGCAGGTAGAGGTGACGGGCATCTTCACGACCGGGATGTACGAGTACGACACGCGCTACGTCTTCGTTAGTCTCGATGTCGCGCGCCAGTTTGCCGGGCTCGGTGAAGCGGTGACCGGGATCGAAGCGGCCACGCCCACTCGGGACCAGGCAGGGAAGATAGGACATGCACTGGAGGAGTCACTCGGCTTCCCGTATCGAGTCGTGGACTGGGAGAAGCAGAACTCCTCGCTCTTCCAGGCGCTCAAGCTCGAGAAGCTCGCCATGGGGATCATCCTCCTGTTGATCGTGGTGGTGGCCGCGTTCAACATCGTGAGCACGCTGTCCATGGTGGTGAAGGACAAGACCCGCGAGATAGGCATTCTGAAGGCCATGGGGCTTCCGGCGCGTTCGGTGCGACGGATATTCCTGGTACAGGGAGTGGTGATCGGCGGCGTGGGCACGTTCATCGGAGTGACCATCGGCGTGGTGGCGGGTCTGGCCGTCGACAAACTGAAGCTCATAGACCTGGACCCGAAGGTATATTTCATAGACCATCTCCCGGTGGCCATTCAGCCGCTGGACGTCTTCTGGATCGTCACCGCGAGTGTGGCGATAGCCGTACTGGCGACAGTGTACCCGTCTCTCCAGGCAGCACGGCTCTACCCCGTGGAGGCGATCCGACACGAATGATGGTCATCGAGGCGCACCAGATCGGAAAGACGTACGTCGGTGGAGATGGGCGTCCAATCCACGTGCTCGATGGCGTGGACCTCACGGTGAGGCGAGGCGAGATGGTCGCCATCGTGGGAGCGAGCGGCGCCGGAAAGAGCACCCTCCTCCACATCCTTGGCGCGCTCGACAGCCCCGACCGCGGCTACGTCGTTCTCGACGGCGAGCCACTCCACGGGATGGATGAGAACTCGCTGGCGCGGGTGCGCAACCGGAAGGTGGGTTTCGTCTTCCAGTTCCATCACCTCCTGCGCGAGTTCTCGGCGCTCGAGAATGTTGCGATGCCGCTACGCATTGCGGGGTGGACGCCGAAGCGCGCGCGCTCGCGGGCCGAGGAGTTGCTCGCTCGAGTCGGACTCGGCGGGCGGATGGCGCACCGGCCATCCGAGCTCTCCGGGGGCGAGCAGCAGCGCACCGCGGTGGCGCGCGCGCTGGCGATAGATCCCGCGGTACTACTCGCCGACGAGCCATCCGGTAATCTGGATCACCATAATGCGGAATTGCTGCACGATCAGTTCACGCAGCTCGTGCGCGATCTCGAGATCGCGATGATAGTGGTAACTCACAACCGGTCGCTGGCGGCGCGCGCGGACCGCGCGTTGCTATTGGAGGATGGGCGGCTGCGCGAGACGGACGTTCGAGAGGTACTGGCCTGATGTTGTGCGACAACTGCAAGGAGCGCGATTCCGTGGTGACGCTCACCACCTCCGATGCTCAGGGGGTGACGGAGCTGCACCTCTGCGAGCGGTGTGCTGCGGAGCGCGGTATCGAGACTCAGATGACGGCGCCGAAGCAGCCGCTCACCGACTTCATACTGGCGGTGCAGAAGCAGCTACCGGCCACCCTCCTGGAGAGCTCGCGATGCAGCTTCTGCTCTGGCACGCTCCGTGATTTCAAGAATACCGGGCGGCTCGGCTGCGCTTACTGCTATCAGACATTCGAGTCGAGCCTGCGCGATCTGCTCCGGCGGGTGCACGGGAACTCGCGGCACACCGGGAAGCGCTACCAGCCGCCGCAGCCGGAGCTGGCCGAGGATGCGACGGTGCTTTCGGAGTTGCGCGACCGGCTGCGGCGTGCTGTGGAGCAGGAGCAGTTCGAGGAGGCGGCGCGCCTCCGCGACCAGATAAGGGTGATGGAGTGACGCTGGATCTTTCGCTTCTCCCCGACGGGGGAGTCAGCTGGCTGGATGCCTCGGGCGAGCACGCGGGAATCGTGCTCTCGACCCGTATACGCCTGGCGCGCAACCTCGAGGGCTTCGCCTTCCCGGGGAGGGCGCGCGACGGCGAGCGGCTCCGCGTGCTCTCGCGGGTGCGCGAGGCGATGGACGCGATTCCCTCCATGAACAGCCACCTGCTTGTGCGGGTGGACAATCTGGGGAGCGAGGAGCGCCTCCTCCTGCACGAGCGGCACCTGGTGAGCAAGGAGCTGGCGGGCCTCGATCCTCAGCATCCGGTGCGGAGCGGTGCCGCCGTGTTTCTCGGCGACGGCATGGGCGTCATGGTAAATGAGGAGGACCACCTCCGGCTCCAGACGCTTCGCTCGGGCTTCGCGCTCTCGGATGCCTTCGCGGACATCGAACGGATCGACGAGGAGCTGGGATCGAGGGTCCCCTTCGCGTACCACCAGGAGTTCGGCTTCCTCACCTCCTGTCCTACGAACACGGGAACCGGAATGCGGGCCTCGGTGCTAATTCATCTACCGGGTCTCGTGCTGACGAAGGAGATCGGGAAGACGCTCGCCGGATTGCAGCAGATGGGTTTGACGTACCGGGGGCTTTACGGGGAGGGGAGCGAGGTAGTTGGAAACTTCTTCCAGATCTCGAACCAGACGACGCTTGGCCGACCGGAAGAGGAAATCATCGATCAGTTGATGTACGTGCTGCGCAGCGTGATCTCGCGCGAGGAAGACGCGAGGAGGGTATTGCTTCGCGATGCTGGTTATATTATTGAAGACAAGCTCTGGCGGGCTTATGGAACCCTCCGTTACGCGCGCAGCCTCTCGTTCGAGGAGGCGATGAACTACCTCAGCGGCGTACGACTGGCCGTCGGTCTGAAACTGATCAGCGGCCTCAGTGTATATACCCTCAACAAGCTCCTGATTTTTTCCCAATCCGCGCACCTGGCACACGCCGAGGGGAAGGCGCTCACGGAGAGTGAGGCGAATCTCGTGCGCGCACGATATGTGCGACAGTTGTTGGCGGATGAGACGGGGACGAACGGGTGACCCCGCTGAGGGGGCCCCCGCACTGAGGGACCTATGAACGGCTACAACTTCACCGAGCGTGTGCGAAAGGTTCTCGCAATGGCCCGCGAGGAAGCCGCGCGTCTTCACCATGAGTACGTGGGGACGGAGCACATCCTGCTTGGTCTCATCCGCGAGGGTGAGGGTGTCGCTGCGGCCGTTCTCCAGAATTTGAGCGTGGATCTCGACGAGATCCAGCAGAAGATCGAGGAGACGGTCAAGAAAGGAAAGGCGGCACAGGCAACGGGCCCGGACCTTCCCTATACCTCTCGCGCGAAGAAGGTACTCGAGCTGGCGATGGCCGAGGCGCGGGAGCTCAACCACAGCTATGTGGGCACCGAACATCTTCTCCTCGGCCTCCTGCGCGAGGAGAAGGGGATCGCCGCGCAGGTTCTCACCGAGATCGGTGTGAACCTGGATGCTGCGCGTACCGAGACTCTCCGTCTTCTCGGCACCGAGATGCCGCAGGGTGGGGTCACCAACCAGGCGGGGAACCAGCCGCCTCCGCAGCAGGCCAAGGGCGACAAGAAGTCCAAGACCCCCGCGCTCGACCACTTCTGCCGCGACCTGACGCAGCTCGCCTCCGAGGGGCAGCTCGATCCCACGATCGGGCGAGCCAGCGAGATCGAGCGTGTGATGGAGGTGCTCACGCGGCGCAAGAAGAACAACCCCGTGCTCATCGGCGAGCCCGGTGTGGGCAAGACCGCCATCGTCGAGGGGCTCGCTCAGCTCATCGCCACCGGCGAGTGCCCGGAGTCGCTGCGCGACCACCGCGTGCTGGCGCTGGACATGGCAGCCGTGATTGCCGGCACCAAGTACCGTGGTCAGTTCGAGGAGCGGCTCAAGGCCGTCATGAACGAGATCGCGCAGAACAAGAACGTGATCCTCTTCATCGACGAGCTCCACACCCTGGTGGGTGCGGGTGCCGCCGAGGGAGCGATCGACGCGAGCAACATGCTGAAGCCCGCGCTCGCTCGCGGTGAGCTCCAGTGCGTCGGCGCATCCACGCTGAACGAGTATCGCAAGTACATCGAGAAGGACGGCGCGCTCGAGCGGCGCTTCCAGACGGTCGTGGTTGATCCGCCCTCCATCGAGGAGACCATCGAGATCCTCAAGGGGCTGCGGAAGAAGTACGAGGACCACCACCACGTGACGATCCCCGATCTCACGCTGGTCACCGCCTCGAAGCTCTCCGAGCGCTACATCACCGACCGCTTCCTCCCCGACAAGGCGATCGACGTGATCGACGAGGCTGGGGCGCGGGCACGTCTCGCCGCGCAGGCGCCGCCGCCCGAGGTGGCCGCGCTCAAGGGGAAGCTCGAGGACGTGAACGGGGAGAAGGAAGCCGCCGTTCGCGACCAGAACTTCGAGCGGGCCGCGGCTCTCCGCGACAAGGAGCGCGAGCTCCAGGGCGAGATCCGCAAGAAGCAGGAGGAGTGGGAGAAGCACCGGCAGTCGTTCCGCCCCGTGCTGGGCGACGAGGAGATCTCCTTCATCGTCAGCCGCTGGACGGGGATTCCCGTCATGCGCCTGCGTGAGGCGGAGAGCTCGCGTCTCCTCAGGATGGAGGACGAGCTCCACGACTCCGTGGTGGGTCAGGACGAGGCCATCCAGGCGCTCGCCCGCTCGATCCGCCGCAGCCGCGCGGGGCTCAAGGATCCCGCACGGCCGATCGGCTCGTTCGTCTTCAGCGGACCGACCGGCGTCGGAAAGACCGAGCTGGCGCGCGCACTGGCCAAGTTCCTCTTCGCCGATCCCACCGCGCTCATCCGGGTGGACATGAGCGAGTACATGGAGAAGTTCTCCGTGTCGCGCCTGATCGGTGCGCCCCCGGGCTACGTGGGCTACGAGGACTCGGGTACGCTCACCAAGGCGGTGCGGCGCAAGCCGTACAGCGTGGTGCTGCTCGACGAGATCGAGAAGGCGCACCCCGACGTGTTCAACATCCTGCTGCAGGTGCTCGACGAGGGACACCTCACCGACAACTACGGCCGGGTGATCGACTTCAAGAACACCGTGGTGATCATGACGTCGAACGTCGGCGCGCGTGACATCACCAAGGGGCGCGGGCTTGGTTTCGCCGCGCCGGACGACGGCGAGAACTTCGAGCGGATCCAGGAGAAGGTGAAGGACGAGATCCAGAAGGTGTTCAACCCCGAGTTCCTCAACCGTCTGGACGACGTCATCGTCTTCCACCCGCTAACGAAGGAGCACATCTCGCAGATCGTGGGGATCCTGCTCAAGGACGTGCAGCGGCGGCTTCAGGAGGAGGAGATCACGCTCAAGCTCACCCCTGCTGCCACGGACTTCCTGAGCACGCACGGCTTCGACGAGCACTTCGGGGCCCGCCCCCTCAAGAGGGCGATCCAGAAGTACATCGAGGACCCGCTCTCGGAGAAGATCCTGGTGGGCGACTTCTCCAAGGGCGACGAGCTAGATGTGGATGTGGCGCCCGACGGAGCGAAGCTCGAGTTCCGCGTGCTGAGCAAGACCACCTGATCGATACCAGTCCCGCGAAAGGCCGAATGACCCCCTTGGGGCCATTCGGCCGTTTCGTGTGTATCTTATACCCATGTTACGACCCACCCTCCTGCCGCTCGCCCTGGCGCTGGCTCTCGCGAGCGCATCCGCACGTGCACAACAGCAGCCCGAGAGTCCCTGTACCGTCCCGGATTCCGTAGTAGTCCGCGGTAACGAGCGAGTACAACGGTCTACCATCCTCGGCGACATCGGGATATCCCAGGGCGACACGCTCAACTTTCGCGTGCTCCAGCGCGCGATACGGAATCTCTTCGCCACTGGCCAGTTCTCCGACGTGCAGAGCTCGTGTGCCGTGGATCGGTCCACCGGGCGCGCGACGGTGGTCTTCACGGTCACCGAGCGCCCCATTCTCGGGAGCTACTCCGTGAAGGGGACGGATGTCGTTTCCGAGGGCTCGGTCCGCGATCGGATCAGCCTGGAGCCCGGGCAGCCGCTCGACCCCGGCGCCCTGACCACCTCGCTCCAGAAGATCGATTCCCTGTACGAGTCGAAGGGGTATTTCCTGGCTCGGGTGCGGCCGGAGACGACCGTGGTCAACGACACCACCCACATCACCTTCGAGATCGAGGAGGGGCGCCGCCTGGCGATCTCCGGTGTGGACATCGAGGGAGACAAGCAGGTCGGTGAAGGGGCGATCGTGGACGCCATGAAGACCAAGCCGGAGGGCTTCTGGTTCTGGCGCAAGGGCGAGTTCGACGAGGACAAGTTCTCTGCCGACCTCGGCGAGCGCATCCCGAAGGTGTACCACCAGAAGGGCTTCATCGACTTCCAGATCACCAGGGACACCATGCTGGTGGATCGGGAGACGGGGAAGGCCATGCTCCAGATTGGCGTGCGCGAGGGGGAGAAGTACCGGGTAGGCACTTTCGACGTAATCGGCAACCGCCACTTTCCCACGGACGCTATCGAGCGCTACTTCCCCTTCCGGCCGAGCTCCCCGTCCATCACCGAGAAGGTGATGGGGCTCTTCGGCGGTGGGTCGGACGACAATGGGAACGTGTTCGACGAGGATAAGTGGGAGACGGCCACCCAGCAGCTACAGACCGCTTACGCGAATGAGGGGTATATCTACGCGCAGATCAGGCCGGTGGTGGAGCGCACGGTGTCGCCGATCGACTCCGCCCCGGTCGTGAACCTGCGCTGGGAGGTCAACGAAGGCTCCCCGGCCATCATCAACCGCATAGACATCGCGGGGAACGACTACACCAGCGAGACGTGCATCCGCGACGCTCTGGTGATCCTCCCCGGTGACGTTTTCAGCCAGGACCGTCTGATACGCAGCTATCAGAACATCCAGAACATGGGATTTTTCGAGTCACCGCTTCCGCCGCCCGACACGCGCCCCGCGAACGACAAGGGCGACGTGGACGTCGTCTTCCACCTCAAAGAGAAGCGGACGGGGAGCGTGAACTTCGGCGCATCGGTGGGCGAGGGTACCGGCGTGGGCGGCTTCATCGGACTCGACCAGCCGAACCTCTTCGGAAAGTGCAAGCGGGCCTCGCTGCAGTGGCAGTTCGGGCGCTACATAAACGACTTCCAGCTGAGCTACACCGACCCGGCGATCCTGATGTCGCGGACCACCGGAACGGTGACGGCGTATCACACCCAGTCGCGCTACATCATTGCCGACCTCGGTCGCAGCACGAGCACCGGTGGCTCGCTCCAGTTCGGCTTCCCGGTGTTCAACTCCTACTTCACACGGCTCTTCGTGTCGTACGGCGCGGAGGCGGCGAAATTCTCTGGGGGGATAGCCAACCGCGACACCACGATCGACACGAACAACCGCTTCCGCTCGATGCTGGGCACCACGATCACGCACGACAACCGGATCGACATGCCCTTCGCGTCGGCCGGCTCGATGCAGACCTTCACGGCGCAGTTCAACGGTGGTCCGCTGGGCGGCTCTACCGACTTCCAGCGCTACACCGCCGAGATGCGGAACTACAGCACGCTCGCGCAGTTCGGCGGTGGCGAGCCGGGGTCGGCACCGATGAAGCTCGTTTTCGGGCTCACGGCGCGTGCCGGCGCGCTCTTCGGCGATGCGGGGCCGTTCTTCTTCTCGCAGAAGTTCGCGATGGGCGGCACGCAGTACGGCGAGCAGCTCCGCGGCTACGACGAGTTCTCGATCACGCCGCAGGGCTACGTCCCCGAGACCAACCAGAACGCCTCGCTCGGCTCCTTCGGCAACGCGTTCTTCTCGGCGACGGCGGAGCTCGGACTGCGGTTCAATCAGATGCTCTACGCGGACCTGTTCTACGATGCGGGGAACGTCTACGCGAACCCCCGCGACTTCGACCCCACGCGGCTGTTCCGTGGGGCCGGCATCGGCGTGTCCATCGTGACGCCACTCGGCCCGCTCGGGCTCGACTGGGCGTACGGCTTCGATCGCGTCGACGAATTGGGGCGAAAAGACCCCAAATGGCAGCTTCACTTCAAGCTCGGGCAACTTTTCTAAAACTGGAGTCAACATGCGTTCGCTCGTAAATGCCGCGCTGGGAGCCCTGGCGTTCACGATCATTGCCTTCGGAACCGCCGCAGCGCAGGGCGGGGCGAAGATCGCCTACGTCAACTCGCAGGAGATCATCGCCGCCGCGCCTGGACGCGCGGAGGCCGAGGCACAGATCCAGAAGGACATGAACTCGTACCGCGAGCAGGTGCAGAAGATGGGCGATTCGCTCAACACGCTGATCGCGTCGTACACGAAGTCCGAATCCACCCTCAGCGAGGCCGCCAGAACGTCCAAGCAGAAGGAGATTCAGGACAAGGAGCGCGAGTACCAGCAGCGCGTGCAGGGGCTCGAGCAGAAGGCCCAGCAGCGCCAGGCGGAGTTGATCCGTCCGATCATGGAGAAGATCAACAACATCATCGAGAAGGTGCGCGCGGAAGACGGCTACGCGATGGTGTTCGACGCCGGTAATCAGTCGGGCGTGGTGGTGGCGGCTGATTCCACACTCGACATTACCGACAAGGTGATCGCGCGCCTCAAGGCGTCGGGCGGGTCGGCCAGCAACACTCCCGCCAAGAAGGGACCGACTTCCGAGCCCACTGGCGCAACCCGAAAGAATCCGCCAGTCGAACGTTGAACGCGAACGACTCGGCGCCGCACGATGGCCTCGGTGGTGAGGGCCGAAAAGCTCTCACCGCCGAGGCCATCGCGCGCATGGTGGGCGGAAGCATAGTGGGTGACGGAAGCGTGACGCTCAGCGGTGTGGCTCCGCTCGACCGCGCGGGTGAGCACGAGCTCACGTTCCTGGCGCACGAGCGCTATGCGACGCTGCTGGCGACATCGGGCGCCGGCGCGGTGCTCGTGTCGCCCGAGCTGTCAGAGACCGCCAGCGAGGCGGGAGAGGGAGGATACGGCGGCTGCAGGATAGTGGTGGCGCAGCCGTACGAGGCGATGCTCAGGGCCATCCCCGCGCTCTACCCGCCCGCCCCACGGCGCACGGGCATCCATCCCACGGCGGTGATCGGGCGCGGAGCCACGCTCGGAAGCGACGTGTCGGTGGGCCCCTATTCGGTCGTGGAGGAGGGGGCCGTGCTGGAAGACGGCGTAACGGTGGGCCCGCATTGCAGCATCGGGCGGGGGGTCCGCTTAGGCGCGGGGAGCTGGCTGGCCGATTCGGTGACGCTCTACCCGGGCGCGCAGCTCGGTCAGCGGGTGCGGCTGCACGCGGGCGTGCGCGTAGCCAGCGATGGCTTCGGCTACGTGCAGTCGGGCGGACGACATGAGAAAATCCCCCACGTGGGCCGCTGCATCATCGAGGACGACGTGGAGATCGGCGCCAACTCGACGCTCGACAGGGGGAGCGTGGACGACACCGTGATCGGCGCGGGAACCAAGATAGACAACCTCGTGCACATCGCTCACAACGTGCGCATCGGGCGGCTCTGCCTGATCATGGCGCAGGTCGGGATCGCCGGCTCGGTGCACATCGGCGACGGCTGTATCCTGGCGGGACAGGTAGGCGTGAGCGGGCACCACGACATCGGTGCCGGCGCCCGGCTCGCGGCGCAGGCAGGGGTCTTCGGCGACATCCCGGCCGGAGAGACCTGGTCGGGGTACCCTGCGCGCCCGCACCGCGAGGCGCTTCGTGCGCACGCGGCGTTCTTCAAGCTCGCGGGGGTGATGCGCCGGATGGAGCGGCTGCTCGCGCGCGCGGAGGAGAGCGAGTGAGCGAGAGCCGCAACTCGATACGCGACTGCGTATCGCTCGAAGGCGTGGGCCTCCACCTCGGCAAGCGCTGTCGGCTCACCTTCCGGCCGGCCGACGCCGAATCGGGAATAGTCTTCAGGCGCATCGATCTCGCCGGGGAGCCGGTAATGCCCGCCCTTGTGGAGAACGCGGTACTCAGCGAGCGCAGGACGCAGCTGGGCACCGGTGAGCAGGCGCTGCACACCGTGGAGCACGTGCTGGCCGCGGTCGCGGCGCACGAGATAGACGACGTGGTCATCGAGATGGACGGCCCCGAGCCGCCGATCCTCGACGGGAGCGCGGGACCCTTCTTCGACGCGCTCTCGAGGGTGGGGCTCGCTCCGCGGCGCGGCGAGGTGCGCTACCTCGACATCCCCGAGCGGCTCACGGTCACGGACGGAGAATCGGTGTACGAGGCGGAGCCCGCCTCCCAGCTCACGCTCAAGGTCACCATCGAGTTTCCCCATCCGCTCATCGGACGGCAGAGCTGCGAGTTCGCGATAACGCCGGAGACTTTCGCGCGCGAGCTCGCGCCCGCGCGCACCTTCGGTTTCGTGAAGGAGGTGGAGGCGTTGCGCGCGCGCGGGCTCATAGTCGGCGGATCCACCGAGAACGCGATCGTGCTCGACGACGTGGGAGTGGTGGACAACACGCTCCGCTGGTCCGACGAGTTCGCGCGCCACAAGACGATGGACTGCGTGGGCGACCTGGCGCTCGCCGGCTGCCGCGTTCGCGCCCGCGTCGCCGCGCTGAAGCCGAGCCACAGAGGTACCATCACCCTCGTCCGGGAGATGCTCACACTCGCCGCGAAGGAGACACGGATGCTTGGTATCGACGAGATCATGAAGATCATTCCGCACCGCTACCCGTTTCTCCTCGTGGACAAGATCCTCGAGCTGGACGCGGGGAAACGCGTCGTCGGGATCAAGAACGTGACCATCAACGAGCCGTTCTTCCAGGGGCACTTCCCGGGGCACCCGGTAATGCCAGGTGTGCTCATCGTGGAGGCCATGGCGCAGGTGGGCGGGCTTCTCTTCCTCGGCGCCGTAGCCGAGCCGGAGCACAAGATCATGTACTTCACCTCGCTCGACAACGTGAAGTGGCGGCGGCCGATCAGGCCGGGCGACCAGCTGCGGTTCGAGGTGGAGACGGTCCAGGTGCGCGGGCGCATGTGCAAGATGCACGGCGTGGCGCGAGTGGACGGCGACATCGCATGCGAGGCGGACATGGGCGCCATGGTCATGGACGTATGACCGCCAAGATCCATCCGACGGCCGTCGTGTCGTCGAGCGCGCAGATAGGCGCGGAGGTGGAGATCGGACCGTACGCGCTCGTGGGCGACGACTGCGTGGTGGGCGACGGCTGCGTACTGGCCACTCGATCCACGCTCGAGCGAAACGTACGCCTGGGGAGCGAGGTGAAGGTGGGGATAGGCTCCGTGCTTGGCGGCGATCCGCAGGACCTCAAGTTCCAGGGCGAGCACACCGCGGTGGAGATCGGTGACCGCACGGTGATCCGCGAGTACGCGACGATCAATCGCGGTACCGCCGAGTCGTTGAGAACCACGGTGGGGAGCGACTGCTTCATCATGACGTACGTGCATCTCGCGCACGACTGTCATCTCGGGAACGGCGTGATAATCTCCAACGGCACCCAGCTCGCGGGGCACGTCACCGTGGAGGACCACGCCATCATCTCCGGTCTCGTGGCGGTGCATCAGTTCGTGAACATCGGCGCGTACAGCTTCATCGGCGGCTGCTCGCGCGTGCCGCAGGATGTGCCGCCCTTCCTCAAGGCCGTGGGGAATCCGATCAAGCTCTATGGGCTCAACAGCGTGGGTTTGCAACGCAACAACTTCGATCCCGGCGTGATCCGCGAGCTGAAGCGGGCTTACCGTCTCTTCTTCCGCTCGGATCTCAACGTGTCGCAGGCGATGGAGCGCGCGCACCAGGAGCTGGAGATGTGCCCGGAGGTACGCCACTTCCTCTCCTTCGTGGACAACAGCGGCCGCGGGGTGGTGCGATGAGCGCACCCACGCGGATCGGCGTGGTAGGTGCGGGGAGTCTCGGCTTTCACCACGTCCGGCTCCTGCGGGATGTGCCGGGCGCGCGGCTCGAGGGGTTCCACGAGCTGCGTCAGGAGCGCGCGGCGCAGGTGGAGAGCGAGCTGGGAGTGAAGGCGTTTCCCTCTCTCGACGAGCTGCTCTCCAGGGTGGACGCCGTGACGGTGGTGGTCCCCACGCCAGCTCACCACGCCGTGGCGCGCCGCGCGCTGGAGCGGGGCGTGCACGTGCTCATCGAGAAGCCGATCGCGTCCACGCTCGCCGAGGCCGATGATCTTCTCGAGGTGGCGCGCTCGAAGGGAGCACTGGTGCAGACGGGCCACGTGGAGCGCTTCAACCGCGCGATCCGCGCGGCACTCCCGCACATCGACGCTCCGCGCTTCGTGGAGAGCGACCGGCTCGCGCCCTTCAACCCCCGCGGGTCGGACGTGGCCGTGGTGCTCGACCTCATGATCCACGACATAGACCTCGTTCGTACTCTCGTCGGCGGGCGCGTGACATCGCTTGCCGCCTCGGGCGTCCCGGTGCTGACGCCTTCGCTGGACATCGCCAATGCGCGACTCACCTTCGACACCGGCGCGGTAGCCAACATCACCGCGAGCCGCGTCTCGCGCGAGCGCGTGCGCAAGCTGCGCATCTTCCAGCGCAGCGGCTACCTCTCGCTCGATCTGGGGCACGGTACCGGAGAGTTCTACAGGTTGCGCGGCGGGTTGGACGTGGCTGCGATCGCGTCCGCTCCGCGGCAGCTCGAGGAGTTCATGGAGCACATCCCGCTCGTACCCTCGGACGAGGATGCCGA
>DATCXR010000208.1:0-13177 GCA_036565685.1 Gemmatimonadaceae bacterium
GCTGCCATCGCACCAGCCCCGCCGCGTGCTGCAGGAGGTGGCGCACCGTGATGCTGTCCTTGTGCACCCCGCGGAAGTCGGGGAGGTAGGTATACACCGGCGCATCGAGCTGCACCTTCCCCTGGTCCACGAGAATCATCACCGCGAAGGTCGTCGCCATCACCTTCGTGACCGACGCGAGATCGAACATCGTGGACGTGTCCATCGCGGGAGGATCGGCGAGGCGGTGCATCTGGTAGTCGTAGAGCTGCGCGTACCCGAACGCGCGCTCGTGCACCACCTGCCCGTCGCGCGATACGAGGAACACCGCCCCGGGCACCTTCTCCGCGCTCACCCACGCGTCGATGATCGAGTCCGCGGCCGCGAGCCGCGCCTGCAGCGCGCGGGTGGAATCGAGCGCCCCCCCCGGACTCAGCGTTCCTGGTTCCGACACCACCACCGGCGGCATGCGCGCCGGCGCCGCCTGCTTCGTCGCCCTCCCGCACCCCGCAAACAGGCCCAGTGCGAAGATCGCTATCGCCTTTCTCATACCGCACAAGCTCGTACCTCGCGCGCCCCCGCGCGAGCCCCGCCCCACCCCCGATGCCGTCATCCCCGCGAAAGCGGGGATCCATGTTCTGCTTAGTAACATGGATCCCCGCTTTCGCGGAGATGACGCTGTTTGGTGTGCAGTTTCCTGTTTCCTGTCTCCTGTTTCCTGTCCCCTGTCTCCTGTCCCCTGTCTCCTGTCTCCTGTCTCCTATCTCCTGTCCCCTGTCCCCTTGCAGTTCCTGCTTCCTGCTTCCTGCCGTCTCTCCCCTACCTCCCCTCGCCCGGCCTGTACTTCTTCACCGTATTCGCCTCGATGTCCTTTTCGCTCCAGAGCACCGGCTTCGTCTCGCCGCGTGCGAACATCGCGGCCTGGTCGCTGTGGAAGGGGGAGTCCTCGCGTCGAGTTTCGCCGTAGGCGAGCACCGATACGGCGTGCGGCTGGTCGCCGAACTCGACTCCCAGGATCCAACCATCGCCACCTCGCACGCTGCGCTTCCCGTCCGGATCATCCTTGAACCAGAGGACGCGGAAGCAGCCGATGTCGCCGCTGCAGCCGCCGACCGGGACGTCCACGTCGCCCACGCGTACGCGATGCACGTCACCCCACGCCACGTCCACGCTGCCGTAGCGCTGGCGCGTGTCGTCAACGGCCCAGGTGAAAGCCGCGACCGCGCGATCGGGGAAGCGGATCCCGCGCGGCGTGGAAGTCGGAGCGTCGGTGCTCCACTGCACCGCGTACATCGTGTCCGCGCGCGTGGAGTCGGTGTAGCGACGCCACCAGCTCTCGAAGAGCGTGCCGCCCCGGCTCTCGGGCGCCACGGTCTTGTCCCACTTCGCTATCACGTCGATCGCCGCGCTCACATCGGGCGATGGATTCGATGCGCGCACCAGCTTCACGAGGTCGTCGCGGACGCGATCGGCGAGTAGCATCCGGTACGAGTGCTTGAGCGCGATCACATCCTCGAGGCTCAGCTTCTTCTTCGTGTCGATGAGCTGCAGCGAGAGCTGCGTCCTGAGGCCGAGCTCCGGCTCGGGGAAGTAGTCGGGGTAGCGATCCGGGTCGAGGACCTGGTGGAGGTTGGTGTAGTATGGCGGGTCGTTGGAGTTCTGCAGGTAGCCGCCCTTCGGATTGAGGAGCTGCGGGAGCGAGTCGAAGGGGATGTAGCGCGTCCAGATGTCGGCCGTGGTGCTCACGGGGATGGCGAGCGTGTCGGCGCCGCTCGGAAGCGGAAGCCGCGGCACCGCGCCGTTCCACACGTAGAAGATGTTCCCGGCGCGGTCGGCGTAGGTGAAGTTGGAGGAGAGCCGCGCGCCCATGCGCATCGCGTCCTTCCACTGGTCGAGCGACTTCGCCTGCATCATCCGCAGGAACTGCGTTCCGGCACGGTAGTCGTTGTCGAGCGCGAAGCGAAGAACGTAGATCTTTCCATCACCGCGATAGATGACGGGCCCGTACGGCGTGCGCAGGAGCTCGCGCGTCTCCCTCGCGAGCGCGTCGCCATTCCTGAACTCCACGCTCACCATCTCGCGCTCGAGCGGCACGGAGGCGCCATCGAGGAAGTAGTGATCCACCCGCGCGGTGTCGGCCTCGAAGGCGTAGATCTGCCCGAGCAGCGGCGCGTTGTTGGTGGTGGCCCAGCCGAGGTCGCGGTTGAAGCCGCCGATCACGCCGAATGGGCCGCCGATACGGAAGTCGCCGTAGAACTCGAGCACCCCCGGCACCGTCACGTGCGCCTCGTAGTAGCCGGCGTCCCAGTTCAGGTGCGGGTTGCGCAGCAGGATCGCGTGCCCGGACTTCGTGCGACTCGGCGCGAACGCCCAGGCGTTGGAGCCCACGTCGGGCGCGTCCTCGCCCGGCGCGAGCGGTGCGCTCGCGGTGCTGAACGGAGCCTCGTCTCCCTCGACGCCCTCGTTGTCAGCGGCGGTGGCGCGCGCGCGACGGCGCAGCTCGGGGTTCACCCGCACGAGGAAACGGCGCGCGCGGGCGGGCGAGACCACGCTCACATCGCCGGCCAGCACATCGTAGCCGGTGAAGTGCGGAGCGAATCCCTCGGGGAACTCCTCGGGGTGCAGCTCGATGTAACGGTTCACTCCGATGGCGAAGCCCTCGTAGACGTCGCGAAGATCCTGGTCGAGGAGCGGGTACGACTCGACCGCGCGGCGGTAGGCGAGGCGCGCGTTGAAGTCGCCGTCCATGCTGTCTCTCCCGAACCAGCGCCCCATCTGCCCGCTCGCGCCGAGCAGCGAGAGCGGCACCCGATCGCCGTAGTCCTCGCACTGCACGTAGGCGAGCGCGTACGCCATCGCCGCGAGGTTCTCCGCCCGGATGTGCGGGACACCGTGCGTGGTGCGCCGCACCTCCACCTGCGCGGCCAGCTCGCGCGCCGTAGGAACCCGTTTCGCCGGGAGCTGCGCGACAGCGCTCGGCCGCGCCGAGTCGCGCGCCGCCGCGTCCTGCGCGCGGAGCGCGGGGGCTGGGAGCACGAGCGTCGCTATGAACGTGAGCGAGATGGAGCCTGCGATTCGCGCACGGCCGATGAAGGGGGTGGCTCCGTACATTTCCTGATTCTCCGAACCGGCCGTGTAGCGGGCGGGGATGGGCTGGTGGGGGCGGGAGGGCGAGTTCCGGGAAGTGCAACTCGCTTGCAGAAGCTGCGACGAGCTATTCTACCACTATATAGTAGAATCCGCACCCGGTGACGCAAGGAGAGCGGAAGCAGGAACTGCACACCAGGGAGCGTCATCCCCGCTTGCGCCTTGTCATTACCCAAATCTTGCGGGGTGAGCCAGCTAGCTGTAGCAGGAGTGGAAGATGCTGGCCAATGACGAGTGGGCCGAGGCGCAGTTCGGTGGGGCTCGCTTGGGCGATGTGCGGCGAGTGCGGCGGGCTGTGCGACTGGCTTCGCAGATGCTCACCAACCCGGGTGCGTCGCTTCCGCACCTGGGCGAGACGCGCTACGACGTGAAGGCCACGTACAACCTCTTCGCCCACAGCGAGAGCACGCCGGAGAACCTGCAGGCCGGTCACCGGCTTCTGGTACATGCCGCACTGCACGATGCCGACTCCGGCACCACTCGGCTGCTGGTCGAGGACACGACGACCATGAGCTGGCCGGCCGAGCGCCCGATTGCTGGACTGGCTCCCGTAGGCGAGATGGACGCTCTCTCGCAAGGCTTCCTCCTGCACTCGGTCCTCGCCATGAGCTGGGCCTCCCCGGGCAGTGAGCTGCCTGGCGAACTCTCGGGAGCATCCCCGGGAGTGCTGAGTGAGAGGCACCCGCCGCTCTTGCTCATCGGCGTGGCCAGTCAGCAGTTCGTCCTCAGAGAGATGGTGCCCGAGTCCGAGGCAGCGCTGCCGGAGGGCTCGCGCCACTTCGCTCGTCAAGGGCGCGAGGAGCGCGAATCCGCTCTCTGGCTCCGGAGCACCTCCGAGCTGGGGCCCGCGCCTGTTGGAGTGCGCTGGGTACGCATCTGTGACCGCGGAGCGGACATCTACGAGTTCCTCCAGAGCGCTCTCTCGGCCGGACACGGCTTCGTCGTGCGCGCCGCTCAGAACCGGGCGCTGGTCGAGGAGGGAGAAGTAGAGCATCGAGGAGAGCATCTCTTCGAGCGAGTGCGCGCTGAGAAGCCCATTGCCTCGCTCACCATCGAGCTGCGCTCCAGGCCAGGGAAGCCTGCAAGGAGTGCTGGGCTGAGTGTCTCGGCGTGCAGCGTGGAGCTTCGCTCTCCCCGGCGACCCGGTGCCTCGCCAGGGAAGCTAGCTCCCATCCACGCGACGGCGATAAGAGCGTGGGAGGGGAATCCACCCGAGGGGGAGGAGGCTCTGGAGTGGATTCTTCTCACCGATGTGCGAGGTGGGAACGAGATCACTCCCCTCTCGGCCGTGGAGTGCGTGCTGCAGTATGCGACGCGCTGGGTGATAGAGGAATTCCACAAGGTGCTCAAGACCGGTCTCGGAGCAGAGCGGCTGCAACTCGAGCATGCAGAGCGGCTCTTCGCTGCCATAGCGCTCATGAGCGTCGTAGCCATCCGGCTGCTCGCCTTGAAGGAGTGGGTGCGAGCGGCTCCCGATGCACCGGCCGAGTCCAGCGGGGTCGATCCACTCTCGATCACGCTACTCGAGCGCCACGTGGGCCGACGACTCGAGACCGTGCGAGACCTGGCCCTTGCTATCGGTCGCCTCGGCGGCCACATGGGTCGCAAGAGGGACGGGCTACCGGGCTGGAAGACGCTCTGGCTCGGTCTCACACGGCTCGATGCCATGACCCACGGTGCACGCCTCGCTCTCGAACAACAACCGAGATTTGGGTAATGACAAGGCGCAAGCGGGGATGACGTATGATAGAGCCAGGGCTCGACAAACAATTCGAGCGGGCTCGGCAATAGGCTGCCAAGCCCGCTCGAATGCAAAGCCCTGAAGCCGTCAGCTCAGTTCGAGGTGACGCCCGCCGAGTCGGCGGCCTCGCCACGGGTCTCGATCACGAACACCACGCGACGGTTCTGCTCAGCGCCGGGCTCCGAGCCCCAGGCGTTCGGCACCACGAGACGGGTCTTGCCATAGCCGACCGTCTTGAGCTCGTTGCTCAGTCCCTGCGTGGAGAGGTAGTCCTTCACGGCCTCCGCGCGACGGCGGGAGAGGTCGAGGTTGTACCGCACCGAGCCAGCCGGATCCGCGAAGCCCTCGACGGTGATCAGCGAGCCGGGGTAGTACTTCTGTGCAACCTGCGCGAAGCGGTTGAGGAGCGCCTCGTCTTCCGCACGAACCGTGGCGTCATCGAACGCGAAGTGTACGGGCATGTCGAACTTCAGCCCTTCTTCCATCGCGGTGATCTTGGCACCGAATTCCGTCCGGAGCCCGTCGAGATCCTTCCGCAGCGATGCGATGTCCACCGTAAGAGAGCTGTCGGCCGCCATGCGTGCCATCCGCTCGGCTGCGACGCTCGAGTCGGTGTGAGCCCGCTCTGCCGCCAAGCCCTCGCTCAGCGAAGTCCGGACGAACCCCTTGGATGCGCACGCGGCCATCACGGGTGCGACCAGGGCGAGTGCTGCGATGGTCTTGAGGTGTGCTTTCATTGTGTGCTCCGGTTATTTCCACTCGAGTGAATTGTGTGCTGGGACGCGATCACTTTCGCCGCCATAGACCATGCCAAAAATGTGCCCCTAATGATGTGTGTGATTCACGTCACCCTGCGCCGCCCGTCGGCGACTCCGCGACCACGACTAAGCCGAACTCCTCGGTCACGCGGGCACATTCTGCTTCAAGTCGTCCGGCAAATCTGCGACGCCCGTCACATATGTTGCTGGAACGTCTCGATCTCGCGCTCGGACACCGCGGTAGCATCGAGCACGAGCGGCAATTCCCCGGTCTCGGCGAGCACTCTCTCGACGAAACGGCGTCGGTGGTGGTCGCACGCGCCTCGCTCGCGCAGACCCGCCAGGTGCGCTGGCGTCCCGTAGCCCACGTTGCTCTCCCATGCGTACGCGGGATGGCGCGCGGCCAGGGAAGCCATGAGCCGGTCGCGCGTCACCTTGGCGACGATCGACGCACAGGCGATGCTGAAGCACTTGTCGTCGCCGTCCACGACAGCGATGTGAGGCACACCGAGCGTGCGGATGGGGCGACCGTCTACCAGCACGTGATCAGGCGCCATGGAAAGCCGCGCGAGCGCGCGTCGCATCGCGAGCGTGGTCGCGTGGTAGATGTTCAGGCGGTCTATCTCATCCACCGAGGCCGCACCGAGACCCACGGCGAGCGCGCGGCGGAGAATGAGGCGAGAGAGCCGACGGCGCTCGGGTGGAGGGAGCACCTTGGAGTCGTCCACGCCTCGTAGCGCACGGGCGGCAGGGGGCATGATGATGGCGCATGCGACAACGGGGCCCGCGAGCGAGCCCCGTCCTACTTCATCCACTCCGGCGATGAGATCTCCCCCATCGCGGCGCAAGTCGCGCTCGATCGAGGTCCAGCGTAGGCGGCGCGGTCGAGATGCACCGCGCGACACGCCGGCCATCGTTCCCTACTCGCCGCTCTGCCGAGGGGCGGTCTTGCGCTCGCGGATGCGGGCGGCCTTCCCGCTCACGGCGCGCAGGTAGTACAGCTTCGCGCGGCGCACGCGACCGCGACGGACGACGGCGATGTCGCCGATCATGGGGCTGTGCAGTGGGAAGATGCGCTCCACTCCGATCCCGTTCGAGATCTTGCGAACGGTGAAGGTCTGGCTCACGCCGCTGCCGCGACGGGCGATGCAGACACCCTCGAAGGCCTGGAGACGCTCCTTTTCGCCCTCCTTCACGCGCACGTTGACGCGCACGGTGTCGCCGGGGCGGAACGGGGGAATGTCACCCCGCAAGTATTCTTTCTGAGTCTCGATGAAGGGATGCATAGTACGCTCGGGGCCTGAGGTGCCCATTGGATAGCCTGTTATCTACAGAACAGGCAACCTAATGGACCGGCGAGCGTTTTGCCAGCGGTGCCAGAGCGTCCGCCGTGGGACTTTGCGCCCGGGCCTGCCCGGCCGCCGGAACGACCCGGGGGAGGAACCGCAACCGTGGCAGCCCCTCCCCCGTCCGTCGACCCCCGCCGCGGCCCTCGTCGGGCCGCGATAGTCTCAGGGAACCGAGACAGTCTTCTGGATCGTGACGACCTTCCCGTCCTTCACCATGGTCATCTTCACAGTGTAGCTACCCGACTTCGCATACCACTTCTCGGAGACGTGCGACGATCCCGCCTGCGTCCCATCACCGAAGTACCAGCTGAAGGCGTAACCGCCGGCATCCTCGAGCGCACGAGCGTCGAAGTCGCAGACGCGGTTAGTGCCGCACTTGTAGCTCCAGGTGGTACTCGAGGTCGGGCTCGTAGCAGTGGTCTCACTGCCCGTACCCGACGTACCGGTGGTCACACTTTTCGTGACCAGAGCGTAGTTCATCTTCAGATCGTATATGTAGAACTTCACCGTGTACGTACCGGCCGACGCATAAGTCTTTGTAACCTTGGCAGACCCTGCCTGCGAGCCGTCGCCGAACATCCACGTGCGTGCCAGTACGCCAAGTGGTGCAGTGGACGCGCTCGCGTCGAACGTGCAGGTGGTGCCGCTGCACGAGTAAGTGAAGCTCGCCGTCGGATCGCTGCTGCCGGAGCTACTCGTCGACCCATCACTGGTCGTCGGTGCCGGATCGCTCGTCGTGGTCGAAGAGCTCGTGATGAACCCGGTGTAGATGATGCGGTTCGGCGACCCCGACGCGTTCTTCACGTAGCCATAGGTAGAGTTGGCGAGGAGAGCGCTCTGCACCGTCGAGGGGGAGGCGCTCGGGTGCACGCTCAGGTAAAGCGCGGCGGCCCCCGCCACGTGAGGCGAAGCCATCGACGTGCCACCCATGACGCGTGTGGCATAGTCGCTGGTGTTGAATGCCGATGTGATGCTGTTGCCGGGCGCGAAAATGTCGACGCAGCTCCCGTAGTTGGACCATGAGGAGCGGTAGTCGTTGGGATCGGTGGATGCCACCGTGATCACCTGCGACACGCGGGCGGGCGACTGGTTGCAGGCACTGGAGTTGTCGTTCCCGGCGGAGGTAACGTAGGTCACCCCGCTCGCGATCGACTCGCGCACGAAGTCATCGAAGATCGAGTTCGCGACGGAGCCGAGGCTCATGTTGGCGACTGCGGGGAGTTTGCGATGACCGGTGACCCAGTCGACGCCCGCCACGATCTTCGAGAGCTCGGAGTTGCCGTTACAGTCGAGCACCTTCACCGAGTAGATGTTGGCCTTCTTGGCCACTCCGTAGGTGCCGCCGGCGATGGTGCCCGCCACGTGCGTACCGTGCCCCTGGCAGTCGGTGCCGCTCCCGCCGAACGCGTCGAAGGCGAAGTGGGCGCGACCGCCGAACTCCTCGTGGGTGAGTCGCACGCCGCCGTCGATCACGTACACATTGACGCCGGCGCCGGTGGCGCCGTAGGCATAGCGATCATCGAGCGGATACGCGTGCTCGTCCATCCGGTCGAGTCCCCAGTCGGGATCGCTCTGGATGGTGGCCGCCTGCGCCTTCACTCGAATGTCGGGTTGTACGAGCGCTACCTTCGGGTTGCGGCTGATGGAGTCTGCCTGCGCCTGGCTGAGCTTGGCCGCGAATCCCTTGAGCGCGTAGCGGTAGGTCTGTTCGATCGCCGAGCGCCGGTTCCACATGAGCTCTTCGGTCGCTGCGTCGACATCCTTCACGTCCTTCTTCAGGAGCACTATGTAGTGCCCTGGAATCGTGTCCGACTGAACGGCTGAGAGGGGTGCCGGGCCATCGGGTCCGGTGAGCGGGGTCTCGGGTCCGGCCACATCCTTGCATGCGGTGACCGCGAGCGCACCCAGAGCGATAGCGAAGAGGCGTTTCATCGTGGGACTCCAGTCGTGGCTGTCCGCGCGACGGCTCGACTGGCGTGGCGCCTCTCCTCGTGGCGCTGTAGCCTCGTAGCTTTGCGTCACCGCCTTTCGACGGCTTTGCCCTCGTCACTAGCCGGGAAGGCCTAGCAACCGTGCGAGTATTGAGTTTTGGGGCGAGTCGGCAGGTGCTTCGTGAGCGGGTTCAGGGAATACCGAAGCAGTTGCATCGACCAGGTGGCCGGCGCACTGCAATCGTCTGGCGTCAACGCTATCTCCCTCCGGCCGTCAGGCAAATAGATTCCGGCACGCTGCTGCCACTTTGACTGTGCGGTCAGTCAGTTCGGCTTGCCGAGCCCGCCGACGGCCGCAGGGGGTGATTTTTCAGCGCTGCCGGAGCCACCGCAGCCCGTGACCGAGAGCTCAGGGCGCGCCTCGCTCACTCCCGCCAGAGGGCCGTTTCCGGGGGCTCTTCGCTAGACCTCTGGCCCCGTCTCGGGGTAACACATGAGAAGCATCTAATGCGATATTTCACGCATCGTTACACGTCGTTGGAGAGCATTTCCGTATGAGCGAAGCAGCAGAGACGAGAGCGCGACCCGCCATCGATTTTCACGCGGCCGGAGGCGTGGACCGCTCGCGTCTGGAGCGCAGCCTGGGGCTGCACGGCGAGCGAGTCGGGTACGGCCGCTATCACTTTACCGGAGGCGCGGAGCCGCACTGGGTAGACCTCTACACGGCCGCCTTCCCGCGCTGCGACTGCGCCGATCACCTCTGGCGCGACGCGATCTGCAAGCACATTCTCGCTGCCCTCATCCGCGAGGGCAACGAAATGGTTCTGGGCGAGGTCGGACGGCTGGTGGCCGGACTGCGAAGCGCCGCCTGACATGACAACGCGAAGGCCTTCCGAGCGCGCACGACCAGCCGCGAAGAAGGCCTTCGACATCCCCCGCATGCTGCGGCTCATAGAAGCCGCCGTACGCCCCTACCCCAAGGCCGCCCTCTTCGAGCTCGCCGAACGTGGCCACACTTCGGTATTCGAACAGTTGGTGGCCTGCATCATCTCCATCCGCACCCGCGACGAGGTGATGCTTCCTACGGCGCTGGCGCTATTCGAGGCAGCGCCCGACGCCGCAGCCGTGGCGAAGCTCGGCCCCGAAGGCATCGATGCGCTGATCCACGACTCGGCATTCCACGAACCCAAGTCGCGCCAGATCCACGCGATCGCCGAGAGCACGGCCCGCGACCACGCCGGCACCCTCCCCTGCGACGAGAGCGTCCTCCGCTCCTTCTCCGGCGTGGGCCCCAAGTGCGCCAACCTGGTCCTCGGCATCGCCTGCGGCCGCCCGGCGTTGGGTGTGGACGTCCACGTCCAGCGCGTCACCAACCGCTGGGGCATCATCTCCGCCAAGACCCCCGAGCGCACCATGGAGGCCCTCGAGAAGCTCGTCCCCCCTCGCCTCTTCCTCGACCTCAACCGCCTCCTGGTCCCCTTCGGAAAGCACATCTGCACGGGGAGGTTGCCTTTCTGTAGCTCCTGCCCGGTGCTGGACTATTGTCGCCAGGTGGGAGTGGGGAGACACAGGTGAACTGCGAGGGTTCAGGGTTCAGGAGGCAGGGTTCAGGAACTGCCTCGGGCCAGAGATCCCGATCGCCGGGTAGTACCTGAACCCTGAACCCTGCCCCCTGAACCCTAGTACCTCACCACCGTCTTCCAATTCACGAACTCCCTCACCCCCACCTGGCCCAGCTCACGGCCGTAGCCGGAGCGCTTGACGCCGCCGAAGGGGAGGCGGGGGTCGGAGGCAACCATCGCGTTGACGAAGACCTGGCCGGCTTCGATTTCGGAGATGAAGCGCGAGCGCTCCGATTCGTCGTTGGTCCAGACGCTGGAACCGAGACCGAAGGTGGTGTCGTTGGCGAGGCGGATCGCGTCGTCGATGTCGCGCACCCGAAAGACGGAGGCTACGGGGCCGAATAGCTCCTCGCTGTAGGCGGGCGAGTGGGTGGGGATGTCGGTGAGAACCGTGGGCGGGTAGAAGTTGCCCGGGCGCCGGAGCCGCTTCCCGCCCGTCAGCACCCGGCCGCCGGCCTCCACCGTGCGCGCCACCTGCTCTTCCAGCCCTTCGAGGATCGCGGGCGTCGCGAGCGGGCCGACGTCGGTCTTCTCGTCGAGCGGATCGCCTGTGCTGAGGCGCTCCATCGAGCGCACGAAGCGCCACTCGAACTCGTCGGCGATCTTGTCGTGCACGATGAAGCGCTTGGCGGCGATGCACGACTGCCCCGAGTTCACCACGCGCGCCTTGACGGCGGTGCTCACCGCGGCATCGAGATCCGCGCTCGGCATCACTATGAAGGGATCGCTCCCGCCCAGCTCCAGCACGCTTTTCTTGATCACCTTCCCCGCGGCGGAGGCGACCTCGCTCCCCGCGTACTCGCTCCCGGTGACGGTGACAGCTGCCACGCGCCCGTCAGCCACCACCTCCGCCACGCGCGACGACGAGATCAGCAGCGTCTGGAACTCGTGCCCGTCGAAGCCCGCGCGGCAGAGAACATCCTCGATCGCCAGGGCGCACTGCGGCACGTTCGACGCGTGCTTGAGCAGCCCCACGTTCCCCGCCATCAGCGCGGGCGCGGCGAAGCGGAAGACCTGCCAGAAGGGGAAGTTCCAGGGCATCACCGCGAGCACCACGCCGAGCGGCTGATAGACGACGTAGCTCTCCTTCGCCTCGGTCTTCACATCTTCGCGCTGGAGGAAGCGCTCCGCGTTCTCGGCGTAGTACCGACAGGCGCTTGCACATTTCGCAGCCTCGGCCGCCGCGCTCGCGATCGGCTTCCCCATCTCCAGCGTCATCAGCCGACCCAACTCGCGCTGCTCCGCTTCGAGGATCTCCGCCGCGCGCAGCATTCGCTCCGCCCTCTCCGCGAAGCTCGTCCGCCTGTGCCTCGCGAACGCCTCAGCCGCCCTTTCGAGCCGCCCCTGCAGCTCGCTGGGCGTCAAGTGGGGGTAGTCGCCGATGGTTTCGCCGGTAGCGGGATTTATCGATTTCATCGCGAAGGATGGGTGGAGGTAAAAGGAAACAGGAAACAGGAAACAGGAAACAGGAACTACGAGGCTGCACGACTCGTTCCCCCGCCCAGGCGCTCTAGCCGCCGTTGTCGTTCCCTGTTTCCTGTTTCCTGTTTCCTGTTTCCTCTCGCCTCTCTCCCGTCAGCCTCCTCCCCTCCTCCTCCCTCCACTTCGCGATCTTCGCATGATCGCCCGAGAGCAGGACGTCGGGGACGCGGAGGCCGTGGAAGTCGGCGGGGCGGGTGTAGCTGGGGGCGCTGAGGCCGGGGAGCCAGTGCGAGTCGGTGCGGGCGCTCTCGTGGTCGGACATCGCGCCTTCGAGGAGACGTACGGTTGCGTCGATGAGCGCGAGCGCAACGGGCTCGCCGCCGGAGAGGACGAAGTCGCCGAGCGAGATCTCCTCGGTGGCGAGGTGATCGGCTACACGCTGGTCGACGTCCTTGTAGTGGCCGCAGAGGAGCGTCAGCTCCTCGCCCGAGGCGTAACGCACGGCATCCGCCTGCTCGAAGCGGCGGCCGCGCGCGGAGAGGAGCACTATCGGTGCGCGTGCGCCGAGCGATTCCACCGCCTCGAAGAAGGGACCCGGCTTCATCACCATCCCAGGACCGCCGCCGAAGGGGTAGTCGTCCACCGTACGGTGGCGGTCGTGGGTGAAGTCGCGCAGGTCCACGATGTCGTAAACGACGCTCGCCGCGGCGGCCGCGCGCGCGGGGATGCTGAGTTCGAGCGGCCTGAAATACTCCGGAAAGATCGTGACGACGTTGATCCGGAGCGTCACTCGAAGAGCCCCTCGGGAGGGGTGGCGACGATGGTTCTCGCGGCGCGGTCCACCCTCGCGATGAACTCCTCGTGGAAGGGGAGCACGACGCTCTCCGAGTCGCGGCGAACCTCGAGCGCGAGTCCCTGCGGAAGCTCGAGCACATCGCTCACGACGCCCAGCGACGCACCGTCCGGGAGCACCACCTTCATGCCGGGAAGCTCGTGCACGTACACCTCCCCTTCCGCAGGCGGTTCGAGCTCGCTGGCGGGCGCGAGGAGATAGCGGCCGCGCCAGCGCTCGGCCTCGGTGCGATCGGTTATCTCGTCGAACGCGACGAGGATGGAGCCATCGCCCTGCGGGCGCGCGCGGCGCACCGTGAGCGCCCTGCCGGCCGGATCGGGATCGCCCTCCGCGGTGCCGGCCAGGATGGTGCGGCCGGCCGCGAAGACCGCGGCC
>DATCXR010000216.1:0-11288 GCA_036565685.1 Gemmatimonadaceae bacterium
CCCGACGAGCCACGGGCCCGGCCGCATACGTGCGGCCGGGCCCGTGGCCCTTCCACCCCCACCCCGTTCTTTACTTACTGGAAGTTCAGATTCAGCACCTTGTACAGAGAATCCACGTTCGTGCTGCTGATGCCGTGCTTCTCGAGGGAGCACTGTACGCCCTTGCGGGTCCCCTCGCCCACCTTGCCGTCCGGCGTGCCCACGTTGCAGCCGTCGTTGTTCAGCGCGGTCTGCAGCTGCTTGACCTGATCGTTGGAGAGCGCCGCGAGCTGCGTGCGGATCGCGGCGGTCGACGCGGCGTCGCCCACCGCCGCCGCGCCCGCTCCTGCCGCAGCCTTTGCCTCGTTGGCCGCCTGTCCCGCCCTGTTCGCCAGCGTATCCACCGCCGCACCGGCCCTGTTCGACATCGTATCGATCGCACCGGCCGCCGAGCTCGTATCAGTCGCACCGGGCGCCATGGCTCCCATGGTATCCGCCGTGGACGAGGGAGCCGTGCTCGTCGTGCCTGCCGGAGCTGCCATCCCGCCCACCGCCGTGTCGCCGGTGCCTGCGTTCTGATCCTTGTTAGTGCACGCCGCCACGCTTATGGCGAGCGCTACACCGACTACCGTGACGCGTAGCATGAAGTCCTCCACCTCTGAGCATGTATCCAGTCGCTCTATCGTGCACCGCCGTCGGGGCGCAATTTCCATGCGACGAAACTCGTAGACACGGAGCTCGCCCATGTTCCTCGGCCACTACGGACTTGCCCTCGCCGCGAAGCGCGCTGCGCCGCGCACATCACTCGGCACTCTCACATTCGCGGCTCAGTTCGCGGACGAGCTCTGGCCGATACTCCTGCTGATGGGGCTGGAGCACGTGCGCATCGTTCCGGGGCTCATGGCCGCCAACTCGCTCGATTTCGTCAGCTACCCGATCACGCACAGTCTCCTGTCCGTCATCGGCTGGGCGATCCTCATCGGCCTCATCTACTTCGTCGTCCGGCGCTACCGCCGCGGTGCGTGGGTAGTTGCCCTGGCGGTGGCGAGTCACTGGCTGCTCGATGTGCCCATGCACCGACCCGATCTTCCGCTCTGGCCCGGCTCGCGCATCATGGTGGGCGCCGGGCTCTGGAACTCGGTCTGGCTCACGGTGCTCCTCGAGGTCGGAACGCTGGCCGTGGGGCTGGTGATCTACCTGCGCTACACGCGCGCTTCCGACCGCATCGGGCGATGGGGACTCTGGGCGATGGTGCTCCTTCTCGTCGCGATCTGGCTCGGAGGGGTCTTCGGACCACCGCCGCCAGGCGAGCATGCGCTCGCCGTCACCACGCTCGGCATCTGGCTCTTCGTTCCGTGGAGCTACTGGGTGGACCGCCATCGCGTACTCCGCTCCGGGCGCGAGGCGCTCTGATCCGACGCCGGGATGGCTAGCGGGCCACCCCGGAACTCGCTATCCGTTCTATCCGTTCCCAAATGACATCGAGAGACACCAATCATGAATCCAGAAGCGACTACCAATAACGCGGCCGCCAGGAGCGCGGAGCATGCGCGGGCGGCCGGCAACGCGATGGATGGCGCCATGCCCGCGCCGGTGACGCCCGGCGGCGAGCCCACCGACGACATCTTCGCCGAGCCAGTCGACCGCTCGAACGACTTCACCTTCGACGCGACCACCGTACGCGTCTTCGACAACATGGTGAACCGCTCGGTCCCCTTCTATGGTGAGATCCAGCGCATGACGGCGGAGCTGGCCGAGGAGTTCGCGGTACCCGGCAGCAGGGTCTACGACCTGGGCTGCTCCACGGGCACCACGTTCATGGCTCTCGAGGCGCACCTCGACCCCTCGATCGAATTCGTGGGCTACGACAACGCGCCCGACATGCTCGAGCGCGCGAAGCAGAAGCTCTCCACGCTCCCGTCGTCACGCCGCCGCGAGGTGCGACTCGCCGATCTGCACCAGCCATTCACGATCGAGAACGCGTCGGTCACGGTGATGCTCTTCACGCTGCAGTTCGTGCGGCCGCTGCACCGCGAGCGCGTGATCCGCACCATCGCCGAGGGCACGCGCAAGCAGGGAGCGCTGATCCTCGCCGAGAAGGTCATCGAGGGCGATACGCTCTTCAACCGTCTCTTCATCGACAAGTACTACGAGATGAAGCGGCGGCACGGCTACTCAGACATGGAGATCTCGCGCAAGCGCGAGGCACTGGAGAACGTGCTCGTCCCCTATCGCATCGAGGAGAACCGCGACCTCCTTCTCGAGTGCGGCTTCACGAAGTTCCAGGAGTTCTTCCGCTGGTACAACTTCGCCGGGATGATCGCCGTCAAATGACATCGCGGGCTACCGCTGCGGCCACCGAGCGGGCGCCGTCTCCGCTCGTCCGCTACGGCGACTTCCTCTTCAAGTACCGCGACCAGGTCTTCCCGGCGGTGCTCCTCGCGCTGTTCGTCTTCACCCGTCCGCACTGGCCGGACGGGCGCGATGGTTACGACACCGTTCTCGACCTGGCCGGCTTCGGAATCGCTCTGCTCGGGCAGATCCTGCGCGCGGCGGTGGTGGGATACGCGTACATCATCCGCGGCGGGAAGAACAAGCAGGTGTACGCCGAGGAGCTGGTGACGCGCGGCTTCTTCAATCACTCGCGCAACCCGCTCTACGTGGGGAACCTGCTCATCCTCCTGGGTCTCCTCGTGATCTGGAACTCTCCGCTCGCATATGCGATCGGTGTGCCGTTCTTCCTCCTCGGCTACGTGGCGATCGTTGCGGCGGAGGAGGCGTTCCTGCGCAGGAAGTTCGGAGCCGAGTACGATGCGTACGCCGCGCGCGTTCCGCGCTGGTGGGTGCGGCTCGGCGGATTTCGCGAGTCTATGGAAGGGATGGTGTTCAACTGGCGCCGCGTGGTGCTCAAGGAATACGGGAGCGCGGCGTACTGGGTGGCGGGCTCCTTCGCGCTGATGCTGGCGGACTCGCTGGTATATCAGGGGTGGGGCGCGCACGGCATGCGGAACACCCTGCTCGTGGTCGGGATCGTGCTGGTGGTAGCGCTGTGGAGTTGGGCGCGCTGGCTCAAGAAGAGCAAGCGGCTGACCGCTTAGCGGTGGGGTCAGGTCCTTGATTTCGAGGGCCTGACCCCACCGCTTGCCCATCACTCGAAGGTCCTTACCTCGCTGGCGTACTGACACGACACCTTGGGGTCGAAGTTCTCGAACGTCCCGTTCGGGTTGTCCTTCCACACCCAGGCGTGCAGCGCCCACACCTGATAGGTCTCGTTCTGCCCGAGCGCGCGGCCGAAGAGCACGGGAGGTGTGGCGGTGCTGGGGACCACCGAGAATGGAACGATGTACTCGACCGCGACGAGCCGCATGGTCCCGTTCTTCTCCGGCTCGTACACCAGCAGCTCCGGTTCCGTGGGATTCAGCGTCCCGTCCACCAGGTTGGCGTTGAGGCGGTGGTAGCCCATCCCGCCCATCGTCGCGTGCGTGAGGCACTCGGGCGGGAAGTTGACGTTCCAGCCACTCGCTTCGGCGGTTGCGATGTCGTGGAAGCGAGCCGTAGCGGTCCTCAGCGCGGCGAGCTCCCGGTTCACCTCGGCGCTGGGTTGCTCGTCGCTCGCGTGCCGGGAGAACGACACCCCCGCTGCGAGCTGGGCATCGGCCGCCGGCTCGCTGGGGCGTTTCTCCGTGCATGCGTTTCCGAGCGTGAGGATGCCGAAGGCGGTGCAGATGGCAACGGCACTCCGTGGTATCGCGGTCGCAGACGACATGAGGCCCCCGAAGGTTGAAGGAACATTCGAGGTGCAACACCGTGCCGTGAGTCCGATCTTGCACCTCGATAAGAGGGCCGTATTATGTGCGACCACAATCGCCCCACGATCGCCTCCTTATCGCCGAGCTCACCATGTACCTACTCAGCCTCCTGGGCGGCGTCTCGATAGATGGCGTGGATGGCCCGGTCATCGGGCGAGCCGTGCAACGACATCGTCTCGCGCTGCTCGGCATCCTCGCGGCATCGCGCGCTCCGGGCGTGAGTCGCGAGAAGCTCGTCACATATCTCTGGCCGGAGAGGAGCGCCCCGCGTGGTCGTCACGCGCTCGCGGACTCCATCTACAGACTGAACGAGGCGCTGCGTGGGAGCGCCGTGCTCGCCGTCGGCGACCAGCTGCGTCTCAACGGCGCGATCGTCCGTACCGACGTGGGCATGTTCCGCGATGCGGCTGCGGCGGGCGCCTGGGAGGATGCCGCACGCTTGTACAGCGGACCATTCATGGATGGCTTTTTTCTCCACAGAGCGCTCGAGTTCGAGCGTTGGATGGAGCTCGAGCGCGAGCGGCTGGGTGGCGAGTACGGCCGGGCACTCGAGGCGCTCGCCGGACAGTGCGCCGCGAGCGGCGACGCTGCCGGCGCCGTGGATGCCTGGCGACAGCGCGCCACGCTCGATCGCTTCGATTCGCGCGTGGCCCTGCGGCTCATGGAGGCGCTCGTCGCTGCCGGCAATCGCGCGGCCGCCGTGCGACACGCGCACTCGCATGCCCGGCTGATGGAGGAGGAGCTCGGCACTCGGGCGGTCCCGGAGATAGCTACTTTCGCGCAGCGCCTGATGGCGCGATGATGGGCTCGGGTTCTGCACCGTACGACGCAAGGCCTGACTCGTTTCGCGACCCTCTCGCCTTGCCGCTCCCGGCGGCGCTCGGTTAACCTTCGCGACCCTTCTCCGGCGCGCGAATCTGCCGCTGCGACCAGATCGCAACCGTGCGCCACTCCTCGGACTGCCATCGGAATGACTGACAGCCCAAGGCAAGATCCATCGCTCGCGCAAGCGCTCATCCCGGTGGGCGTTCTGATCGCTCTTCTCGCCGGGTCGGTGTATCTCTTCGGCGACGCGTCATCCAGTGGACCCAACCAGATGGCGCTCATGCTGAGCGCGGCCGTCGCGGCGCTCGTGGGGCTGCGCAACGGCTACGGCTGGAGCGAGATGGAGCGCGGGATCGTCCACAGCATATCACTCGCGATGGGTGCGATCCTCATCCTGCTGGTGGTGGGCTCGGTGATCGGCACTTGGATCCTGGGCGGCGTGGTACCGACCATGATCTACTACGGGCTCGAGATCCTGAATCCCACCGTGTTCTACGCCGCGGCGTGCCTGATATGCTCGCTCGTGGCGGTGGCCACCGGCAGCTCGTGGACCACGGCTGGCACGGTGGGAGTGGCGCTCGTGGGAATCGCCGCAGCACAGAATCTCCATCTCGGTCTCGCCGCTGGTGCGATCGTTTCCGGCGCCTACTTCGGCGACAAGATCTCGCCGCTCTCCGACACCACCAACCTCGCTCCCGCGGTTGCCGGAACGGATCTCTTCACCCACATCCGTCACATGATGTGGACCACAATGCCGAGTCTGGTGCTCGCGCTGATCCTCTTCGCCGTCGCCGGCCTGATACTTCCCGCGCCCACTGACGCCGCGCAGCTCGAGGGAATCGCCGCGTCGCTTCGCCAGCGTTTCGCCGTGGGGCCGCACATGCTGCTCCCTGCAGCGCTCGTCATAGTGCTGGTCGTGCTGAAGATGCCGGCGCTCCCCGCGCTGCTCATCGGCGCGCTCACCGGCTGCGCCTTCGCGGTGCTCTTCCAGCAGCCGGCCGTGCTCGCGCTCGTGGGCGAGAGCGACCTGCCCACCTGGGCGGCGCTGATCAAGGGCTCGTGGATCGCGCTCTTCGACGGCTACAAGCTGGAGTCGGGCAACGCGGCGCTCGACGAGCTGCTCACGCGCGGCGGGATGTCGAGCATGCTCTCCACCGTCTGGCTCATCCTCTCGGCGATGATGTTCGGCGGCGCCATGGAGATCACGCGACTCCTCCAGAAGATCGCCGCGACCATTCTCGCTGCGGTGCGCGGCACCGGCAGTCTCATCGCCGCCACTCTCCTCACCGCCTTCAGCAGCAACGTCATCGCCTCCGATCAGTACATGGCGATCGTCCTCCCCGGCCGAATGTTCCGCCTCGAGTACAAGCGCCGCGGCCTCCATCCCAAGAACCTCTCGCGCTCGCTCGAGGATGCCGGCACCCTCACCTCTCCGCTGGTCCCCTGGAATACCTGCGGCGCCTTCATGGCCCAGACCCTCGGCGTCGCCACCTTCGCCTACGCCCCCTTCGCTTTCTTCAACCTCATCAACCCCATAATCGCCGCCATCTACGGCTTCACCGGCTTCACCATCGCGCGTGCGGATGAGGAGGAGAAGGAGGAGGGGATGGAGGTAGCGCTGGCGGGGTAGTTGGGGAGGAAAGCAGGAACGGCTAGAGGGTTCAGGGTTCAGGGAGCAGGGTTCAGGGTTCAGGGTTCAGGAAGTGCCTCGGCGGATGGATCTCGATCGCCGGGTAGTACCTGCACCCTGAACCCTGCCCCCTGAACCCTGGGGTTTCACTCTTTCTGCTCTCTCTCCTCTCCCCTTGCGTGCCGATGGGAAGCATCGTATCGTGTTCGCCACCACCCTCACACGGCGAATACGATGGAAGATCTCGACGTCGGTCTCATGCGCGGCACGCTCGATCTGTTGATCCTCAAGGCGGTGAGCTGGGGACCGCGCCATGGGTACGCGATAGCGGAGTGGATCGAGCAGGTATCCGGCTCGGTGCTGCTCGTCGGTGAAGGGACGCTCTACCCAGCTCTTCATCGTCTCGAGAAGCAGGGATTGGTGGAAGCCGAGTGGGGGCTGTCCGAGAACAATCGCCAGGCGAAGTACTACCGGTTGAGCAGCGATGGGCGCCGTCGGCTGCGGACGGGCACGTCGAGCTGGTACGACTTCGTGGAGGCGGCAGGCCGGGCGCTGAGAGCGACCAGTCCCGCACCCGCCTGATGGATTCGTCCTCTTCCGGCACGCCGCGCGACCGTTCGTCGCGGATCTTCCGTCTCGAGGGCGGACCGAGGCGCGTGGAGCGCGACGTGGACGAGGAGATCGACTTTCACATCGAGATGCGTACGAGGCGGCTCGTGGAGGCGGGGCTCGATCCGGCCACGGCGCGCGTCCAGGCGCTGCAGCGCTTCGGCGACCTCTCCGTGGTGCGCAGCGAATGTCTCACCATCGACCACCAGCGAGAGCGAGCCATGCAGCGCGCCAACCATCTGGAGGATCTCCGGCAGGACGCGGCCTACGCCGTCCGCACCCTCGTAAAGAACAAGGGCTTCACGGCGATCGTCCTGCTCATCCTCGCGCTCGGCATCGGCGCGAACACGGCGATGTTCACGCTGGTGGATGCGCTGCTACTTCGAACGCTCCCGGTGCCTCACGCCGAGCAGCTCGTGACGATCGGCGATCCTACGCGCACGGGATCGCTGTCGGAGGGATCGCCGCGCGCCAATCTCGCCTCGTATCCGCTCTACGCCGACCTGCGCGCTCAGAACCAGTCGCTGAGCACTGTGTACGCGTCGGGCCGCACCGGCCGGCTCGATGCGATCATCGACCGGGACAGCACCGGCAGCGCACGGACGAGCGCCGAGGCGGAGCATCCGCGCGGACGATTCGTGTCGGGGAACTACTTCTCCGTTCTGCAGCTGCACGCTTCGCTCGGGCGCACCTTCGCAGCCGATGAAGACCGGGTGCCGGGCGACGACCCCGTGGTAGTGATCAGCCACGACTACTGGCAGCGTCGCTTCGCCGGCGACCCCTCGGCCGTCGGCCGCACGATAGTGTTGAACGGCACGCCGCTCACCATCGTCGGCGTGGGACCGGTCGCCTTCACCGGCGACATCGTGGGCCAGCCGATCGAGATGTGGATCCCGCTCATGATGCAGCCATCGGTGATGCCGCATACCGAGTGGATGACTGACCGGGGGACCAGCTGGCTGCTGTTGATGGGACGTCTGAAACCCGGCATCTCGATGGAGCAGGCGCGCAGCGACATCACGTCCGTGATCAAGCGATCGCTGCTCACGAACGCAACGGGCGATCAGATCGGCAGCGTCGAGCGCGAGCTGAGGGAGGAAGACATACTGGTGGGGCCCGGAGCGCGCGGCTTCTCGTACTATCGGAGCGCGTACTCCGCGTCGCTGCTCACGCTCATGGCGGCCGTGGCACTCGTGCTGCTCATCGCGTGCGCCAACATTGCCAACCTGCTTCTCGCGCGCGCATCGGCGCGAGGCCGGGAGATGAGCGTTCGCATGGCGCTCGGCGCCGGGCGCCTGCGGCTCGTGCAGCAACTCCTCACCGAGAGTGTGATCCTCGCCGTGGCGGGTGGCGCGCTCGGACTGCTCGTGGCGTACTGGGGGAGTGAGGCGCTCCTGCATCTCGCGGGCGGCTCCAGTCCCATCCCGCTCGAAGCGCGAATCGATGGTCGCGTACTTCTATTCACCGCTCTGCTCTCTTTCATCACCGCCGTGTTCTTCGGGCTCATTCCCGCGCTGCGCGCCACCCGCGTGGAGCTCGCGACCGCGCTGCGCAGTCAGGGGCGCGGAGTAGCGGGCACGCGCGGACGGCCGGGGAAGCTGGCGCTCGGGAAGCTCCTGGTAGTGGCCCAGGTGGCGCTGTCGCTGCTGCTCCTGGTGGGCACGGGGATGCTCGTGCGCAGCATGAAGAAGTTGCAGGGCGCCGACCTCGGCCTGGCGCGCGACGAGCTCGTGATCGCCGAGGTGGACGCCCAGCGCGCTGGTTACAACGGCCCACGGCTCGCCGCGCTGATACGCGACCTCGTTGCGCGGGTAGAGCGCGTGCCCGGCGTGAGCGCGGTCACCTATTCCGAGAACGGAATCTTCAGCGGCACCGAATCGGGGACCACCCTGCAGGTGGAGGGCTACACGGCGCGCGCCGACAGTGACACCGTAGTGGCGTACGACGATGTCGGTCCCGCTTACTTCCAAGCGATCGGCGCGCATCTGATGCAGGGTCGCGATTTCGAGGCGCGCGACAACGAGACCGGACCGAAGGTAGCGGTGGTCAACACGACCGCGGCGCGATTCTTCTTCCCCGATGGCAATGTGATCGGGCGCCATCTGACCGTAGACAGCACGGCGCGGGAGATAGTCGGCGTCGTGGCCGACGTGGAGGAGCAGGGTGTGCGCGAGCCGCCGTCGCGCCGGGTGTACTTCCCCATGGTGCAGATGAACGAGCTGCCCGACAGGTTCAAGCTCGAGGTCCGTGCAACCGGCGATCCCGCGCGACTCGTCGTTCCTGTTCGGCGAGCGCTGCAGGCGGCCGACCCATCTCTCGTCGTTCTCAGCGTCGATCCGCTGAACGATCTCATCGGCGACTCGATCAGCCGAGACCGGATGGTTGCGCAGGTGGTGACCTTTTTCGGGGCGCTCGCGCTCGTACTGGCGGCTCTCGGTCTCTACGGCGTGATGGCGTACGCCACCGTTCGTCGCACGAGCGAGTTTGGCCTGCGCATGGCGCTCGGCGCGCAACCAGGCGACGTCACTCGGCTCATGTTGCGCGAGGCGTTGATACTCACGATTGGCGGTGTGATCATCGGTCTGCCGGTGGCGGTCATGGCGACGAGGCTTCTGGAGAGCCAGCTCTTCGAGGTCGCCGTGCTCGATGTGCCGTCCATCGTACTGGCCGTCGTGGTGCTGTCCATCAGCGCCGCTGCGGCCGGCCTCCTTCCGGCGATGCGTGCTTCGCGAGTTCCACCGTTGGAGGCGCTTCGGGTGGAGTGATGGAGGTAGGCAGAGAGCAGAGAGCAGAGAGCAGAGAGCAGAGAGCAGGAACGGCTCGAGGGTTTCACTGCTCTCTGCTTTCCGCCTTCTTCATCGCACGGCCAACGAATCCAGCTCGATGAAGGTAGCATGCTGCGACGCGTCGTATCGGACGCTGTAGCTCGTCGGGTAGCTGCCGGGTGTCTGGTATGACTCCGCCTGCTTCACGGGCGACGAGACGTCGGGATGGCTCGCAAGAAAGTCGCGTGTCACCATCGGCTCGACGAATACCATCTGGCCCTGGTAGAAGCCGTAGATGAACGTCCTGGTGAACGGCGTGCCGTGGAACTCCGCGGAGAGAGTGTCCGCCCAGTGGACTCCCATCGCGGGCACGGAGATCACTTGCGAGGCGTAGTCGCGAGGGATGAACTGCGCCTCTACGGGCGTGTTATCCGGGCCGCCCGCGATCGCCGATTGCTCGGCATCAGGAATCATGTAGAAGTGGAAGTCGAAGTGCGGGACGCCATAGATGGGTGCAGGCTCGTGTCCCTGTGGATTCCAGTCGAGGGTCATGTGGTCCCAGGGCGGCGCCGATACATCGTTGGGCATTGCGAGCTTCCATTCCGACATCTCCGTCGGAAGCCCGTCGAGCGCGCCATCGGTCAGCTTGATTCCGACGGTTGTCACGACGTTGTCGTGCTGCATTATGAAGCTCTGCGCGGTGCCATTCCCGACGGAGACCGCCGGACCGTCCACCTCCACATCGGCCTTTGGACTCGTCGAGTCGCTGCTGCACGCAGCGACCGCGAGCGATACCGCGAGCGCGGCCGTGATAATGGTGAGGGCGCGCCCGCGCACGGGCTGCGAACGGGAGCCGCGGCCGTGGCGCCGGGCAGTATTATGAATGATCGAAACGTGCATCGGTGTCTCCTTTGGCATTGCCGGGTTGTAAGAGTGACGTTGGGGTTGACGCTCGGGTGAATTTCAGAGGTAGCGTGCGACCGCCATGCACGTGGCGGTGATCAGGAGTAGAACAGCGATCGCCCACGCGACGCGCGCGAGCCGCGACTGCAGCCGCTCCATTGTTGCCCGAGGCGCATCGCGAGCGAGCGCCTCGAGCTTCCTGGCGGTTGGCGCGGCCACGACAGCGCCGAGCGCGAACGCGATGAGCGCCGTGAGACCGCCGAAGCCGAGCACGAGTCCGGGACGCGAACGCACCCACGCGTCGTGCATGTCCGTGGCGATGCGCCAGTACATCGTGGCGCCGCTCAGGATCGTGAGTGCGCCGGCAGCGGCGAGCGACGCGGAGAGCCGCCGCCGCTGCATGATCTCCCGAAGCAGGCGCCCGCCCGTGGGCCCATCCGCCAGCGCCGCCGGGATGACGAAGGCGGCGAGGGCGATCGCGGCGCCGGCCCAGAAAAGGCCGAACAGGATGTGCACTATGCGCAGGGCGAGCATCATCGTCTGGTCAGGCATCGCCAGTCGTCAGGGCTTCTGCGGCGCGAGGGCCTTGTGCACGATCTCCGCCTCATGGAGCTGGAGCTCCTGGGCAGCACCGACATCGCCCGCGCTGACGCGTTGCTGGAGAGCGGTGAGCTGGCTGTCGGGTGCCGACATGGCGGCGGCGAGCGCCTGCATCGCGCGGGTGGCGTCGGGATCGCCCCGCGAGCCACGGAGGGCCACTGCCGCGAG
>DATCXR010000226.1:0-2189 GCA_036565685.1 Gemmatimonadaceae bacterium
ACGACAGCGACCATCGCCGCGCCAGATCAGGACCCGCCGTTAACATCGCATGCGGTTGGCTCGTCTACCCATGCGGGCCGCGATCGCAGAGCCCGCGACGTTACTCGTCACGGAGGAAACGCATGGGCAGGAACCGGATGAACCGGAAAGTCGGCGTTGCAGCCACGGGAGCGATCGCGACGCTCATCCTCGCCGCGTGCGGGATCACCATCGCACAGGGCTCGGCGCCGAGCGTACGCTCGACGCTCCCGCCGCAGCGCGAGCTTCTCCCCGACCAGCAGGTGCAGCAGGTGCTCGATCGCTTCGCCTTCGGCGGACGACCGGGCGACGCCGCACGCGTGCGCGCGATGGGCGTGGACCGCTGGATAGCGCTGCAGCTGCATCCTGAGCGCATCGACGATCGCGCGACCGATCGGATGATCGCGAGCTACGAGATGCTCGACGTGCCCACTTCGGAGATGATCAAGTCGTACCGCGAGCTGCGCGAGGCACGACAGCGCGCGGCACAACGCGCGTCGTCAGGACCGGCGAGCCCCCGGTCGAATGGCGCGGCGAACGGTCGCAAGGGAGCCACCGCGCGCGAGGCGCTCGAGGATCTCGCTCGGCGCGACCCTCGAGCGCTCGAGGCCGCGCGGCGTGTGCGCGCCGCGACGACCGAGATACAGTCGGCGAAGCTCGCGCGTGCCGTGAGCAGCGAGCGGCAGCTCCAGGAAGTGATGGTGGACTTCTGGGAGAATCACTTCTCGGTGTTCGCCGGCAAGGGGCTGACGCGATTCCTCGTGGCCGACTACGAGCGCAACGCCATCCGGCCGCACGCGCTCGGGAAGTTCCGCGACCTGCTCGGCGCGGTGGCGAAGAGCCCCGCAATGCTCTACTACCTGGACAACTGGCGCAGCGCCGCCGACAGCAATCGCCCCACGCTGGTAGCCGGTAGCACGCGACGTCGCGCGGGCGAAGTACGCGGCCCCACCACGCCGCGTAGAATGCCGCCCCCGGTTCTGCCGCCCGCCACTCCGCGCAGGACGCCTCCCGCAGCCGATCCCGCCAGCCCGAGCCGTGCACGGCGAGATCCTTCCGCCACGCCAGCGCCCGCCGCGCAGCGCCCGCGGCGCAGGAACGGCCTCAACGAGAACTACGGGCGCGAGCTGATGGAGCTGCACACGCTCGGCGTCGATGGTGGCTACACGCAGAACGACGTGATCGAAGTGGCGCGCGCCTTCACGGGCTGGACGATAGACCCGCGCGATGGCTCCTTCGTCTTCCGTCCCGCGACGCACGACGCCGGCGAGAAGGTCGTGCTCGGTCACCGGCTCGCGGCTGGTCGCGGCATCGAAGACGGCGAGGAGGTACTCGACATCCTCGCTTCCAGCCCCGCCACCGCGCGCTTCGTCGCGAGAAAGCTGGTGGTGCACTTCGTGTCGGACTCCGCGCCCGCCGCTCTGGTTGAGCGCGTGGCGCAGACGTACATGCGCACCGGCGGCGACATCCGCGAGATGATCAGGACGATTGCCACGAGCCCCGAGTTCTTCAGTCGCGCCGCGTATCGCGCGAAGGTGAAGACGCCCTTCGAGCTGGTGGCGAGCGGGCTGCGCGCGATGAGCGCGACGCCCGACACCACGCATCGCACGGCCGCGATCGTGGGACGGCTCGGCCAGCCGATCTTCGGACGGCAGACCCCTGACGGTTGGCCCGACCACGGCGATGCGTGGATGAACACGGGCGCGATCCTCAACCGGATCAACTTCGGCCTCGCGCTCGCAGACGGGCGGATCCCTGGTGCGTCGCTCGCGACCTGGCCGTACGCCGACTCGCTGGGGGCGCTCGGCCGCGAGCAGCAGGTGGACGGCGTGATCGCGACGATCCTCGGCGGCGAGGCTTCGCCCGCCACACGCAGAGTACTCATGTCGGGTGAGAACCCGATGCTCTCGAAGTACGTGGACAGCACCGGCGTTCTGGTCTCGTTCGATGAGGATGACGCCAGGTCCGGCGGAGCGATGAGCAGCGCGACTGGCTTCCCTACCCTGCCGTCGATGCGTCCCGATAACGGCCGGGTGCGCCGTCGCGCACCGGCGTCGGGTGCCGCGGGTCTGAGGCAGATCCTCGGCCTCGCCCTCGGCGCACCGGAGTTCCAGAGGAGATGAGCATGAATCGCCGAGTCTTCATGAAGTCCGGCGCGATGGCGCTGGTGA
>DATCXR010000332.1:0-3889 GCA_036565685.1 Gemmatimonadaceae bacterium
AACGGCGCCGGCAAGTCCACCATCCTCAAGCTTCTAACACAGATCCTCACGCCCACGCGCGGCCGGTGCATGATCCACGGTCGCGCAGGAGCGCTGATCGAGGTTTCCGCCGGCTTCCATCCGGATCTCACTGGAAGGGAGAACATCTTCCTGCAGGGCGCGATCATGGAGATGCGGAGCAGGGAGATCGCGCGGCGCTTCGACGAGATCGTGGCGTTCGCCGAGATCGAGCAGTTCATCGACACGCCGGCCAAGCGCTACTCGAGCGGGATGAACGCGCGGCTCGGCTTCGCCATCAGCACGCGCGAGTGCGGGGTGGAGCTCCCCGAGAACGGACCGTTCGAGGTGGAGATCGAGCTCCAGTTCAACGTTCCTCCCGGCGTGGTGTCCGTGGAAACCTCGGTGTGGGATCGCACCACGCACCGCGACCTCGCGCGCGGACCGGCGGCTACGCTGCAGCTCATGGAAGGGATGAAGTTCGCCGGCACCGTCCACATGCAGCCGCGAATGCATCTCGCCGCGCCGCGCTCCGCCACCGGTCAGGGCGCGCTCGCCGACGTCTTCGAGACGAGGGGGTGAGCCGGACGGGGACGTCGCCCGTCGAGCCGCTGCGCACGACCATCGACGACATCCTGGGTCCGATACTGGCCGGCACCCGACGCGTGGCGCTGCTGGACTTCCCCACTCACGCCAACGTCGGCGACAGCGCCATCTGATTCGGCACGCTCGCCTACCTGCGCGAGAAGGGGAAGGTCGTCTGCTACAGCTGCTGCTACGGTCTGCGCTGGAACGGCCGGGAGCTCGTGCGGGCTCTCCGCGCCTGGAGCTCTCCTCGCGCGGTGGTGGAGCGGGGCTGGCACATGCTGGCCGGCGCGGCGCGCTGGGTGGATGTGGCGCGCCTGCCGGCGCCGATCACGCGCGACGAGGCTCCATCGCTGGCACCTCGAGCTCTACTTTCGTCCCCCGTCGAGCCCTCGTGAGCCCGTACCCGAGGCGGCCTTCTCGCCTGGTGGGCCGCTCCGGAGACGATTGATCACGTGCAGGGCGCGGTCCTGGGCGCGCTCGACCACATCGTACACGCCGCGCACTGCGCTGAGCGTCCCCAGACGTGCGGGCGAGAGACAAGCCCGCGAATCCAGCCGCATCGTACGCCCGACGTTCTCGAAGCGTCCCGCCTTGAGCTCCCCCAGCGGATCGGGTGACGCCGACGGAAGCACTACCCGCAGCTCGCGATCGTTCCGGCTGTCGTGCTGGTCGAGGCCAACTGTGGCCACGACCTCGGGCCGGCGCCGCTTGAGCTCCTGCACCAGCCGGATGGATTTCGGATCGGGGAGATAGCGGGTGTTGTAATTGCCGTTCCAGACCTCGATTGCATCTACGTTTTCCAGCACCACGTCCGGGATCTGGTAGCGTGCGAGAACCGGGTGAGCGAGCATGGTCATGCGGCTCCTGCCACGCGCCTGCTCGAAGAACTCCGCCGGCGTCCTGGGCTCGATCCACTCTCGCAGGCCGAACGCGAGAAGGTGCAGCCCCTTGAAGCCCTCGAAGCGGTACTCGAGGCCGGGGATCAGCATGAAGCCAGCTCCTGAAAGCTCGGAGCAGCGACACCTGTACGTGTCGAATACCTTCGCGTCCAGGTCCTCTGCATGGTCGGTCATCCCGACGAAGCTGATCCCGCGCTCCACGCAGGTCGTGCGCAACGTCTCCAACGAGTCCTTCCCGTCGTGCGAGAAGTCGCTGTGCATGTGGATCGCACCGTATACGGCGCCCATAGGCGCCCCGTCCGCGCTCGCTTTCACACGTGCACGATGGTCCATCGTCGCCGCGCGCGCCAGTGGCAGAGCACTATTACGCCGTCATCCCCGCGGAAGCGGGGATCCATGTTCGGCTGGCTAACATGGATCCCCGCAAGTCGCGGGGATGACATCGGACACGCTCAGAACTTGAAGATGCCCTTGAGCAGCTGCACGATCCGGTCGCCGATCGAGTCGTCGGAATCGGGAGGGCCGGTGTGCTCGGGGCAGTACGCCGTGGGCTCGGTGCCCGCGCGGAACCACTCGCGCTGTGCGAGGGGACACCACTCGCTCGCGAGCAACCCGTTCTCGGCGTCTATCACTCGCGACACCATGCCGGGTGGCGGGAGCCACTGCTCGTCGCGCGCGCCCCGCGGCCACCCGTGGGTGTAGAAGTCGGCCCACGCGGGCGCCGCGTAACGGCCGCCGGTCGCGCCGACCCCCATGGAGTGAGGCGTGTCGTATCCGAACCAGACACCGGCGACCAGCGACGGCGTATAGCCCACGAACCAGGTATCGGTGCCGTCGTTGGTGGTTCCCGTCTTCCCGGCAATCGGGCCGCGGGCGCCCAGAGTTCGTACGGCGCGCCCGGTACCGTGGTCCACGACCGACTCGAGCATGGAGGTGACCTGGAAGGCATCGCGCGGATCGAGGACGGAGTCCTTTGGCGTGATATCGTCGGACCAGAGTACGGTCCCGTCGCCCGCCTCGATGCGACGGACCAGCCGCGGGTGCACCCGGTAGCCACCGTTGGCGAAGGGAGCGTACGCGGTGACCAGCTCGAGCGGCGTCACCTCCACCGCGCCCAGCGCTATCGAAGGTACGGGGTCGAGCGGGCTGCTTATCCCATTCGCGTGGGCCCTATCGGCCACCCTCGCCTCCCCGACCGCGCGGCTGAAGCGCACCGCGGCAACGTTGGACGACAGGGTCAGCGCTCGCCTCATGGTCATCGTGCCGGTGTACTCGTCACCGTAGTTGGCGGGCGTCCAGACGCCCCCCTCCTGGGGCACGCTCACCGGCTCGTCTTCCACGACCGTTGCAGGCGTGTAACCGACGCCGAGCGCCGCAGCGTACACGAAGGGCTTGAACGCCGAACCTGGCTGGCGGCGAGCGGAGAGCGCGCGGTTGAATCCACCCGGCTCGTTGCGGCGTCCTCCCACGAGAGCGCGGATATCGCCATTGGCGGGGTCGATCGCGACCAACGCGCCCTCCACCCCGTCCTCGCCGCTCGTTCCCGCGGCTTCGTCTATGGCGGCCGCGCGCTTGCGCACCGCGCTTTCGGCTGCTCGCTGCGCTCTGGCATCGATGGTGGTGTAGACCGTCACATCCCCCAGGTCGTCGGCATCGTCACCGAGCACCGAGTCCACCAGCGCGTTCACCGCTCCTATCACGTACGAGCTGGTACGCGGGGGGCGCCACTCGTTCTTTGCCACCACCAGCGGCCTCGCGGCCGCCGCGCGCGCTCTCTGGGGCGTGATGTATCCCTCGTCGGCCATCAGCGAGAGCACGAGGTCGCGCCGTTTGCGGGCGCGTGCCGGGTCGTGGCGCGGAGTGTACGACGAAGGGCCCTTGGGGAGCGCGGCGAGCATCGCGCCCTCGGCGAGGGAGAGATCGGAGACGCTTTTCCCGAAAAGATCGCGGCTCGCGGCCTCCACGCCGTAGGTACCGTTGCCGAGGTAGATGACGTTGAGGTAGAGCTCCAGGATCTGGTCCTTGGTGAGGTTCTGCTCTATGAGCCGGGAGAGGCGGATCTCTATGAGCTTTCGGCGGAGCGTGCGCCGGGGCGGGAGGAGCGTGGTGAAACCGTTGCGCGCCACCTGCATGGTGATCGTGCTGAAGCCTTCGCGCACCCCTCCCGCCTGGATGTTGTGCACTGCGGCGCGCACCACCCCCCGCCAGTCGATCCCGTGATGCGAGTAGAAGCGGCGATCTTCGGTAGCGATGAATGCCCGCCGCACCACGAGTGGTACGTCGGTGAGCGGAACGTTCACGCGGCGCACGTAGCTGAGGCGACCCAGGAGGTGGCCGGAGCGGTCGATCACCCGACTTCCTTCGGCGGGCCTGAAGCGCCTGATATCGGCTGCCGTGGGGCAGCC
>DATCXR010000380.1:0-5334 GCA_036565685.1 Gemmatimonadaceae bacterium
GGAGCCATATGCGCGACGGGGCGCGGATAGTGGTCATGGCGGTCATCGTCAGCGGGTGCGTGCGGACGGGGGCGGTGGGGAGGTATGCGAGGGCGGCGGGGGCGACGGCGGCGGAGTTTCCGGAGCTTGCGGACGACATGACGGCGAGCTGTGTGCGGCTGGAAGGGTACAGGGAGGCGCGGGAGGGGAAGGGGTGGGGGTTGGTCGAAAGCGGCGACCTGGAGAAGCGGTGTGAGGACAGGGGGAAAGCGGTCAGAAGAGCTGTCTCGGTGGAGAGGGTGCTGGGGCGCTACTTCGCGGCGCTGGGGGCGTTGGCGGACGACAAGGTCGTGAAGTACGACGGTGAGATGGACGACCTGACGGATGCGCTCGAGGACGATGCGAAGCTCGACCGGAAGAAGGTGAAGGCCGTGAGCGATCTGGCGGCGTTCGCGGCGTCGGTGACGACCGACGGGTATCGCCATCTGAAGCTCGCGCGGGTGATCGAGGAGCAGAACGGCAACGTGGGCACGGTCATCGATGCGCTCGCGGAGATCGTCGCCACGGACTACGCGAACGTCCTCGAGCTCGAGGCGACGGGGATGGAGTCGTTCTACAGGTCGGCGCTCGCCGAGGGCGCCGAGCGCGAGCCGCTGGCGGCGATCCTCGTGAGCGATGCGCGCGACGAGCGAGCGGCCGCGCTCCGCGAGAAGCGTGAAGCGCTTGCCAGATATGTGAAGGCGCTCGGGACGATGAAGGCGGGGCACCAGCGGCTCTACGATTCGCGTCACGACCTGAACGCGAAGGCGCTGGCGAGGGAGCTGGCCGACTACGCCGCGCAGCTCGAGAAGATGGTCCCAGCTCTGCGCGACGCGTTCTGACACCGTCCACGATTTCGACCCGCACCCGGAGATCCGAGATCATGCCCAAGCTGGCCGCGGCCGACGCACGCGCGATCGCGCGCGACTATCACGATATAGCGCTCTCCCTCGGCGCGCATCGCTTCGCCAACTGGGAACGGCTCTCGCCCGCCAGACGCGCGGAGCTCGAGCGGTTGCAATGGACGCTGCTCACCTTTTCATCCGATATGACGACGCGCGCGATCGATCTGCAGGTGGATGACCTCGATGCGGCGCTCGCCGGATTGAAGAGGGCGGTGAGCACGCTGAAGCGCGCGGTGAAGCACGCCAACGATGTTCGCGCCGTGATCTCCGCCGCGGCCCGCGCGGTAACTCTTGGCGCGGCGATCGTGACCGGCAATGCGGTCGCTCTGGCGGCAGCGGTGGGTGAGAGCGGGAGCTGATCGTGGCTCGCCAGCAGACAGCGGTGCGCGAGCGTGCGCCCTATCGTGGGCAGATGTCGCGGAGGCGCGGATGCAGATCGCTCGCTCTCCTCGACAGCGAGTCGATGCCCGCCATTCGCATCGGTCCCACGAGCGACGAGAGCTTCTGGCGCGCCAGATCTATCTGCGCGAGGTCGTCGAGCGAGCTCTTGTAGAGCGATCCGGCGCGCGCACACACGCTCGCGTCCCCCGTGCCGCTCCGGGTAGTGGCAAGCGCCGTCTCCAGCGTATCGAGATGTGCGGCGAGCGCGGTGCGCGAATCGCTTATGCGAGCGAGCGCGGATCTGACATTCGCCCTCTCCTCCGGAGTAAAGCTCCCGTCCGAGGGCCGGTCATTCGCCGGCGGGGTGTTTCCCGCTTCCGCCAGCCGGCCGGTTGCAACTTCCCGAGTCTCGCCCTGCTGGACGGAAACCTCACCTGTCGCGACCCCGCGGTGGCTCGCCTGTACGGCGCGGACGCGCTGAACGCCGACGTACCCCACGCCGATCAGCACCACGGCCGCGATGGCTCGCTTCACGGCGACCCTCGAGCGCGGCCGATTCCATGGAGCGTTGAAGGGTCCGCGCGCGCCACCCTTGTGCGCATCCGGCCGCCACTCGGTGAAGAGCGCGTCCAGCTCGTTCACCGGTTCCTCGGGAGGACGTCTCCTGATCTCCGTCACGGCTACCGGATCCTCGGGAATGCTCGTCCGATCGTCCGGGATCGTTACAGTATCCTCGGCTTCTGCCGCGAGATCCGCGTGTGCCGCTTCGATGGACTCGGCTGGTGTTTCGACGTCGTCGGCCGGCGCTCGCGTCTCCTCGACCCGTGTTCCCGTCTCTTCGATCCGTGTTCGCGTTTCCTCGACCCGTGCTTCCCGCTCCTCCCGCTCCTCCGCCAGTGCTTTCGGCTCCTCGGCTGGTGCTTTCAGAATCTCGGCTGACGTGCCCAGCTCTTCGGAAGTCGTTCCGAGCTCCCCGGGAGGCGTGCTACGAGTGCTGTGGAGCGTGGGTGGCAAGTCCTCGACGACACGCGGCACCTGTGCCTCGTTCGTTACGACTCGCTCACCGGGCGTACGCGGGATGATCGGTCGCTCCACCTTCGCCGCCGCTCGCCGCGCGCTCCAGCGCGCGAACACGTCGACGATGGAAGCGCCTCGAGAGGCACCTGGGTGAGCGCTTCGCGGCACGCTCGGAGGAGCGCTTCGAGGTGCACTCGGAGGAGCGCCGTTCGACTGGGGCTTCTTCGCGTGACGCGGCGGAGCATCATGGAAGACTTCCACCGGCAGCGGCACCACGAGCGACTCGGAGCTGTAGCTGCGCCACTGGATGCTCGTGCGCTTCGGGCCGCGACCGCGGGCGCGCTTGCGCGGGATCAGCTCGATGAAGGGAATCGGGAAGGCGCGCCCTTCGTTCGGCTCCACGCGGATGAAGGCGCCGCGCCCCTCGCCCTCGGAGCCGTCTCGCAGGAGCGCGACCTGCCAGGGCTCGGGGAAGAGCGCGCGATGGATGCCCGCATCGGTAGCGGGGATGTGGTGAGATAGTGGGACATCGAAGCGATACCAGCCGACCACCGTGCGGCCGGTCCGCTCCGCGCGGGCGATGGCCCTGGAAAGATCGGCTGCCAGCGATGCGTCCGGATCTCCATCGCGATCCATCCGCGCGGCCCGCTCGATCCCTTCCACGAGCAGGTAGCTCACGCCGGACTTCGAGTCCCTGTACTGGTCGCCGCAGAGGATGCCGCAGGTGCTGCCATACACCTCGGACGACGCATGCGCCTCGACCTGGAGCAGTGCCTCCTGCATCACCACCAGTGGCACTGCCCGCGTGCTGGTCATGACCTCGGCCAACAGATAGTAAGCGTCGTGCAGCGGGAGCCACCTTACTGTCTGATCGAGCGGAAGCGCTCGCCGCTTCGCCGCCTGACCGGTATATAGGTTCATGCCGGTTTCCTCCTGGCGAATCGATCCCGTTCACCGCCAATATAAGTTACCGGAGGCAGTGCGGACACACCGCGGGACCGAAGCGGACATCGTCCCGCCGCAGCGAATTTTGTGCATGAGTGCGGCAATCGACATATTGCGACGTGTGCATGACCTCGAGGTGCCGGTGGAGTTGAGTACGCTGATGAATCGGGAGTTTCTCGGCAACACGCTTCTAGCATGGCTCATCGCCGCCGCCGTGCTCGTCACGGTGTTCGCGGTGCTCGAGATTCTACGGCGGATCCTCCTCGGCCGCTTTGCCCGGCTGGCCGAGCGGACCGTAACGGGTATCGATGATCTCGTAACCGATCTTCTCCGACATACCCACGGCTGGTTCGTCCTGCTCATATCGCTCGGTGCGGCCTCGGCGGCACTGACGCTCACGCCGGAGCCGCGCGGCTACATGCGTATGCTGCTTGGCGCCGGTGTGATCGTTCAGCTGATGATCTGGGGGAACACGGCGATCAACGGCTGGATGAAGCGGCAGAGCGCGTTGCGCGAGGGGGCGCTGGGCACGCTCACGGCCATCGCCTTCATGGCACGCCTTGCACTCTGGGCGGTGCTCATAATCCTCCTGCTCGACAACTTCGGGCTCAAGGTCACCACCCTCCTCGGCGCACTCGGCGTGGTCGGGATCGCCGGCGCACTGGCCGCTCAGTCGGTACTGGGCGACCTCTTCGCGGCGATATCGATCTTTCTGGACAAGCCCTTCGAGGTCGGCGACTTCATAGCCTTCGACGGCTCATCCGGAACCGTTCGCGGAGTCGGACTGCGATCCACGCGCATCAACGCCATCGGTGGCGAGCAGCTCATCGTTTCCAACTCGGATCTGCTCAAGAGCCGGATCAGCAACTACAAGCGTATGGCGGAGCGGCGCGCGGCGTTCCAGATAGGCGTAGTGTACGGTCTCCCGCGCGAGGTGGTAGCGGAGATCCCGGAACTGATCCGGGCGGCCGTCGAGGAGCAGGAACAGGTGCGCTTCGACCGTTCGCACTTCAAGAGCTACGGCGCCTCCTCGCTCGACTTCGAGACCGTCTACTACGTGCTCAGCCCCGACTACACGCTGTATATGAACATCCAGCAGGCGATCAACCTGGAGATCCTGCGCCGCTTCGAGGAGAAGAACATCGGCTTCGCCTTCCCCACCCGCACGGTGATCGTCGAGCAGATCGCGGCGGCCGACCGTTCGCCGGGCGCGGCGAAGGACGGAACCCACGATGCGCCGCGCGAGCACGCGGCGCCGCTTCAGTAGCGCGCCCGCAGCCCCACCAGAAACTGACCGTCGTTGTTGCTCCGCGCCCCACGCCTGCGCGCCTCGCTGTCGTAGCTGTCGTGCAGGCTGCTCGTGAAGCCGATGGTCTTGTTCAGGTCGAAGGTGAGCGTGCTGGTGGACGTTATGGTGAAGTGCTGCATGTCCTTCACGCTCGGCTGATAGAACGTCTCGTGGGTGAAGCGGATGCGATCGTCGAGCTTGTGGCTCCCCTTGAGGCGGAAGGACCACCTGAGCCGCGACTCGGGGAGGTCGGGGTTCGAGTTGCCGTCCATCACCTTCGTCCGCTCCCAGAGGATCGCGGCGCTCGTGCTGAGCTTCGTGTCGTCGGTCTGGATGTAGGTGAGCTTCCCCCCGAAGCCGCCGGAGTAGCGGCGCGCGATGCGCGCCTGAAGGCTCGACTCGGCGCTGCCAAGGAGGAATGGGGAGACGCGCGAGAAGGGCGCGAGATCCACGCCCGTGGAAGCGAGCCACGCGCGCCTGCTCACCGTGCTTCCGCCCGAGTCGACCGACGTCTCGGCGTAATCGGCGCGCAGCTCGCCGCGCACTTCGATCGTGCTGTCGCTGTAGGCGAGTCGCGTGGAACCGGCTACCACCCACTGCTCGGTGTTGCCGAAGAAGAGACTCGCGTTGGCCTCGGTGCTTCCGTCCCAGCCGATCTCCTGGGCGAGGACTCGGGTGGGGAGCATGAGGGATGTGAGGAGAATGCCAGTGCCTATGGCGCGGGCAATTGGCGCAGCCAGATTCACTTCCTGAAATGTGTGGGTGTGGACGGAGGGCCGG
>DATCXR010000259.1:0-9340 GCA_036565685.1 Gemmatimonadaceae bacterium
CCCGCCGTTGGCAACGCGGGTCTTGTTGATGAGCGGCACTGCCTCATCGGCGCGGCCGAGCCGGATGAGCGCCTCGGCCTTGAGCAGATCCATCTCCGTGACCGTCAGCGCTGGCTGCGGGCCGGTCTGCCAGCTGTCGCCGGTACCGAAGCGGTGGTAGTAGTACCACGAGTAGCGCCAGGTTCCGCGCGCCGCCGAGCCGATATTGGCCTTGTAGTAGCCCATGTACTTACCCGGCGCATTCGGATCGCCGGTCGCCTGGATGCGCTGGTCGCTGGTTTCGAGCTGGAACGCGACGCGATCAGCGAGCGGCGTAGCCAGCCAGTTGACGTAGCCGTCGGTGGAGTCGGCGGGACCGATGAGCCAGTAGCTTGGCCGACCGAAGTCGCTCGGCGGACCGCTTCGCACACGAGCGACGAGCCGCTTCCAATCGTCCCAGAGAATGTCCGGCTGCGCGATGGGGGCGAAGTCCGTAGTGATTCCCGCATCGACGCGGCGGATCACCTCCTCCCAGTCCACGGCGGCGCGCTCCTCACGCGTGCGCGGAGTGTAGGCGAGGATGCGCGCGGCGAAGGAATTCGCCAGCCGCGCGAGACCATCCTGGTCCATGCCCACGAAGAGCCAGGAATCCTCGGGGAGGGCGAACTCACTCCGTCCCGCAATGGCGATCGCCGAATCGAGCTCCTCGATCGCCGCGGTCATGACCTCGGCGTGCGGGTGGAAAGTGGGCGTGGTTATAGTGTCCACCGCCAGGTGCTCATCCGCGATGAATGCCTGGTCGAAGTACATGGCAAGGTATCCATGGGAGATACCCTGAATGAACTTGCCCACCGCGCGTGTACGAGCCGTGCGATCCTCATCACCGATCACGAGACCGGAGTCTATCGCGATAAGCGCATCGTTGACCGGGGAGAGTGCTCCATAGAGGCCGTACCACGGCGTCTCGGTCACGTTGTTGCGAGCGTTGACCGGCGAGTTGTTCCAGGCCGAGCGTGGCTCGGCCGAGGTCTCGAACTGCCCGAAGTCGGCGAAGCTCGAGGTGATCTCGTGGGACATGGTGGAGAAGGCCCACGACGGATAGTCGTTGTGGCCGCCCACCTCCCACCACGTGCGGAAGGCGCTGCTGACGAACGATTCCACGGACGTCGCTTCCTTGGTAGCGCGCTCGCGATCGGGCTCGTTCGGGTTGGTCACCGCCAGATCCTGGCAGGCCGCCGTGAGCAGCACCAGAAGCGGGATCAGTTTCTTCATTGTGGTCCTCTGATGGTCGGTGCGCGCTCGGAACACAGGGTGGTCCACGGCATCGACACTCATTGAGTTAGAAGTTGATCTCGATGCTGCCAGTGATCGTGCGGTAGCGAGGATACTCGAAGCTGTCGAGGCGGACTATCGTTCCACCCACCTCGGGGTCGTAGCCGCTATAGGGCGTCGAGGTGAAGAGGTTGCGTCCGATCAGGGAAACCGACGCTCCCTTCACGCCCACCCTGGCCACCTTGTCGATGATTCCTTCGCCGAGGCGATAACGCACGGACACTTCCCGGAGCTTCACGAAGCTGGCGTCCTCCACGAAGTAGTCGGTGGGGTCGGCCGCCGAGTAGAGGGCCTGGTAGTATTCCACCGGCTTCTTGAGCTCTTCCGGCCTCCCGGCCTGGTCCACGTCGGCGCTGCGGCCATACTGGTACATCCGCTGGTTGGTCTGGTTGTAGACCTCGCCGCCGACATTCGCGTCGACCAGCGCATAGAAGTCGAAGTTGCGCCAGCTCACCTGATTCGAGATGCCCCAGTGGAAGTCGGGGTTGCCATCACCGATCCTCACCACCGCGGGGTTCCCCTCCGAGTCGAGCTGCCTGATGGGCATCCCCCAGCTGTAGTTAGTGCCACCGATGGTGGTATCGGCACCCCAGAGCTGCTTCGACTCGCCTTCAGTGTAGGAGTTACCGTCGCCGACCCACACGAGGAGTCCCTCGTCGTTACGCTGGAACTGCGAGGCCAGCCCCTGCGCGTCGGCGGGGAGCTCGCTGGTGGAGTTGATGAAGTGGAAGCCGTACATCGCACCGAGAGTCTCGCCGGCACAGCGGAACGCGATGTCGTTGGTCGTGAAGCACGACCGGTCGAACTCGGTGATCCTGTTCCGCGAGCGATCGAAGACGAGTCCCACGCGCCAGCTCAGGTTCGGACGGCGAAGCACCTGGGCCTGTACCGTCGCTTCCCACGTGTTCCCTTCCACCGTGCCCGCGTTCTGCCACTGCGAGGTGTAACCGAAGACCGCGGCGAGTGGTACCTGGACGAGCTGGTCCTCCACCCTGGTGCTCGCGTGGGTGATCTGGAGCGAGTAGCGGTCCTTCACGATCAGGTCGAGGCCCACTTCGGTCTCGGTAGCCAGCTCCGGCTTCAGGAACTTGTTTCCGAGCGTTTCCTTGACCAGTGCACCGCCCGGATCGAATGAGAAAGTCTCGAACTGGTCCTCGAAGTCCGGGCGCCCACCTGCCGTTCCGCGCGAGAAACGCGGCTTGAACTCGGTGATCGCGTCAAAGGGCCACCACGACTCCTCCGCCATGCGCCACGACGCGCTGGCGCGGTAGTATGTGTTCCACCGCTCCTCGGGTCCGAAGAGCGAGCTACCGTCGCGGCGCACGAGCCCGTCGAAGATGTACTTGCCCAGATAGTCCGCTCCCAGAGTGACGAAGTACCCGGTGGAGCGGATCGTCTCGTAATCCGATGAGAGTTGCCGCTCGGTGGCGTTGTCGAGGCTACGCACGCCGGGTGTGGCGAGCTCCGTCCCGTCGGCCTCGGTCACATGGTTGTTCTCGCGCTCGACCAGGGCGCGGAGCGTGCTGCGGACCGTGAAGGGGCCGGCCACGCCAATGAGGTTTGCGCTCGCGGATGCGTTGAGGGCATCGGTCGTAGCGGCAGTCTCCGAGATTTCGCCGGGACCACCTCCCGGGCCGCCGAAGCCTTCCGTCTTGAGCCCCTGGTCGAGGAAGAAGTCCACGCGTCGATTGGAGCGATCGTAACTGACGTCGGCATCGAAGGTCAGCCACTTCAGCGGCGTGTAGTGCGCGGCCACGCTCCCCTGCGTGCGCGTGCGCTTACGCTCGTTGTCCTCGGTGGCGAGCACGTAGAGCGGATTCTCCTCGCGCCCGTTCGGATCGCCCTGGAAGATGTAGGGCGTGCCATCGGGGTCAGGCACGAGCAGATCCACGTCGGGCGCCTGGTTGATCAGGTCGAAGAAGGTGTCGCCGTACAGCTCCTGCCGCTTGGAGATGTTGTGATATCCGCTGAAGGAGATGCGCAGATCTTCCCGAGGACGCGTATCCAGGTTGAGCCGGAAGTTGGTCTGGTGATAGGCACCACTGTTGAGCACCACGCCATCTTCCTTGGTGTCGGCGAGTGCCATCAGCCAGTTCGTTCTTCCCGAATTCTGTGCTATCGTTACGGAGTTCTTGAAGAACTGCCCGGGATCGAAGAAGCGATCCACCTGATCGTAGATCGGATCGGGGTACGGGTTGTCCTGGAAGCGCTTGTAGGTCGGCTCCTCCACACGATCGGATCGATCGACCACCGCGCTGTCCTCGTCGATATACTGGCCGGCGTCGTTGATCATGTAGTCGTGGTAGCGCGCCCAGTGGATCTTCCCACCCAGCGAGTTGTCACCGTACTCCGAACGGAGGGTGACTCGCGGCGGGCCTTCCGGGAGCGCTGAACCGCGCTTCGTCTTTATGGAGATGACACCCGCGGAAGCACGCGAACCATAGAGTGACGCCGCAGCCGCACCCTTCACGACTTCCACGCTCTCGATGTCGAGCGCCTCGAGATCCGCGGTCGAGCCAGTGAACGACTGGCTCTGGATGACGCCATCTACGATGATCAGCGGCGTGTTCGACTTGTTGATGCTCGTTGGTGAGCGAAGCAGGATGTTCGTGCCGCTCCCCGGCTGCCCGCTCGGCACCACCGTCACGCCGGCGACTTTCCCCTGGATCGTCTCGACGGCGTTGGTGGCCGGCACCGGTGCGTCGGCCGCGTCCACACGGCCCACCGTGAACGGAACGCGCGTGCCGCTCGTGGGATCGACCACGCCCGTGGTGACGACCGCCTCCAGCGTTAGCGCGCTGGCCATCAGCGCGATGTTCACGGTGACGGCCGAGCCAGCGGTGACGCTCACCCCTGGAACGTTCCTCGGCGAGTAGCCGATCCGGCGCGTCTCCAGGGTGTGCGTACCGGCTGGCACGCGGTCGATGGTGTAGCGACCTTGCGCGTCGGTCAGGTCGCCGAGACGCGTGCCCACCACGGACACTGACACGGAACCGAGCGGTTGTCCGGTAGTCGAATCGGAAACCACCCCGGTGATCTGGCCGGTGGCCGGCTCCTGTGCGCTCGCTGTGGCGGCAAACGGAATCACTGCCAGTAGCACGAGGAGGAGCGCCAGCGATATGCCGGGACGGTGTGATCGGGCACCGCACACGGCGCCGCGAGCGCGAACGACAGCATGCTGCAACATTGTGCCTCCGAGGTGGTGGAGGGACCTGGGGGTTACTTCGAGGAGCGGAAGCGGACGAGCTGAGGTGGGAGTTTCTGGCCTGTCGGCGAGCCCGGGCACCGGGTCACGCTGCACGGAGGATGCATCGCGAACAGGAAGAGGTGCGGCAATTACAATCCTACGAGAAACGCTCTCAGCCGCAAGTGGACAGCGGAAAAAAAATGCAACCGAGTCCCGGAATTCGACGGCCAGACCGTCGATGTCCTCGCGCGGCCGTGAGCGTCGTCGCCGATGTTACCACTCCAGGATCGGAGCCGCGAGCGGGTTTCGCTCCGCCCTGCACCAGGCTAACCTCCCGCGGTGGACCGCCGACGTTTCACCAACCCCTGGCCCGGAGCGCAGCCGCCGCACGGCTGGCGCGACATCCTGCGCTGGAGCCGCGAGCGCGGATGGATACAGCGAAGGTCGCGTACCGAGCCGCCGGACTTCGAGCTAGCCACTCCTGCCTTCCATGAGCCACGTGCACCGCGCGACACGCTCGCCGCGACGTGGATCGGGCACTCGACGGTGCTGGTGCAGATGGGTGGGCTCAACATCCTCACGGATCCCATGTGGAGCGAGCGCGCCTCGCCGCTCCGCGCGCTCGGTCCGCGCCGCGTGATACCGCCCGGAGCGACACTCGAGTCGCTCCCACCGCTCGATCTGGTGCTCCTCTCGCACAACCACTACGACCACCTCGACTCTCGCACCGTGCGGCGGCTCGCAAGGCTGCAGCCAGGTGCGCACTGGATGGTGCCGCTCGGCCTCGCACGACTCCTCCGCCGCTTCGGCGTCAGGAAGACCACGGAGCTCGGGTGGTGGGAGGAGGCCACCATTGCCGGGGCGCACGTAGCGTGCACGCCCGCGCGTCACTTCAGCGCGCGGGGATTCAGGGACCGGATGCGCACTCTGTGGTGTGGGTGGGCCGTGCGCGTGGCGGATCACACGCTCTACTTCGCGGGCGACACCGCCTACCACCCTGACTTCGCGAAGATCGGCGAGCGCTACGGACCGTTCGACATCGTACTGCTTCCCATCGGCGCCTACGATCCACGCTGGTTCATGGAGCGCGTACACGTGGATCCCGAGGAAGCGGTGCGCGCCTACCTCGATGTGAGCGGAGAGAGTCTCGACGGCCAGGGGTCGCCGCGACCGCCGCGTATCGCGCTCGGCATCCACTGGGGCACTTTCAAGCTCACCGACGAACCGATGGACGAGCCCCCCAGGCGGGCGCGTGCCGCCTGGAGGGCTGCGGGTCTTCCAGATGAGGAGCTATGGATCTTCCGTCACGGCGAGACGCGCGAGCTCGAGCTCACGCGCACACGGCCCACCCAGCCGGGGCGCGCCGTCTAGGCGAGCCGCGCGAGCACACCGGGCCGGGCACGCTGGTGCCCGGTCCCAGGCGCTGATAGTTCGATTCTTCAGCGCTTCAGTGCGCCTGGTTCTTCGTGTGTGGATGCTTCCCCAGCTGGTGCCAGTCGGACTCTTCCACGTTCAGGCCGTAGTACTCGGCCGCCTTCTTTATGTTCGAGAACGCCAGCTCCCGGTCCTCATCCGACACACCCTCGACCTGATCGAACCTCGCGAGCGCGTTCTGGACGTGTCTGGCATCGGTCAGCGGTTCCTTGCGCTGGCTGGGAAAAGCGAACGCGTCGTTGGGAAGCTGCTCGCGTTCCTTGCTCTCCAGCTCCCCATGCTCCGTATGTGGCTTCCAGGTAGACTTTCGACCCATCTATCTCTCCTGTGAAATCCGTGCAGGAGGGGATGCAGGGGGTGTGCCGGGGGGGAGCAAGAAGGGAACAGGAGACAGGAAACAGGTAACTGCGCCGGGGTAGAGGGCTCTACCGCCCGGAGCTCTTACCTCTTACCTGTTCCCTGTTCCCTCGCTCCTTCTTACCTCCCCACATACTTCCCGTACAACACTTCCAGCTCCCGCTCCGGGTCGGGGGCGAGGCCGCTGTGGATGGGGGAGGCCTGGATCACGTCGGAGCGGGGGGCGGTGAGCCAGTGAAAGCGCTCGGAGGGTGGGGCGAGAGCGAGAGGGCCCGCGTTGGGGTCGCCTTCGGCTATGGACTGGCAGGATCGGAGGTAGCGCTCGAGGAGCTCGGTGTCCACGGCTGGGGCGATGGCGCGGAGCGAGGCACGATCAGTGAGGACGCGGAGGCCTAGGAAGCCGGCGGTGCGCGCGTGGAGCACGACACCAACTGGTGTGAAGGCGCCGAGGTGGACGTGTGGGACCACGCGGAGCACCGCGAAGTCGTAGGAGACCCACTCGTTGGTGCTCATCGCCGTGCGGAGAGTGGGCGCGGCGGCTCGCGGAGGAGTTGCTCGCGAGCGGAGATCGCGGCGCCCACGAAATCGCGCGGAGCTTCGAGGCGCGTGAGCAGGTACGAGCGGTAGCGCTCGCGCGCCGCGTCGGGGGGGAGCGCGGCGGCGTCGAGAGGTGATGCGACGAGGAGCGCATCGGGAACGGCGGCGAGCACATCGTCGATGGCCTCCGGTGACAGCTCCTTCGACATCGTACTGTCGGCCGCCTCGAGGTCACCGCTCTGCGCGAGGAGCACGTGCTGCTTTATGAGCGAGAAGGGGCTCCTCGTGCGCGTCTCGTTCACCGAGCTCCAGTCGTGGTGCGCATAGAGCGCGGCGCCGTGATCGATGAGCCAGGGCTTACGCTCCCAGACCAGGATGTTCGGGTTCCGGTGGGTGCGATCGGGGTTGGTGAGGAAGGCGTCGAACCACACGATTCGCGCGGCCAGCTCGGCGCTCACGAGATCACCCGCCGCTCCCGGGTCGAAGTTGAAGGCGCCATCCAGGTAGCGGACGCCCACGTTCGTGCCGTGGCTCGCTCGCAGGAGATCCTGGATCTCGGGATCCGGCTCGCTGCGGCCGAAGGGCGGTGGCACATCGACGATCGCGAGCTCGGGCGTCGGGAGGTCTACCGCGCGGGCGAGGAGGCCCGCGATGAGCTCCGCGATCAGCGCCTTCGCTCCCTGACCCGCGCCGCGGAACTTCACCACGAACAGATCGCCGCTCGACATCTCCACCACCGCGGGGAGCGAGCCGCCCTCGCGCAGCGGCTGGACATAACGGGTGGCGGTGAAGATGGGGAGCTCGGTCATGGCGTGCGGGAGCGTCGGCGGCGCTCGCCGGAGAGATATCCGGCGAGCGCTCACCAACCTACTTCGAGATCGTGACCGGCTGCACGTCGAGGTGCAGGTTGTGATTGATCCGGAGACCGGCGACGCCCTCCGAGGGGACGTCCTTCTTGGGCACGGCCGCCACGAGCTTCCCGTTCACCAGGAAGTGTGCGGTGTCGGGCGCGAAGTGGACCTTGATGTCGTAGCTGGCCTTCCCCGAGCTGTCCTGCTTCGGGACGTTCGCGCTCGCCGTCCATGATGCGACGGTCGTCGTCTTGTCTCCCTGGCGGGTCTTGATGAGGTACTCGCCCGTACCGCGCACGATGAAGTATCCGTAGCTCTGCGCGGAGCGATCATCGAGGTTGTGACCGCCGAAGAAGACTCCGTATGCCTCCGGGTGGGCCGGCTTCTCGAGCTGCTGGATCGTGGTGCTCACGGCGTAGACGCCGCTCGCGCTGTCCTTTGGTGCGTACACGATATGTGCGGGCCCGGTCTTCACCTCCCAGTCCGTACCGGAGGTGGTGTAACTGACGGCCGACATCTGCGCATCGGGCTTGTCGGTGAGCGCGACGTACCCCTGCGGCACACCGCCCCCGTTCTGCGCCATATCGGGGTCTCTCTCCGCCGCGGCCATTGCGTTGGTCGAATCGGCAGCTGCATTGGCTCCGTCGTTCCCGGCGCAAGCTGTCACGAGCAGCGCCAGCGCGGCCAGCTTCAAGGTCGTCGTACGCACTCGAGGTACCTCGCTTTCGGAAGTGGTTGGGGAGTGGGGGAGTGGGAATATAGGGGGGAAAGCAGAGAGCAGAAAGCAGAAAGCAGGAACGGCAAGGAGACAGGGAACAGGAAACAGGGAACAGGAACTGCCTCGGCGTAGCGGGCTCTCTCTCCGGGGAGCTCTTACCTGTTCCCTGTTCCCTGTTTCCTGTTTCCTTTCCCCTCTTTCCCCTCTCTCCCCCCCTTCCCAGCTCGCCCGAAACTTGCCATGCTGAACCTAGTTGCGCCGGTCCTACCTACTCACACGGAGTGCATGTATGGCTACGACCAGGAAGTCGTCTCGCGGGACCTCGAGGGCGAAGTCGGCAGGGCGGAAGTCCACCAGTCGCAGAGGAACGAGCAGCCGGAGCACGGGTCGCAAGCGCGCGAGCAGCGCGCGCTCCGCATCGAAGAGCGGCGCGTCGCCGAGGAAGCGCTCCACGAGCACGAGGAAGCGGAGCAGCGCGGCGAAGAAGAGCAGCACCGGGAGAGGGCGCGCGGGCAGCACGCGTAAGCGGAGCACCGCCACGGCACGTAAGAAGAGCGCGACGGCCAGAAAGGGTGCATCGAGGAAGAGCACGACGACCAGAAAGAGCGCGACGAAAAAGAGCTCGGCCAGGAAGAGCTCGGCCAGGAAGCGTACATCGAGGGCAAAGAGCGCGGCGACTCGCGCTCGGAAGACTCTCGCGAAACCGGCCCGGCGAGTGAAGGTCGTGGCGACCGAGGTGATAGTCCAGGCGAGAGATGCCGGACGCGCAGCGATAGACGAGGCGAAGTCGCTCGGCGAGCGAGTCAGCGAAGTGACGAGCGGCCTGGTAGAGCGCGTGACCTGAGGTCGTCGCGCTCGATCTTCGCTTCCATCCAGCTCGTCACCAGCTCGACCACTCGCTCCTTGCAGTAGTCGGCGGTGATGACGTGGCCGCAGCCGGCGAGC
>DATCXR010000400.1:0-5601 GCA_036565685.1 Gemmatimonadaceae bacterium
AGAGCAGTGCTCTCACGGCTCGACTTTCAATGACCCGACCCGGTCCTCCCCGCCACCTCCAGCATCCACTCCTCGGACACACTCCTCCCACGCTCCGGATCGTCCACCACCAGGATCAGCTGGTTGGCGTGATCGCTGTACATCACCTCGATGTTCACGCCCGCATCGGCCATCCGACGTGCGATGGCCCCCAGTTGTCCGGGCTGATCCTGCTTCAGGCGCTGAACCAGCACGTCACGATCGGCGAGCACCACGATGCCCGCTCCCTCGAGAGCCCGGCGCGCCGCCTCGCCGTCCTCGAAGAGGAAATGCGCTACAGCGCGGCCGTCCACGACGAAAACGCCGCCACCCTCCACGCTCACTCCCGCGCGCCCGAGCGCCTCGCCCATCTCCGCGAGCGCCCCGGGGCGGTTGTCCAGCTGTATCGTCAGATCTCTCACGTCGCTCGCTCCTGTGGGTCCATGGTCGTCACGCGCGGTGAATCCACCTTGCAGCCGCTCTCCTTCTCCTTGTATCGTCCGTATCACCCGCGCAGCAGCGCGCTCGGCGCTCCACCCAAACGGTCACGGTCCAGTTATGAGTACTGCCAGCGGCCCATTCGACGTCAAGACCACGCCCCAGCCGGAGCAGGAGGGCACCGGCGGCTCCACGCTCGGGCGGCTCCTGCTGTCGAAGCACTTCCATGGTGACCTAGAAGCGACGTCGGAAGGGCAGATGCTCACCGCCATGACCGCTGTGAAAGGATCGGCCGCATACGTGGCGATCGAGCGAGTGACCGGAACGCTGGATGGTCATCGCGGCTCGTTCTCCCTGCAGCACACGGGTATCATGAACCGCGGCGTGCCCCAGCTGACGATAACGGTGGTCCCGGACTCCGGGACCGACGACCTGACGGGACTCGGCGGTACCATGGCGATCGACATCGCGCCGGACGGCAAGCACTCCTACCGCTTCGACTACACGCTGAACGACTGAACGACGGGTTCAGGCCGCCGTCGCGCTTCCTACTCTCGCTTCGTGCCGTATGGGGACGCTGCACGATGCGGCAATGAAGCAGAGCTCGTGCGCCTGCTCGTGCAATGACTCCGCCAGCTCCGCGTCATCGCCTTCGGCGATGGTCACTGCCGGGTGCAGCACCACCTCCTCGAACTTCCCGCCGCCGCGGCTGTCGAATTTCAGCGTCCCGCGCACATCGTCCTCGTACGCGAGCACCCGGATGTTATTGCGCGCGCAGAGCGCGAGGTACGAGAGCATGTGGCACCCGGAGATCGCCGCCAGAAAGTGCTCCTCCGGGTTGTGCCTGCTCGGATCGCCCTTGAACTTGGGGTCCGCTGTCCCCTCCAGCTCCGGCTTCCCATCCACGAGGAAGCGGTACTCCCTTCCGTATCCGGCGTACGTCGCGGTGCCTGCGCCGGTGTTCCCGTCCCAGATCAGCCGGGCGGTGTATTCGTGGGCCTCTCTTGCCATGCGTGAGATCTCCTCTCGGTGGTGGTCCAATTTCCGCTCTGGACCAACGCCCGGGTCCGCCGCCGCGTTCCTCGCCCGCTGACCCGGATCGCACGCAACCCTTCCCAGCCATCCCGTGTCTCACGGGCAGTCGATTCGAATGCCCTGGGAACACCGAGGTCCGGTGGACGAGTCACAACTCCTGACGAGAGCGAGAGCCGGCGATCCGGCGGCCGAGCGTGCGTTGTACGACGCGCACGTCGACCGCGTCTACAGGCTCGCCTATCGCCTCGCCGGGAGCGACGACCTGGCCCAGGACTTCACGCAGGACACGTTCATCCGGGCATTCGAGCGGCTGAAGGACTTTCGCGGCGACTCGAGCTTCGCCACCTGGCTGCACAGCATAGCGGTGTCGGTGTCGCTCAACGGACTGCGAAAGGTGAAGCGGTTGCGGACGCGTGAGGCCGACCTGAACGACGCGGGCGACCACGAGTGGTCGGTGCGACGCGCGGAACCGGATCTCAAGCTGCGGCTCGCTCAGGCGATCGACGCGCTTCCACCCGGATACCGGACGGTGTTCGTGATGCACGACGTGGAAGGGTTCACGCACGAGGAGATCGCCGGTGCGCTGGGTCTGCAGCCGGGTACTTCGAAGGCGCAGTTGTCGCGGGCGCGGGCCAAGCTTCGGACGGCGCTCGCCGATTTCGCGGGAGAGTGGACGGCATGACAGACGACGACTTCGAGAGCTTCCTCCAGCGCGCTGCGCGCGACTACAACGCGCCGCCATCCACGCCTCGCGATGCGATGTGGGCGCGCATCGAGGCCGAGCGGCGCTCCAGAAGCGCGAGCGTGGCATCCCATGGAGCGCGCGCCCGCCGCTGGCTCATGCTCGGCGCGGCGATCGCCGCGATGCTCCTCGTGGGAATCGGAATCGGTTACGTGTTGCGTGGCACGATGGACTCGCGCCTGGTTGCCGAGCGCCCGGACGCGGCGCCCGACTCCGCTCGCCAGCAGATCGCCGGAACGGGAAGCGAGACCGCGAGCGCGCACGACTCCGGCTCGATCCCCGGGAATCGCAACGACGCCGTCTCGAACGATGGCGCCACTCCCCGCGAGCGCTCGCCGTTCGCGCCGGAGGAGCAGCGGATCGCGGTAGTACCGCCGGGGTCGCACGCTGCTCCGCGCAACACGCCGGAATCCATGTCGCAGCCGGCACCGCGTTCCAGCGGCAGCGCCGCGGGCAACAATCGCGAGAGCGCCGCGTACGCGGCGCTCACCGCCGAGCACCTGGGCCGCGTGGAGGTGCTGCTCACGTCGTACCGCGCGGAGTCCGAGAGGGGGCAGGTGGACCCGCAGATCACCTCGTGGGCCGGCGATCTCCTCGGCACTACCAGGCTCCTGCTCGACTCGCCCGGCTCCAGTGACCCGCAACTGCGCAAGCTGCTCGGCGACCTGGAAATGGTTCTCACGCAGATAACCCAGCTCGGCGCCGAGCAGGGCTCGAAGAAAGATGAGCTGCAGCTCATCGACCAGTCGCTTCGTTCGCACGACGTGATGACGCGTATCCGCGGCGCGACCCCGGCCGGTGCCGGCGCGCTGCCGATCGGTACCTGAGGAGAATACGAAAATGTTCAAGCTCACATCGCTACTGGCTGTGGCGGTCGCCGCCAGCGTGGGCGGCAGCTGGGATGGAACGGCGTTCGGTTCGTTCTACGAAACCGCTCGTGCGGTGGATGCGGCGGAATCCTTCCGCACCGTTCCGCCCGCCGCGCTCTTTCCCGACGATTCCGCCGACTCGCTCTACAGGGTAGCGCGCAAGGCGCTGAACGACGGTGACTACGCGCGCGCCGCGCGCATATTCGAGCAGATCGCCGACGATTACGGCGAGTCCGCGTACGCCGGCGACGCGCTCTACTGGCGCGCCTTCGCGCTCTACCGGCGCGGCGGCACGGACGATCTGCACGATGCGCTGGGGAGTCTCGAAGACCAGCGCTCGCGTTACCCCTCGGCGGCGACGCGCGGCGATGCCTCCGCGCTCGAGACGCGCATCCGCGGCGAGCTGGCGAAGCGCGGGGAGTCGCAGGCAGCCGAGGCCATCCACAAGGCCGCGGACTCGGCCACCGAGGGATGTCCGTCGGATGACGATGACATGCGCGTGGCCGCGCTCAACGCGCTCATGCAGATGGATGCCGACCAGGCGCTCCCGGTTCTGAAGAAGGTGCTGGCGCGTCGTGATGGATGCTCCGAGTCGCTTCGCAGGAAGGCGGTCTTCCTGGTATCGCAGAAGAACAACGAGGAGAGCGCGAACATTCTGCTCGGCGTGGCCCGCGACGATCCGTCGGCCGATGTGCGGGGACAGGCGGTCTTCTGGCTCGGCCAGGTTCCGGGCGATCGGTCGGTGGCGCTGCTCGATTCCATACTGCGCACGTCGAAGGACGAGGAGCTGCAGCGCAAGGCGATCTTCGCGCTCTCGCAGCACCCGGGTGAGCGCGCCGGCAGGATCCTTCGCGACCTCGCTACCAGGAAGGATCTCCCGGAGGAGACGCGTGGGCGCGTGATCCTCGCGCTGGGGCAGATGCGCGGCGACGAGGGAGACGTGAGCTACCTCCGTGAGATCTTTCCCACGCTCGAGAGCGAGCGGCTGAAGGAGCGAGTGATCATGGGAGTCGCGCAGCACGGAAGCGCCGAGAACCAGCGCTGGCTGCTGGATATAGCCACAGACGCGAAGCAGGACGTGGATGTTCGCAAGAAGGCACTCTTCTGGGCCGGTCAGAGCGGCCTCCCCATCGCCGATCTCTCGGCGATGTACGGACGCCTCTCCGACCAGGAGCTCAAGCAGCAGGTGATCTTCGTCCTGTCGCAGCGCGGCGAGAGTGCGGCGACCGACAAGCTCATCGACATAGCGAACCACGACCCGGATGTGGAGCTGCGCAAGAAGGCGATCTTCTGGCTCGGCCAGCGCAACGACCCGCGCGTGCGGCAGCTTCTCGAGGAGATGATCACCAATGACTCTCTCTGATACGAGTGCGCGTAGCGCACGGGTGCGGCGAGCAGGCTCTCTGCTCGCCGCGGGGATGGTGGCAGCGCTGCTCACACCGGCAGTGGGGAGCGCGCAGCAGTCGCTGGCACAGCGGATAGCGGGAGTGCAGGGGGAGGCGGAGCTCCGCTTCGCATCGCGGCCGGGGGTGTGCGGAAATGGCGAGGGGAGCATCTCCTTCCGGTCGTCCTCCGAGAATGTGTCGACCGGAGTCCGCACACACGACAACTGGGACTACGACTGCGAGCCGGGTCCGGTGCGCGTGCGGCTCACCGTATCGAACGGTACCGTGACCAGGGTGCGCAGCTACGTCGGTCGAAGTCGCGACACCGCAAGCGCGGTCACCGACCTCGGCGTGGTAGGCGCGCGCGAAGCCACCGAATACTTCCTCGGACTGGCGCGCTCCGCGAGCGAGCAGGTGGCGCGGAAGGCGATCGCTCCCGCGGCGCTGGCGGACAGCGTGACAGTATGGCCACAGCTCATCGAGCTCGCGCGCGATCGCGACCGTCCGACCGGCGTGCGCAAGCCGGCGCTCTTCTGGGCGGGGCAGCTGGGGGAGACCGAGGTGCTCGAGCCCGTGCGCGCGATCGCGAACGACGACTCCGAAAACGAGTCGATGCGGAAGCACGCCATCTTCGTTCTCTCGCAGCTTCCCGATGGCGCGGGTATGCCCGCACTGCTGGACATCGCGCGCCACGGCGAAACGATCGCAGTCCGGAAGCAGGCGCTCTTCTGGGCGGGGCAGGGCGGAACGCCGACCGCCGACCTGCTGGACCTGTATCGCGAATTTCGCGATCCGGAGCTCAAGCGGCAGATGATCTTCGTCCTCTCACAGCGCGACGACTCCGCGGCGGTCGACGGGCTCATAGAGATCGCGCGCAACGACCCCGACCACTCGATGCGGAAGCATGCCTTCTTCTGGCTGGGTCAGAAGAACGACCCGCGGGTGATCCAGCTGCTCACATCTATTCTCGAGAAGTGAGGAGGGTGCGATGCGAACGATCGTGAAGTCGATCACCGCGGCTGGGGCCCGCCACACTATGGCAATCGCCGTGACGGGTATCGCGCGATCCACGCTGGCGCTCGTCGCGGCGGGCGCGCTCGCCGCCGCAACCCCG
>DATCXR010000402.1:0-26418 GCA_036565685.1 Gemmatimonadaceae bacterium
GCGAGCCGATGACTTCCAGCTCGCGATACATCACCCGACCCGCGTTGAGCGCGAGCGTCTCGGGGCTGTAGCCCACCAGAACGAGCCGCCCCCCGGTGCGCAGGCAGGAGAGCGCCTGCTCCTGCGTCGCCGCGCGGCCCACCGCCTCCAGCGCCACGTCCGCCCCGCCGCCGGTGATGCGACGCACCTCCTTGTCGAGCCGCTCGGTGCGGCGCGAGTTCACTGTCTCCATCGCTCCCAACTTCCGCGCCCACTCGAGCTTCTCGTCGGCTATGTCGACCGCGATGACGCAGCCACCGAGCACCGCCGCCATCTGCACGATGTTCAGGCCGATCCCTCCACAGCCCACCACGACTACCCAGTCTCCCGGGCGCACTCGCGCGCGCTGCACTACGGCGTGGTACGGAGTGGTCAGCGCATCCGCGATGATCGCTCCCTCCTCCAGCGGGATCTCTTCCGGCAGATGAAATGGGTGGCGCTCGGAGATCACCATGTACTCGGCGTACCCGCCGTCGACGTTGTTCCCGAGCATGACGCCGTGCTCGCAGATGTTCTCGCGACCGGTTCGGCAGGCGACGCACTCGCCGCAGGGGAGCACGGCGGGGAGAAGCACGCGGTCGCCCTCGCGGAAGCGCGTGACTCCCTCGCCGACCGCGGCCACCCTGCCTGCCACCTCGTGCCCCAGCACCATGGGCGGCGCCTTGAAGGTAGGCGTGCCGTGGTCGATGTAGTGGAGGTCCGTGTGACACACGCCGCAGGCGGCGACTCTCACCAGTACCTCGCCGGCGGCCGGCTCGGGATCGCGGATTTCGCTGACGGCGAGCGGCTGGTTGGGGCCATGGAAGACGGCTGCTCTCACGAGCGCCTCCGGGTGTAGATGATTCTGTAAAGCGAAAGCGCCACGGCGCACCCGCTGCATTCGTCTCTCAATTCCTCGGCTGGCACGAGCTCCAGGCGCACTTCATGGCCGAGCGACTCGTACATCTCCCTCGCTTCCTGAGCGCGCGCCGGAGCTGCGGTGAAGCGGCGCACCCAGCCCTCGGCTTCCAGCGCGAGCTGACCGACGAGCGGGATCGCGGGTGCCTGGACTCCGGTCCTCCCGGTCGTACTCACCGGGCAGCTATCGCAGGGTTGCGGTCGCATCATTGAAGTCATCCTGCAGCGGCGAGATGCTGCTCGCCCTGGCGCGCCTCGAGCTTGCGCAGGCGACGACCAGCCAGCACCGCCGCGCCGATGGCGGCTGTGAACTGCACACGCGGCTCCGGCGGCACGTTCACACCCGCTCCGAGGCTCTCGCGCAGCAGCCGGCTCATCGTGCCGAAGCGCATGATGCCGCCCACGAGCGTGAACTCCGGCTCCATCTGCACGCGCTTCATGAGCTGCACCGATCGCTGCACGAGCGACTTCATCGCGCCGTGCATGATGTCGCCCGGCGACGCTCCGGCGCTCACGTGGTTGATCACCTCGCTCTCGGCGAACACCGCGCAGACGCCGGAGATGGGCACCGTTTTCACGGATGCATCCACCAGCGGGCCGATCTCCTCGATCCGGTAGCCCAGGTAGCGCGCCGTTTTTTCCAGGAAGGCGCCGGTACCGGCCGCGCACTTGTCGTTGAGGCGGAAGGAGCGTACGCGACCGTGCTCGTCCAGTCGCAACGCCTTCATCGTCTGCCCGCCCACGTCGAGCACGGTTCGTGTATCCGGGTAGAAGTAGCGTGTCCCCCACGCCTGTGCCGTGAGATCGGTGACCTGCACGTCACGGAACGCCACCATGCTCCGACCGTAGCCGGTGCTGCATACGTATGCCAGCGACTCGCGCTCCACTCCGGCCGCCGCGCACGCCTGTGCCAGCGCGTCGGCAGCCGCTTCCGCCAGGCGGAAGCCGGTAGGCTTGATGCCGGTGCCGAGCAGCTTGCCGTCATCGTCGAGCACTGCGGCCTTGGCGTAGGTGGATCCGATGTCCACACCCGCTGTGATTCTCATGCGGCACCTCCAACCTGCGCGGTGCCCGCGCCCTCACCGGCCCGCGCGCGCTCGAGCGCGATAATCGCGGCGCCAAGGGCACCCATGTAATGAGACTCCTCGCTGAGGTTGAGCTTCTTCCCCAGCGCCTCCTCCAGCACCGGCGCCATCGCCTGGTTCCGCGTGACGCCGCCGGTGAAGGTGATCTCGTCCTCGATCCCCACGCGCCGGAGCAGCGCGATGCTGCGCGTGGCGATGCTGCGGTGCACGCCGAGCAGGATGTCGTCGATCTTCTTCCCCTTGGCGAGCCAGGAGAGCACCTCGCTCTCCGCGAACACGGTACAGGTGGTGGTTATGTTCACCGGCTTCTGGCCGGCGAGCGCGCGTGACCCCAGCTCATCCATCGGGATTCCGAGAGCCGCGGCGGCCGACTGCAGGAAGCGACCGGTGCCTGCCGCGCACTTGTCGTTCATGCAGAAGTCCAGAACATCGCCACCCGGCTGGATGCGGATCGCCTTGGTGTCCTGCCCGCCCATGTCGAGCACCGTGCGCGTGCCGGGGAACATCTCGGCGGCGCCCCGCGCGTGGCAGCAGATCTCGGTGACCTGCGCGTTGCCGAAGGTCACCTTGTAGCGCCCGTAGCCGGTGCCGATGACGTAAGCAACGTCGCCCTCGGTGATCCCCGCCTCGGCGACCGCCAGGTCGAAAGCCGATTGCGCCGCCGTGACGACGTTGGCGCCGGTGGGGATCAGCGAGCGGCCGACTATGCGCCGCGCCTCGTCTATCACCACCGCCTTGGTCTGCGTGGAGCCAACGTCCACGCCGCCTGCATGGAGCATTGCCATCCCTCCGGGTTCAGGCAGGTACTCGAGTGGCGCTCGCGTCCGGGCTTGCAGCCGGGGCTTCCTGTGCCTGCAGCCGCAACCGGCGCGAGTTCAATCCCTCGAAGAAAGCGTCTATGCGGTTCTTGAGCTGCGCCTCCGATACCACGCGCTGGTCCATCATGTCGGACTCGATGTAGAGGCACTGCACGTCACGCTGCTGCAGCACCACGCGGCGGCTGTCGGCGAGCCCGGTGGAAACCGTGCGACAGCTCTTCACCGGGTGGTACACGACGCCGTCGGCGTGGAACACGTCTATCGCCTCCAGCAGTGCGCGGTCGTGGAACATCATCGCGTCGGTGGCCGCTCGCACGCTGCGTAGCACGCCCTCCGCGAGACTCTCGATGGGGCGGTCGAGATCGTACTCGAAGCCCAGGTTCATTCCGCCCGCGGCGAACCAGAGGTAGGTGCTGCTCACGAACGATCCGCCCCATTCGGCGAAGAGCTCGTGAAAGCGGCGGAATATCGGATAGCAGGGAACGCCGACGAAGATGAGCCGGTGCTGCTCGTCCTCGATGGCACCCATGCCGTGCGCCGTCTTGTACTCCATCTCCTCGACGAGCCGCTCGAAGTAGAGCGCTCCCTCGGGAGTGCCGCGCAGCGCGTTCGCCACGCCCAGGTACACGGTACCGTCCATGAGCGCGTTGAACACGGACGGGGTTCCGCGGTTGAGCTCCAGGATCCTCGCCCACGCGCGCGTCATCCGGTTCGTGTCATGGAGCACCTGGCGGAAGCGGTCCATATCGAGCGGGCGCCCGGTGAGCGTCTCGAGCTGCACGATGAGCTCGCGAAGCTGCTGCTCCACGAAGCGGCGGTCCGCCTCGAGCGCGGCTTCGTCGAGCTGGCCGCTCGTCGCCGCGCTGCGCGAGGCGGGGACGTCCACGGTCACGAGCGGGATGTGGTAGAAGCGATCCCAGATCTCGGCCCACTTCAGGTAGGTGTTGCAGGCGTTGGTGAGCACCGCGATGCTCGGGCGCGGGATGCGGCCCATGGGATGGCGGCCGTCCTGGAGCTGCATCGCCACGTCCGCCTTCACGTAGCCGCACACGTCGGGCGAGTACCCGTAGTCCTCGGCCACGCTCAGGAAGTCGCCCGACACCTTCTTCACCGCCGTCTGCAAGGAGTTGATCTCGGGGAAGACGATGTGCAGGTCGAAGCCGCGCAACACCTCGACCAGGCTTCCCATCACGAACACGTACGCGGCCAGCTCCTCGTTCTCGGCGGCCTGGCCCAGGCGCATGAACCACTGTGCGAAGAGGTACTTACCCTCGCGCAGGCCGCGGCCGACGATCTCCTCTCCCGTTGCTGCTGCGGTCATTGTCTCCTCCAGAGTGTGCCGCCGCGCGGTGGCTCACTCGAACAGGATGTTCTCCGCGAAGGTCTCGAGCTGGATCTGTAGATGCTCGAAGCCGGTCATCTTCTCCTCGAACTCGGTCACGAAATACGGGATGCGCTCGGCATCGAGCTCTTTCATGTAGGCCACCTGCTCATCGAGACCCGGCTCGCACATCTTGGCCGCGGCGACGATGGCGGCATCCGCGCGCGACTCGCGGATGCGGCGTAGCAGCATCTTCTCCTTGGGCTTCCGGAGGTCGTGCTGCACCGGGCTGTACGACGAGTGGTCCAGGTACGCTTCGGCCAGCGCGAGCAGCGGATCGGACGTATCGGTGGGCACGTCATCGACGATCCAGCGCAGGCCGATCAGCAGGTCGTCGTCCACCACGTAGCAGAACTCGGCGATCGCGCGCAGCAGGTCGAGCGGCGGCTGCTCGCAGAAGCCGCCCTCGAAGACGACGCGGATCTTGTCCTGCCGCCGCGCGGGGCGAGCGGCGATCCGCGGCAGGAGTCGCCGCAGCAGCTCGTTGTGCTCCTCGCGCCGTATCAGCCCGCCCACCGCCACGAGCACGTACGCTTCGTCAACGGGGAGGAGCCAGGGAGTCTCGCGCTTCACGGCGTACAGCTCGCGCAGCAACCGCCGGTTCTCGTTGTAGACGGCCATCGAGCGCCGCAGCGCGGCATCGCTCACCTTGCATCCACTCACTGTCTCGATGTCGCCGAGCACCCTCGCGTACTCGTTGCGCAGGTACTCCGGCGCGTGCGCGGAGTTGGGGTTCTGCGGGAGGTAGAGGATCTGCGAGGGGTATGGCAGGTTCCTCGCCCAGAGCCCCGCCAGGTTGCGTGCCGCGTCGCAGATCGGGTGCGTGACGAACATGTCGAGCTCCAGCCGCTTCGTGAGCGCAAGCTCGAGCGAGCTGCGCAGGATGGAGCAGAGGTAGGAGCCGAAGTGCGAGTCGGCTTCCCGCCGGTCCATCTGTCCGCCGCGCACCTTCACGGGGAGCATCCCCGCCGCGTGCGCCAGCTCCTCGGGGAAGTAGACCTGGAAGTGCCCCAGCACCTTCCCTCCGGCTTCGCGCCAGCGGTGTACCGTGGGCATCTCCGTGTCCTCCACGACCTCGCGCACCACGGCCATCGCTTCATCCAGCGGTGCGTCCGGGGAGAGGTCGAGCAGTGGAATCGCTTCTTCCATCAGTGTCACGCTCATCTCACGCCTCCCGCCAGACAGGGGCTCGTTTCTCCATGAATGCGGCGAGCCCCTCGTGTGCGTCGTGGAGCCGCATCAGATCGTTCGCGTACAGCGCCTCCGCATGGGCGACCGCATCGCGAGGCGAGAGCTCCGCACCTTCCACCATCGCGCGTTTGGCGAGTCGCTGGACCGGCCCGCTCAGTCGTGTGAGCTGCGCCAGGTAGTCCTGCACTCCGGCATCGAACCCGTCGCTGGAGAACGCTCGCGTAACGAGTCCCACGGCTTGCGCTTCGTTCGCCGAGAGCGAGCGGCCGGTGAGCACCAGCTCCATGGCACGCTGCCGGCCCACGAGGCGCGGCAGGACCGCCGCCGCGAAAGGCGGGAAGACGCCGAGCCGGATCTCGGGCTGGCCGATCGTGGCGCGTTCGTGCGCGAGCACCATATCGCACGCGAGGAGCAACTCGCAGCCGCCGCCGAGCGCGGCGCCATGAACCACCGCGACTGTGGGGCAGGGGAGCTCGTAAAGCCGGAGGAGGCAGCCGTGGAAGAGCTCGAGCATCAGCGCCACGCGATCGTCTGCGTGGTCGGCCACGTCCACTCCGGCGCAGAAAGCCTTTCCATTTCCCGAGAGCGTTACGAGCTTCACCGAGTCGTCGCCGGCGAGCTCGGCGAGGGCTTCCTGCAGCTCCCCGAGCATCGCGATGGTGAGCACGTTGAGCGGCGGGCGGTCGAGCACCAGCCGAACCAAGGCCCCATCGCGAACGACGCGCACCGCGCCCCGCGCGGCGCTCACGGCCGGCTCCGCACTGCTGGTCATGGCCCGATCCTGCAGGCGTCCGCCTGTTCGAGTATGCCGGGGGAAGCCGCATCGCTCGCGTGCGACGACGCGCCATCGAGCGCCGCGCCGCAGCTGCCGCAGAAGTCGAAGCCGCTCGGCAGCCCTTCCGCACCGCACGCCGGGCAGTCGCGCGAGTAGGGGCCCCATACGAACTCGCTGCTCCCGCCCTCGGCCGCTCTCCTGCGCAGGTCGGCTACCCGCGCTGGACGCTTGTCGACGAAAGCGCGCATCCCCTCCCACGGCTCCACGCTGTTGAAGTGCAGCGCAAGCCAGTCGCGCCCGTGACCGATCGTCTGATGCCAGGCCAGCTCCTTCCAGAAGTTGACCTGCTGCTTGGTGTAGCGCGTGCACTCGGGGAACTGCTCGAGAAGCGCTCCCGCCAGCTTCGCCACCGCCTGATCGAGGCGCGCGAGCGAGATCGAGTAGCCATCCTCGCGCCGCTGCGCCTTGCGGATCTGTTCCGCGCTCGCGAACTCGACGAACTCGCCGTCTTTCGTCACTGACGGCACCACGCGGTTCACCAGCCCCCACTCCAGCGCCTGGTACGGAGCGACGCGTCCGTTGAGGAGCAGCATCTCCCGCGCGCGCCTGTCTCCCACGTGCAGCGGGAGCCACTGCGTCGCGCCGCCGGCTGCCACGCTGCCAACCTTCGTACCCACCTGCCCAACCCACGCATGCTCCGCGATCACCGCCAGGTCGCACGCCATCTGGCTCTCGTTGCCGCCACCAACGGCCATTCCGTTGATCCGCGCTATCACGGGCTTGCCGCTGTTCATGATGCTCTCGAGGTACGCGCGGAAGAGCCCCATGTACTTCCAGTAATCGCGCGGCCGCTTGGTGTACTCCTTCTCGTACTCCTTCACATCGCCGCCCGTGCAGAACGCAGCGTCGCCGCTCCCGGTGAAAACGATCACCCCTATCGCGTCATCGAAGGAGGCATCCTGGAAGGCGCTGGCCAGCTCACGGAGCGCCGGTGTGGAGTACGCGTTGTAGGCGTGCGGCCGATTCAGCGTGATCGTGGCGATGCCATCGCGCTTCTCGTACAACACCTCGCGGAACCCGAAGCCGTCCGTTGGTTGCGATTCGAAGTTGCCCATCGGTGTATCCCCTGGGATGAAGAGAGAATGGGATGGCGGCCCGCTCAGCTCCCGCGCGATGCGCCGGCACGCTCACGCTTCCGTGTGGGCGGCGCGAGCGCGGCGGAGACGAAGCGGTTCGCGGCTTCTGTCAACAGGTCGTGGTAATCCTCGAAGAGCCTGGCGGCCGTGTCGCCGTTCCATCCATCGGGGAGCAGCTCGCGAGGCAGATACGGATCGATCATCGCGAACACGCGATACTCGTGGATCAGCCTGAAGCGGCGGACGAAGCAGTCGCGCGGATCGAGACCGCAGCGTTCCTGGTCCAGCAGGCATGCGGCGTAGGCGGACTCGTGTCGCCGGATGAACTTCGCGTAGCGCTTGTTGATCGCCTTCAGGTCCCATGCAGCCGACACGAGCTGCTCGCGATCCGGGAAGCCCAGATACTGGGCATGAAAGAGCTGTACGTGCTTCGGGATCGCCAGCTCCTCGGCGATCTCGGCGACTCGCTCGGTGATGGGATACGGCGAGAGCCAGAGCCCATTTCCCAGAGTGCCACAGCCGAGCCAGGAGAGCTGGACGCGGAGCCGATCGCGGGTTGCGCGGTTGTTCTCCGGGATGGAATAGGCGACGAGGTGCCAGCTGCCGTCCCACTCGCGCTCGCGCGGAGGGTGATAGATCCGCGCTTCGCCTTCCTCCAGCAGCTTCCGCCCGCGAGCGCTCAACTCGTAGCAGCTCCGACCGTCCACCTTCTCCTGCTCGAGCCAGCCGCGCTGGACCATGCGCGACAACACCGTTCGTGCCCGTCCGCCCGCCACGCCGAGCGGATCGAGGAGGCGGAGGAGGCTCCCGACCCAGACCGGCCCGGCCCGATGCAGCAGGTAGTCGCCGTAGAGCGTGAACACGATGTTCTGAGACCGTAGCATACCGCCTCGTCATGTGTCATTATCTACACGGTCGTGCTAATATTGAGATATTTCTGAAAGTGTCAAGACTCCTCCGGGGACTCGGCGAATCACGATGAAACCACTCTGGTTCGAGGACTTCGCGGTGGGCGCCCGCTACGACGCCGGGTCGCGTACGTTGAGCTCGAGCGACATCGATGCGTTCGCGGCTGTCTCCGGCGACCACAACCCGCTCCACCTCGATGAGGCGTACGCGAGCGGTACGCCCTTCGGCGGCCGGATCGCGCACGGCGTACTGGGGCTCGCCGTGGCGACCGGGCTGCTCAATCAGCTCGGTCTGACGCGGGGCACGCTGGTGGCCCTGGCAGGCATCCGTTGGGATTTCCGCGCGGCCATTCGTCCTGGCGACGTGCTGCACGCCGAGCTGGTAGTGACCGAGGCGCGATCGACACGACGCGCGGACGCCGGACTCGTGCGACTCGCCGAGCGTCTACTAAATCAGCATGATGTAGTGGTTCAGGAAGGAGAGCTTACCATACTCGTGCGCAGGCGCGAGGCGGCCGGAGCCGCTCCCACGGCGACCATCACTCCCAGCCAGAGCAACGACTGATACATGCACACGATCATCGAGCCGTTCCGGATAAAGTCGGTAGAGCCGATCCGCATGACCACGCGCGCGGAGCGCGAGGAAAAGCTGCGCGCGGCAGGCTACAACGTCTTTCTAATCCATGCCGACGATGTGCTGATAGATCTTCTCACTGACAGCGGAACGGCGGCGATGAGCTCGGAGCAGTGGGCGGCCGTGATGCGTGGCGACGAGGCGTACGCGGGGAGCCGCTCCTTCTACCGCTTCGAGGAAGCGGTGCAGGACATCTTCGGCTTCCGGTACGTGCTCCCCACGCACCAGGGACGCGCAGCCGAGCGCATTCTCTGCACCGTGCTCTGCACGCGCGAGAGCGTAGTCCCGAACAACACGCACTTCGATACGACGCGAGCCAACGTCGAGTTCACCGGAGCGCGGGCCGTAGACCTGGTGATTCCGGAAGGTCGTGTTCCGTCCGCGCGGCACCCGTTCAAGGGGAACATGGACGTGGCGCGACTGCGCGCTCTCATCGCGGAAGTGGGGCCGGAGCGGATCCCCTTCTGTCTGGTCACCATCACCAACAACTCTGGCGGCGGACAACCGGTCTCCATGACGAACATCCGCGAGGTGTCGGCGGTGTGCCACGAGCACGGCATCCCGTTCTACATAGACGCCTGTCGCTTCGCGGAGAACGCTTTCTTCATCCAGCAGCGCGAGCCGGGCTACGCCGAGCGCACGCCGCTCGAGATCGCGCGCGAGATGTTCTCCTACGCCGACGGGTGTACCATGTCGGCTAAGAAGGATGGAATCGCCAACATCGGCGGCTTCTTCGCCACGAACGATGACTCGGTAGCCCAACGCGGCCGCAACCTTCTCATCCTCACGGAAGGCTTCCCCACCTACGGTGGTCTGGCCGGTCGCGACCTGGAAGCGATCGCCGTGGGACTGCGCGAGGCGCTCGACCAGGATTACCTCACCTACCGGATCCGCTCCACCGCCTATCTGGGAGAGCATATCGCCCAGCGCGGCGTCCCGATCGTCCAGCCGCCCGGGGGACACGCGGTGTACATCGATGCGGCGGCCTTTCTGCCGCACCTCTCGGCGCTCGAGCTACCCGGCCAGGCGCTGGTAGTCGAGCTGTACCGCGAGGCCGGTATCCGCGCGGTCGAGATCGGGACGGTCATGTTCGGTAGGCGCGATCCGGAGACGGGACAGGAATTCGCGGGACCGCAGGAGCTTGTTCGACTCGCGATCCCGCGCAGGGTCTACACCCAGAGTCACATTGACTACGTGGTGGAGACGATCCTTCAGGTATGGGAGCGCAGAGAAGCGATCGGAGGGTACCGCTTTGTGGAGCAGGCACCCTGGCTCCGCCACTTCACCGCGCGCTTCGAGCCCCTCACCGCCGCCCCCAGCCACGCCTGAGCGTTCGCACAACCCATTGTCTTGCGACGCGCATGAATCCATTCACCCGTCATCCCCGCGGAAGCGGGGATCCATGTTGCCCAGCCAAACATGGATCCCCGCTTCCGCGGGGATGACGTAGTGTTACGAGACGTTCACTGCTTTCTGCTTTCTGCTTTCTGCTCTCTCCCACCGTACATCAACACCCTCCACGGCGTCATCGGGATCTCATCGATCTCCACGCCGAGGGCATCCGAGACGGCGTTGGCTATCGCCGGGGCAGTGGGGATGATCGGCGGCTCGGCCACGCCGCGGGAGCCGATGTGGTTTGCCACCGTGTCGGCCACGTCGATGAACGACGCGTCGATCTCGGGGATGTCGGACATCGTCGGGATCTTGTAGTCGTGCATGTTCGGGTTGAGGGGGAGCCCCGACGCGTGGTCCACTACCCGTTCCTCGAACAGTGCGTAGCCGGTTCCCTGGATGATCCCGCCGTGCAGCTGGCTCTCGGCGAGCGCGGGGTTGATGATGCGGCCCGAATCGTGGACGGCTACGATCTTCAGCACACGAACGACGCCGGTCTCGACGTCCACCTCCACCTCGGCGAATTGCGCGCCGAAGGTGGAGAGCGTGGTGTCGTCGGGATTCGGTCCGCGGCTCCCGTGGCCGGTGATCATCACGTCGCCGAGCTGCTTCCCGATCTCGGCGAAGGTGAGCGAGCGGGTTCCGCGCCTGACGCGCACCACCCCGTCGCGCGCCACGAGGCGGTCGGGAGTGGTATCTAGCATCCCGGCGGCAGCCTCGAGCAGCTGCGAGCGCGCGTCCTCTGCCGCCATCCGCACCGCCGGTCCGACCGACGCCACGGTGATCGAGCCCCACGAGTTCCCCGTGTACGGCGTGCGCTCGGTATCGCCGATCACGACGCGCACATCTTCGAGACGCGCTCCGAGCGCCTCGGCGGCGATCTGCGCGAAGACAGTGCGCGAGCCGGTGCCGAGGTCCTGCGTTCCCGTGAGAACTTCGGCGCTGCCGTCAGGCTCCAGCCGCACCAGGGCGTACGCCGGCGGCCCGCCGCCGCCGCCCCAGATCTGGGAGGCCATCCCGTAGCCACGCCTGATGCGTCCATCCTTCGCGCGAGGTTTGGAGGCTGCGCCATCGAGCGCGGCACTCTCGCGGCCGTCGGCGCTGGCCGCGCCTGCCGTGCCCTCCCTCGCCCACCAGCCGAAGCGCTCGGCGCCCACGCGGTAGCACTCGTCGAGTCGCTTCGCCGAGTACGGAGTGTGCTTTCCCTGATTGACCGTCGCGTAGTTCAGCAGACGCAGGTCGAGCGGATCCATCCCCAGCTCGCGCGCGAGAACATCCATGGCTCTCTCGAGACCGAAGGCGCCCTCCACGTTGCACGGTGCTCGAAACGACGACATCGCACCGAGGTTGGTGTAGGCGAAGGTCTCGGTGGTGCGCACGTTGTCGCACTTGTAGAGCTCCTGGTAAATAGCTCCCGGACCGCCCTCCCAGCCGCCGATTCCGAGGTCCACTTCGGCGTCGAGCACGATGGCAGTGAGAGCGCCGTCGCGCCTGGCGCCGAGGGTGACGCGCTGGACGGAGGTGGGGCGGTGGCCCGAGTCGGTCTGCTCGCCTTCGCGGTCGTTCACGCAGCGAACCGGTCGCGCGGTGCGGCGCGCCATCAGCGCGGCTATGTACGCGTTGGTGCTGGCGCCGTTCTTGGCGCCGAAGCCGCCGCCCATGTAGTCCTGGATCACGCGCACGTGCGAGATCGGGATCTCCAGTGCCGCGGCGAGGTCGGCGCGTGTGTTGAAGACGCCCTGCGTCGACTCCCAAACCGTGAGGCGATCGCCCGTCCACTCGGCGACCGCGCCGTGCGGCTCCAGGGCGGTGTGTAGCGCGGCCGGCACGCGGTACTCGCGCGTCACCACCACGTCCGCATCGGCCAGTCCCGCGTTTACGTCGCCGCGCTCGATCACGCGGGGCGAGATCTCGGGGCTGTTCCCGTTCGGGCGCACTGGCGGCGCCTCGGGTGCGAGCGACTCCGCGGCGGTGACGGCGTGGGGCGTGGAGTCGTACCGGACTTCGATCTCCCGCAGCGCCAGCTCCGCCGCGTCGCGAGTGTCCGCGCAGACGACCGCGATAGGCTGACCAGCATAACGCACCGTGTCGTCGAGGAGCGGGAGCCCGTTCACCTCCACGCGCGGGATGTCGCTTCCGGTAACCGCGTCGCGGACGAGGGGGAGCGAGCGGACGCCCGAGAGATGCACGGTCGCACGTCCACTCGCGATGCTCGATCGCAGGACGGCAGCGTGCAGCATCCCCGCGCGCTGGATGTCGGCCGAGTAGCGCGCGCGACCGGTGACCTTGTCGACGCCATCGGCGCGCAGCGCGCAATGGCCGACTATTGCGAGTGGAGCGTCGGCCTCCCACGGCTCGGGCTCGAAGGCGGGGAGCTCGACGGTGCGCACCTCCTCGCGTCCTTCCACCTCGACGCGAGTGGAGACGAAGCGGCGCCCGTTCGTCCTATTCGCCACCGTCTCTCTCGCCGTTCATCGTGCGCGACGCCGCCAGCACGGCGCGTACGATCTTGGGATAGGTGCCGCACCGGCAAAGATTGCCGCTCATCCAGTGCATCACCTCGCTCTCGGAGGGTGACGGCGAGCGCTCGAGGAGCGCCAGTGCGGCCATGATCTGTCCCGGCGTGCAGTAGCCGCACTGCAGCGCGTCGTTCTCCACGAACGCCCGCTGCAGAGGGTGCAACTCGCCATCGCGTGCCACGCCTTCGATGGTCGTGATGCGCACGCCCTCGCACGCGGCGGCGAGCGTGAGGCAGGAGTACGCTGGCTCGCCGTCCAGCAGCACCGTGCACGCTCCGCACTCACCCCTGTCGCAGACCAGCTTCGTCCCCGTCAGCTCCAACCGATCGCGCAGCAGATCCAGCAGGGTCAGGTGGCCCGCATCCCCCACCTCGAACCCGTCACCATTGATTTCCAGTCTCATCCCCGTCTTTCCGACGCAAGCAGCGCGCCCGGGGGGAGGGGGTTCAGGGGGCAGGAACTGCAAGGGTTCAGGGGGCAGGGTTCAGGGTTCAGAAACTGCCTCGGAGGAGAGATCTCGATCGCTGGGCAGTCACTGCCTCCTGCCTCCTCGTAGTCCCTGAACCCTGAACCCTGTAGTAAACGCTCCCCTGCCCACTGCATTTGCATTTCATTACCTTATCACCATCGCCCGAGAGTTCGTTGAACATCCCCGAGGCCAGCAATGCCCTACGTAATCACCGAAGCCTGCATTGGCGTGAAGGACAAGGCCTGCGTCGACGTGTGCCCTGTGGATTGCATCTACGAGGGACCCGAACAGCTATACATCCATCCGGATGAGTGTATCGACTGCGGGGCATGCGAACCGGAGTGCCCGGTCACCGCAATCTTTCCCGAAGAGGATGTGCCGGCCAACCTGAAGCAGTACATCCAGATCAACAAGGACGTCTTCTCCTCCGACAACCCGCCCACTCGACCGACGAGGTAGCGGGGAAGCAGGAATAAGGAGACAGGAGACAGGAAACAGGTAACAGCTCGGGCACTTAGGGCCCTCCACCCCGAGGCTGTTTCCTGTTTCCTGTTTCCTGTTTCCTGTTTCCTGTTTCCTGTTTCCTATTCCCTGTTCCCTTTCTCCTGCCTCTACCCCCTCCTCTCCCATCCCAGCAGGAACCAGGCGATCGGGCCGAGGATGGGGATGAAAGTCGCTACGATGGTCCAGACGATTCTGGCTGCTGTGGAGTGGTAGCGACCGGTCCAGATCGAGAGCAGCGCCGCTACGCAGAGTACGACGGCGACGATCAGTAGCCAGAGCGGCCAGTCCCACGAGCCGACCTGCTGAAAGGATGCGTGACCCGCGGTCGAGCGGATCATGCGTGTGCGGAGCGGTACTTCGACGCGGCCAGATCGGTCGCCGATAATCTGCCGGATCGCCGCATGCTCTCTCCTCTGTTCCCCACGTCCTCGCCGCCATCGCTCGGGGCTGGCCATGGGCAGGGCGTGAGAGGTGCAGAATGGGTGCCGATTCTGGCGCAAGCCGGTAAACCGGCGCCTCTGGCGGAGCGCTCAATCGGCGCGGATGCGCGCCAGGAACTCGCCGAATACGGTGTTGAACGCGGCGGGGCGCTCGATGTTCGACAGGTGGCCGGCGCCCGGGATGATCTCGAAGCTGCTTCCACGGATCGCGTCGGACATTGCCCGAGCTTCCTCCACGGGCGCGATAGCGTCCTCTGCTCCCGTTATCACGACTGTCGGCACGTCGATCGTGGCGAGCGTGGGATTGGAGTCGGGGCGCTGCATCATCGCCTCGATCGCTCCCACCACGCCGTCCACGGGCGCGCTCGTCAGCATCGCGCGAACTTCACGCATTACCTCCGGGCTTCGCTCTCTGGTGGTCGGCCCGAGAAGAGTGTCGATCATCATGTCGGCCACGGCCGTGGATCCGTGCTCGCGCGCAGCGCGAATCATATCGCGCCGCCTGGCGAGACCGGCCTCATCGTCAGCGCCTGGTCGCGTGTCGCAGAGCGCGACGCCGAGCACTCTCTCGCGGTGCCTGCGCCAGAAGGCAAAGGTGATGTAGCCGCCCATCGAGCACCCCGCGATCACCGCGCGCCGCACGGAGCAGGCATCGAGCAGCTCCGCGATGTCGTCGGCGTAGCGATCCATCGAGTACGGCCCCTCGGCCACACTCTCCCCGAACCCTCGCAGGTCTGGCGCGATGCACCTGCAGAGCTGGCTCAACCCGCTGAGCTGCGGCCTCCACATGCTTCGCCTGAGCGGAAAGCCGTGCACGAACACGGTTGGAATCCCTGATCCGACGTCGTCGTATGCGATGCCGAGTGAGAGTGTGAGTGGACGCATGGGGGAAGGTAGAAGGGAACGGGGAGCAGGAAACAGGAAACAGGTACCGGCTCGCAGCAGTAGAGTCGTCTACCCCGAGGCAGTTTCCTGTTTCCTGTCTCCTGTTTCCTGTCTCCTTTCACCTTTCACCCCGGCGAAGGTGAGCCAGAAGAGCACCGGCTCATCGTGGGGGAGACGGAGGGCCGCGAAGAATGCCTTCGCGCTGTAAGTGTCGTCCAGGGGGATACCGGAGGTACCAAGGAAAGCGGCGGCTGCGGCGGTGGCGGCGGGGAGGGGACGGCCGTATGCGCCGCCGTACACGTCGTTCGCTATCTGCACACGAGATGGGTCGACAGAGGGGACGGAGCGGCCCACCAGGCGCGAGATCAGCTTCGCGCACGAGCGGGTGAGGGAGAGCAGGCGGCGGCGGTTCGCGACCACGCGCGGAACCACTCGCGCGGCCACTACGTGTGTCGGGAGGCCGGCGATCGCGAAGCCGAGGGCGAGGCCGGCAGCGGTGCCGCCGGTGCCGAAGGGGACCACGACGCGCGACGGGGCAGGCAGCTCGCCGCGTGCAACCTGCTCGGCGAGCTCGAGGCCGGCGTTCACGTGGCCGAGCATTCCGAGAGCGCTCGTCCCGCCCGGCGGGATCCAGCGAACGTCGCTCGCGCGTCGGGCGATGAGTGAGCGGAGAACGGCGGAGAGGGGACCGCGCGCAGTGCGAACGTCCGCGCAGAGATCCGTTGCGCGACGCGCGGTGCACAGCGCGGCGGGGTTCATGTCATGCCGCCAGCGGATGGCCACGGTCTGAGCGCCGAGGCGCTTGCCCATCGCGGCCGTGACGAGAACGTGGGTCGAGCCCTCGCCGCCGATCGTGAGCAGCGTGTCCCCAGCACGCACCTGGCCCAGCAGGAACTCGAGCGCGCGTACCTTGTTGCCACCATGGTTCGGTGCATCGAGGTCGTCGCGCTTGATCCAGATATCACGCGCTCCCGAGAGCCCTGTGATGCGCGAGACGGGCGACGGGAATACTCCCAGCTCCGCGCGCGGGAGTCGCGCGAGCGCGGGATAGCGTTCGAAGAGCGGGAGCGCGCCGGCGGATGAAGTGGCGCGCTCCCGCTCGTCAGCCACTGCCGTCCTGGTCGTCATCGTCGTCGCCGTCGTCATCGTCGCCCTGCATGACTTCGTCGCCCACCACGCGCTCCACGTAGAGCATTTTCACCGGCACCATCACCGCGGCGAGCATCGGCACCGCCACCATCAGGCCAAGGAAGCCGAAGAGGAGAGCCATCAGCGCCTGGGCGAGGATCGTGAGCACGGGCGGCAGGTCCATCCCGCCCTTCATGAGCAGTGGGATGAGGATGTGTCCCTCGAGCTGCTGGATAGTGAGGTAGGCGATCGCCACGTAGAGAGCCTTCTCCGGCGAGTCGAGGAAGCCCATCGCGATCGCTGGGACCGCACTCAGTATCGGGCCCACGGTCGGGATGAACTCGAGAAGCCCCGCGATGAGACCGAGCGCGAACGCCGCCTTCACGTCGAGTACGAGGAGGACGATCGTGGAGACCGCGGCGATCGCCGCCATCGCGATGAGCTGCGTGGTGAGCCACTTTCGCAGCTGCGTGGCTATCTCGGTGAGCACCTCGCCGGCGAGCGGTCTCGACCTGTGCGGGAAGAGGTGCATCAGTCCGCGGTGGTAGAGCTGCGTGTCGGCCGCTACGTAGATCGCTACAAAGAGGATGATCGCCAGCCCCGCGAACACCGCCAACGTCGAGGAGAGGAAGGGGAAGAGATATCGTGTCGCTCCCCTGAGCTGCTCGGTCAGGCGCTCACGGAGCGGACTCTCGGGCGCAACCGGGCCGGCCGTGTCGGCCTGCGCCCTGGCAGCCGTCCGCGCCGCGGTACGAGCCGCGCTGTCCGCCACGGCCGCCGAATCCGCCACGGGGCGCTCACCCAGAAGCGCTCCGAACACCCCGCCATGCCGCCGCTCGAAAAACTCTTCCACCTGCTCCACGGCCTCAGGGAGGCGATCCTTGAGCACGCTCGCCTGCTCGCTGATGGTGGGCGCCATGAGCGCGCCTATACCGTACAGCGCCGCGAAGAAGCTGAGGACGATGAACGCCGCTCCCACACCTCGCGGGACGCGGCGGCGCTCGAGGCGATCCACGCCGGCGGAAACGGCGAGTCCGAAGAGCATCCCGATGAACGCTACCAGCACGAGCTCGTTGGCGAACCAGAGAAGCTTGAACATCAGCCAGACGAACATGACGAGCACCGCCGCGCGCAGGATGTCGCGGCTGCGCCAGCCGATGTTGCGCTGGCGTCGATCCCGGTGCTTGGGAGGGGCAGGTGGTCCGGCCGACGTCGAATCCGGTATCGGAGAGAGCGGATCGTGGGGATTCGCCGCCTTCTCCTCGGTTCCGGATGCGACTCCGTCTTCTTCGATCATGCTCGAGCTCTGGGTGGAGGGCCGCGGCGGATCGCGACTACGGTTTCCGACTCCTCGGAAGCTACTGCGCGAGGTGCGGGACGCCATATCAGTAACAATCGTGCCCTGGCCCCTTCTGCGATGGCGTTCCGAGTGAGACTATTCGAAACAGTAGCCCCCTTCCAGAGGATGTGCGTGCCCGAAAGCACTTCAGATCATACACCTGCCTACATCTCCTCCCCGGCTGAGGCCGATTCCTCTCTCGCCTCGATAGTGGACGTCCCGGCGATCGCCGTAGATACCGAAGGTGCGAGCTTCCACCGCTTCGTGGACCGCATCTACCTCCTCCAGCTCAGCACGCGTACCCAGACCGCCATCCTCGATCCGCTGACCATAGGGAAGCCGGATCGGCTGGGGCGACTCCTCGAGAACGAGGAGGTAGAGGTGGTCTTCCACGATGCCGACTACGACCTGCGCCTGCTGCACCAGGACTACGGGTGGCAGACCACGCACATCTTCGATACTCGCGTCGCGGCGCAGCTGCTCGGCATCCGTGCCTTCGGCCTCGCCGCGCTACTGGAGCGCTACTTCGGCATCAAGCTGGAGAAGAAGCACCAGCGCGCCGACTGGTCGATGCGCCCCCTGCCGCAGGACATGCTCGATTACGCCGCACAGGACACCATGTATCTCCTCGACTTGCGCGACCGGATGCGCGCCGATCTCGAGGCAGCGGGACGCCTTGACTGGGCGCGCGAGGAGTTCCAGCGCCTCGAGGGGACGCGCTGGGAAGGTGAGCCCGACGGGAATGGCTTCCTTCGCATCAAGGGCACCCGTGACCTCAACCGGCGGCAACTGGCGATCTTCCGCGAACTGGTTTCTTGGCGCGACGAGGTAGCGCGCGAGCTCGATAGAGCCACCTTCCGCGTCGCCGGCAACGAAGCGCTCCTCGAGGTGGCACGCCAGGCGCCGCGCACGCTGGACGCTCTCACCTCCATTCGCGGCGTGCCGCGCGGGATCGCCGGCCGTCGCGGGAAGGAGATCCTGGACGCCATCCAGCGCGGCCTCGACGTCCCGGATAGCGAGCTTCCGCGCTTCCCGCGCGCCCCGCGCTGGGAGCGCGACTCCGACTTCGATGCCCGGGTCACCCGTCTCCGCGCCGTCCGCGAAGCCGCCGCCTCTCGCCTCGCTCTCGACCCCGGTGTCCTCGTCTCGCGCGACCGCCTCGAGGCGATCGCCCGCCTCCGCCCCACGACCCTGGATGAGCTCCTCACCGTCCCCGACCTCCGCCGCTGGCAAGCGAGGGAGATAGGGGAGGGGGTGCTGGAGGCGGTGAGGGGGGAGTAGAGGGTTCAGGGTGCAGGGTTCAGGAACTTCCCAGCGATCGAGATCTCGACTCCGAGGCAGTTCCTGAACCCTGCACCCTGAACCCTTTTTATCCCGGGCTCGGATTTCGCACCGAGCCTTGGCCATGGGCGGGAACGCGAAGGGGGAGGGGAGGGACGCTCCGCGTCCCTGGTACAGGGGGGCGAGTTGGCGCGCGTCGCTGCCGATCGCGATGGGGATCGCGCTCGGGGCCGGGCTCATCATCCTGGTCTGGCTCATGGCCAGGGCGCTCGCGCTCCTCGTGGTCGCGATCGCGGTCGCCGAAGGACTCGAGCCGATCGTGCAGTGGCTTCATCGACGGAACGTCTCACGCAATCTGGCCGTGGTGCTCGTCTACTTCGCGCTCGGCATCGTAGTGGCGGCGGTGGGTTGGCTCATCGCGCCCGCTCTGGCCGGGCAGATGCAGGAGCTCTCGAGACGTGCGCCCGAGCTTCTCGACCGCGCGCAGGCGGGGCTCGCGCACTGGGATGAGATCACTGGCGGCAGGCTTGCCGGCGCCATCACCTCGGCGGCCGGCGGGCTCGCCGGGAACGCCATTCGTCTGCCGATGCTCGTGCTTGGGGCACTGGTGGACATGGCGCTCGTGGTCTTCCTCTCCATCTACTGGCTCGTCGTAGCGCCGGCTCTCAAGCGCTTCACCCTCTCGCTGATCCCGAGCGCGCGCCGCGCCCGAGCCGACGGCATCATGAAGGAGATGGGTGAGGCGATGGGCGGCTACGTGCGCGGCGTCGCGATCAATGCGGTCATCATGGGTGCGCTCGCCTGGCTCGGCCTCTGGGCCATCGGCATCGAATACGCGGTCGTACTGGGGGTGCTGACGATGCTGGGTGAACCGATCCCCTACATCGGCCCCATCGCCGTCGCCATCCCCGTGGTAGGAGTCGCACTGCTGCAGTCGACCACGAAGGCGATCCTCGCACTGGCCCTCTTCACCGTTCTCCAGCAGTTCGAGGGCCACATCCTCACCCCCAACATCATGGAGAGCCAGACCGACGTCCCCCAGGCGCTGGTCATCTTCGCCATCGCCGCCGGTGCCGCTCTGGGCGGCCTCCTCGGCGTCCTCGCCGCGCTCCCCCTCGCCGCCGCCATCCGCGTCTTCGTCCTCCGCGTGGTCGCGCCCACGGAGAGGGAGATGGTGGGGGCGGAGTGAAAGAGGAGAAAGGAAACAGGAGACAGGAAACAGGAAACAGGTACCGGCTCCTGGGGATGAGGCCCTCACCCCCGAGGCAGTTTCCTGTTTCCTGTTTCCTGTCTCCTGTTCCCTTTCTCCTTTCTCCTGCTCCCTCAAAACCCTAGATACGCCCTGATCCTCGGCTCTATCCTCTCGGGGCTCCAGAGGGGGTCCCACACGAGATTCACCGTGACGCTCTCCACGCCCTGCATGGCGCGGAGGTGCTGCTCGGCGTCGGTCATGATCTCGGGGCCGGAGGGGCAGCCGGGGGAGGTAAGACTCATGTCCACGTTCACGGCGCGGCCGTCAACGCTGATGTCGTAGACCAGGCCGAGGTCCACGATGTTGAGATTGAGCTCAGGGTCTTTCACGCGGCGCAGCGCCGCCTTCACCTGATCAACGGTGGGGCCGGGCGCGCTCGGCGGTGCGGAAGCGTCGGTGGTGGGGTTCTGGTCGTCCATGGCTGCTCCGGAAGTTCGCTATCGGAACTTCATCGCCTCGCGAGGCCGGAGCAAGGTGAAGCGCGCTTCAGCTCTTCTTCGCTGTCGCCTTCTTCACCGTCGTATTCTTCGCAGTCGTCTTCTTCGCCGCCGTCTTCGCGGCTGTGCTCGAGCTCCTGGCGCTCGAGGTCGTGCTCTTCTTCACGGCGGGCTTGGACGTGCTCTTCTTCTTCGCGGCCGGCTTGGCGGCCGCCTTGGGCGTGGAGCTCTTGCTCGACGTCCTGTGCGTCGAGGTCTTGTGCACCGTCCTGCGCGTCGATCTCCGGCGCGCGGGCCGAACAGGCCTGTTCCACCCCTGCGCCAGATCCGCGCGGAAGCTCTCCGGCATCGCGAGGAGCATGTCCGGGTCATCGGTCACCGCGAGCGCGGCCGCGTCCGACAGGTCGGCGCGCACGTCCGCGATCACCTTCTCGGGCCGGCGAGCGCGCGCGGCGTGTACGCGGTTCGTAAGGAGGATGACGAACATGTCGCGCGTGGGGTCTATCCAGAGCGAAGTCCCCGTGTAGCCCACGTGGCCGTACGCCTGGTTGCTGAGGAACTCGCCCGAGCCCCACTGGCCGTCGGCCATCGCCCAGCCGAGCGCGCGGTTGCCGGCAGCGCGGGTGGTGAAGAGGCGAATGGTGGAGTCGGCGACGATGCGCACGCCGTCGTACTCGCCGCCGTTGAGCATCATCTGCGCGAAAACGGCGAGGTCCTGCGCGGTGCTGAAGAGGCCCGCATGACCAGCCACGCCGCCTAGCGCGTAGGCGTTCTCGTCGTGCACCTCGCCCTGCAGCGGATAGCCACGCGGCGGCGTCACCTCGGTAGGCGCAACGTTATCCTTGAGCGAGTCCGCCGGGCGGAAGAAGGTGTGGCTCATCCCGAGCGGCGCGTAGACCCTGTCGTGCAGGAAGCCGTCGATCGGCTGGCCGCTTACCTTCTCGACGATGAAGGCGAGCGTCATGGCGCCCAGGTCCGAGTACACGTAGCGGGTGCCCGGCCTGTAGTCGAGCTGTGTGGAGAGGACGATGCGCCGCGCGTCGGACGGGGAGCTGGCGAGCCGCCAGAGCGGCCGGGCGGGCGGGAGCCCGGAGCGGTGCTCGAGGAGGAGCCGGACGGTGACCGAGTCCTTCAATCCGCCCGAGAACTCTGGTAGATATTTGGAGACGGGATCGTCGAGGCCGATCAGCCCCTCGTCGTAGAGGATCATCACGGCCGTCGTGGTGCCCACCACCTTGGTGAGCGAGGCCAGATCGTAGATCGTTTCCGAGGGGGAGACCGCGGGGCTCGACTTCGCCCAGTCGATGTGGCCGAATCCCTTGTGCCACACCGAGGCGCCCTTCCTCCCCACCACGACGGCGGCGCCGGGGAATCCTCCGGCCTTGATGCCATGTTGCACAACGCGGTCTATGACGCGGAGACGGGCCGCCGACATGCCGACGGCGGCAGGCGCTTTGACCGGGAGCCCATCTCCGCCGGCGATGGCGAGAGCGGCGAGGAGTACTGTGAACACGGCAAACCCCTTCGGAACGACGAAGCATGCCCGGCGGCTCGACGGCGCTGCCGGGTGCGGGTGTGACTGCTACGGCTTTACTGGCAAGATCGGGCGCAGCGCGATCGAGCAGGGAGCTGCGACAAACCTGGCGGGCGAAGACTGCGTAGGGAGTGTCGGAGGCGCCGAACCGCCGGAACGGCCGGCATTTCGAAAATAGGGAGTAAGGCGCGTCATTCGCAAGACGAAGCGCCGGGTGGAGTGTAACATGACAGCCAGCGACAAGCCGCGGAGCGGCGAGAGGAGCATGTCAGAAGGGCAGCTGCCTGATGTAGTGCGGGGTGGCTCGGAAAGTTCCAGTGATGCGGCCACGCAGCAGGACGTTGCGGGCCGCATGCACGGCGCTGCCCGCGCTGCGGAGGGCAACCCTCCGCCGGCAGTCGGTGACCAAATCGGTGACGGCATGGAAACGGACCAACTCACTATCCGGCGCGCCATCGATGGAGATGAGCGAGCGCTGCGGCTGCTCTGGTCGCGGTACGCTCCGCGCATCGAAGCCGTGGTTCTGAGGCTGGCTGGTGATGCGGATCTCGCCGCCGACATCGCGCAGGAGGTGTGGATGCAGATCTTTCGCGCGCTCCCGACTTTCAGGGGCGACTCGCAATTCGGTACCTGGGCCCACCGCATAGCGGTGAACCGGACGCTCAACGCGCTCCGCAAGGCGCGGCGAACGAACCGGATGGAGGTCGAGATAACCGAGGACGCGGCGCTCGTGGAAGCCGAGGATGACGGTGCCTTCGTCGCGGCCACGATCGAGCGGGCGGCGGCCAAGCTCCCCGAGGGCGCGAGAACTGTGTTCGTGCTGCACGATGTGGAGGGCTACACGCACGAGGACATCGCGCGTGAGCTCGGAATCACCGCTGGTGCGTCGAAATCGCAACTCTTCAAGGCGCGCGCGAAGCTACGCCGGCTGCTCGCGCCGCTGTTGGATGTCCCGGAGCCGGCAGCGGATAGAGTACATGCGGCACCTGGATCCTGAACGACTTGCCGCCCTCGGCGACAGCGAGCCGACGGCCGAGGAGGCGGTACATCTCGCCGATTGCGCGTCCTGCGAGCGCGAGCGGCTGGCGCTGAAGGAGCTCGTCGCACTGTCGCGCTCCGAAGGTGTGGCTCCTCTTCAGACACCCCTGACGAACTGGCAGTCGCTCTCCGCGCGCCTTCGCGAAGAGGGCATCCTTCGCCCGGAGGCGGCCACTCTTTCGCTCGTGCCGGGCGAGGGATCACGGCGCACTCCGGTACGCTCCATGGGAGAGATCGGCGAGCTTCGCATGCGCGGCCGGAGCCGCGCGACTCGCACCTGGCTGCGCGCGGCAGCCGCGGTCATCCTCGCGGGAGGCGGTATGGCGATGGGGCGGGCGACCGCGAACGTCCCGCTCCCGCTCACAACCGCGAGCGGGGAGCAGGGCGGCGCCGAGCATGTCACGGGCGGGGCGAACTCCGCTCCTGGCGCCTCGCTCGCGGCGAACATGACCGGTGGCGCCGACTCCATCATGTCGGTCGACGACGCGCTGGCGCTCATGCGCCGCGCCGAGAGCGAGTACAGGCTCGCCGCGGCGTACATCGCCGCGTCCGACACGGCAGGTCCGGACGGAGCGAACGGTGTGGATCGCTACCGCGCGCGTCTCGCGGCGCTCGACCGCGTCTCCGACGCCGCCCTGGCGGCGGTGAACGAGGCGCCTGCAGACCCGATCGTAAACCAATACCTCATCTCCACGCGTGCGGCGCGCGCCGTCACGCTGCAGCAGCTCAACAGCTCGCTGCCGCCGGGGATGTCGTTGACTTCCTACTGACCAGGCAGACCTGTATGTACACCAGGGATTCGGCCACCGGCGGCGCGCGGAAAGCGCATGGCAAGCCGCGGCCGTTCATCTCCGCTCCCACGGTCGCGCTGGCGGCCGCTGTAGCGCTCCCCCTCGCCGCCGCTCCGCTCGACGCCCAGCGGCAGCGTACGATCGAGCCATCGCGGACGTGCGATAGCTGCGACATGGAAGACAGCCTCGCTGCGGTACAGCGCGAGTACGAGAGGGTTCGTTCCGAGTACCAGCGAGTCGCCTCGAAGGCGATGCGGCAGCGCATGGAGGAGATGCGCGCCCGGATGGAGGCGAGCCGCGGCGCCCTCAGGGCGAGCGAGAACGCTCTCTCCCGCTTCCAGATGCTGTCCAACGCGCCGAGTGGCTGGCTGGGCCTCACCTTCTCGGGGTCGTACACCGTAAGGCAGAACGACGGCGAGAAGGCGGTGATGCGTTTCGAGGACTACCCCACGGTCGAAGCGGTGGACCCGGGTTCGCCGGCGGAGAAAGCGGGGATCAAGGCCGGCGACAAGCTGCTGTCGTTCGGTGGGCACGACCTGACCCAGGGCTCGCCTCCCTTCTCGGAGCTTCTGCGTCCCGGTGCGAAGCTGGATGCGAAGGTGAAGCGCGGCGACCGCACACGAAACGTCACCATCAAGGTGGGGAAACGCCCCAATAACTATGCATCCAACTGGGGCGACTGGGGAGTGTCCGTAGCACCGACGCCTGCACCGATGCCTACGCCGCCGGCTGCACCTTCACCGGACTGGCCGGCAATGGCGCCCACGCCAGCGTTTCCACCCACGGTATCCGTTCGCGCCATGCCTTCCATACCCGCACTGGCGCCCGCGGCCGAAGGATGGTCGCTGAGCTTCTCGGGCGGGCCGACGATGTTGACCGGATTTTCAGGCGGCGTGATCGCCGGTGCGCAGGTGCAGCGTGTGAAGGAGCTGGCCGACTACTTCGACGTCGACGACGGTCTCCTGGTGCTGCATGTGATCCCGGGCACACCCGCCGAGCGGGCGGGACTCCACCCGGGTGATGTGATCCGCCGCGCGGGCGACCGCACGATCACCACGCCCACTTCGCTCCAGCGCGCCCTGGCCGCTTCGGATTCGCGCGAGATGAAGCTCGACATCGTCCGGAAGGGGAGGTCGCGGAGCGTGGAGCTGAAGTGGGATAACTGAGGGGGAGGGAGGAAGCAGGAAGCAGGAAGCAGGAAGCAGGAAGCAGGAAGCAGAAACGGCCCCGGGTTGGATCTCTCCCCCGGGGCCGTTTCTGCTTCCTGCTTCCTCCTGTCTGCGTCCTACTTCACACTTCCCGGGGGCAGGGTGTAGAGTAGCTCCATCGTCGCGCGGTCGGCCGTGGAGAGGTCGCGGACACGCACGCGCGCGGTCATGATGTTCGACGTGTCGAGCGTGTGGTCGAGGCCGAGGAGGTGTCCCACCTCGTGCAGCGAGATCGCCTTGACCGCGGAGTCGTCGAGCGGCTCGCCGCCGTTGTGATGGAGCGCGAGGGTGATGTTCCCGTTGACGATCCACCAGCTGCGGTCGCGTGCCCAGAGCGTCTTGCCGCTGATCGGTGTGTCGAAGTGGTCGATCCAGCCCACGCGCACGTCGGCATCCGTGGAATCGGTCACGAAGACGAAGCGGACCGGGATGTCGAGACTGGTCCACTCGTCGAAGGCAGCACGCACGCGCGCCGGGAACTCGTCCTTCCAGCCCGCCAGATTGCTTCCATCGGCAATCCAGACGCGGATCGGCTTGTTGACCCGATCCGGCCAACGCGCGAGCGACGAATCGCGCTCGGCGAGGATCTCGTCGATGTAGGTGCCGCTGGAGCCCAGCGACAGGCGGCGGCGGATGTCGTCGACGTCGCGAGCATCGGCGGCGGCCGGTGCACTCGCGGCGGCGAGACTTCCCTCGGCGCTGCCCCGGTTGGGGAGTGGCGCGGCGGTCCGCTCCGAACGCCCATCATCGGACGACCGTCCAGCCGCGAGCACGGCTGCCTGCGACGTGGCGGTGAGCCGGGGCGACTGGCGCGCCTGCACTACCACGAAGCCAAGGACGGGAGCAAGTAGGAGGAATGGGAGGATGTCAGTTCGCTTCATCACGACTGGCTGGCGGGAGTAAAAGCTGCGGTCCCGGGAGGCAGACCTCCCGAGGGAAGGCGGGGCTTCGGAGGGCATGCATTGCCCAGCCCCGCTCCTGGTGACTGACGAGCGAGCCGTCAGCGACGGCACATGAGGGACGCGCCTGCCCATCGCGCCGCTCCAGGCGGCGTGCAGGGGACGGGCGGTCGGCTATCTAATGTTGGGCCTGGTAATTACGGACGTTGCTTCTCGATCCGGCTGTCCGCGAGCGGAGGGGAACACCGGGAGGAACACCATGCGCCGATAGATCAGGGCAACCGTCACCGGCGTTTTGTGATCCATCGCACGTATCTATTGTACAATGGGTGGGGGTGGGGGTTCCAGTGGGGGGAGGGGGAAAGCAGAGAGCAGAGAGCAGTGAAACCCTAGGGTTCAGGGTGCAGGGTTCAGGGTTCAGGTACCACCTCGGAGGCG
>DATCXR010000260.1:0-1869 GCA_036565685.1 Gemmatimonadaceae bacterium
GCGCTCGACGAAGCTTATCGCGTGCCGCTCCGCGACCTCGTGCTCCGGGTCGTGGTGCGCGTCGCCCGGCGGATGGTCGAACACCGCCAGCGTCACGGACGGAGTATCGAGGATCTCGTGGACGCGGATCATGCTTTGAGATTAATCGGACACGATCGGCGCTGGCAGTAGCAAGAAATCGAAAGCGAGGGCGGCGGGCGCCGGTGCTCCCCGAATACCACGCTCGGCGCTCGCGTGATGCCGCCGCTCGTGTATCGCGTCCTGGACTTGCGCGCGGCCGACTAGACGCCGTTCATGTCGCGTAGCCGCCGCTCGATAAAGCGCCGCTCGGGCTCCTGCGCGGCGAGCCCGAGAGCCCGCTCGTACGCCGCGATCGCTCCCTGCAGTGTGTACGGCCCGAAGCGATGCGATCTCAGCGCGCGCTCGACGAGCGCGCACCCTTCCACGATCCGCTCCCGATCCCAGAGCGATCTGTCCTGATCCTCGAGAAGTACCAGCTCTCCGCTCGCCGAACTGCGAGCCGTGCGCCGCGCGTCGTGCAGGATCATGAGCGCCAAGAGTCCCATCGCTTCCGGCTCGGGAAGGAGCTCTACTAGGAGCCGGCCCAGCCGGATCGCCTCTCCCGAGAGATCGGCCCGCGTGAGCGAGTTGCCCGACGATGCCGAGTAGCCTTCGTTGAAGACGAGGTAGACGACGTGGAGCACGCTCTCCAGTCGCTCGGGGAGATCCGCGTGTGACGGAATCTCGTTTGGAATCTTCGCGTCGCGGATCTTGCCCTTGGCTCGGACGATCCGCTGCGCCAGAGTGGGAGCTGGAGTGAGAAACGCGTGCGCGATCTCCTCGGTGGTCAGACCACAAACTTCACGGAGCGTGAGCGCGACCCGCGCGTCGGGACTCAGCGCAGGATGGCAGCAGGTGAAGATGAGGCGAAGCCGGTCGTCGGCAACACAGTCGTCCTCGACGTCCGACGCGGACGTCGAGGACCCGAGCTCCTCGAACCGCTGGACCAGTACGGTGGACGCGGCGTCGAACCTCGCTCGCCTGCGCAGCCTGTCTATGGCTTTGAACCTTCCGGTCGAGACGAGCCACGCGCGCGGATTGGCGGGAAGCCCCTCCTCGGGCCACTTCTCCACTGCCGCCGCGAACGCATCGTGCAGCGCCTCCTCGGCGAGATCGAAATCACCGAGGAGGCGGATGAGAGTGGCGAGGACGCTGCGCGAGTCCGAGCGGTAGATCTCGCCGACCTTCTCGCGCAGCGACATGGCGGTTGCGTCATCCATGCTGCGAGGGATGCACCTACTGCGCCTGATCGAACTCCTGGATCGGCCGGATCTCTATGGAGCCGAAGCGGGCGGACGGGATTCGCCCAGCGACCTGGATCGCCTCGTTCAGATCCGTCGCCTCGATGAGGTAGTAGCCGCCGAGCTGCTCCTTCGTCTCGGCGAACGGTCCGTCGGTGCTGGAGAGCTTGCCGTTGCGCACGCGCACGGTTGTAGCGGTCTGCGTGGGCTGGAGCGCATTGCCACCCAGGTAGTGGCCGCTCTTCTGGATGTCGTTGGTGAAGTTGTAGTACTCGCCCATGATGGCGTCGGCCTGCTCGCGGGGCATCGACGGCCAGATTGTTTCGTCGTCGTAGATCAGGCACAGGTATTTCATGGCTACCTCCCGAAGGGCTGAAGAGTGATTCCGGGAAGTAGTCGTTCGAAGGATGCCTGAATCGACAACCTGCCCCGCGTCACCTCACCAAGACTACATAGAGGGCCGCGAGAACCGCCACCAGCCCGCCGCCCAGCATGAGCGGCGTCATCCAGTTCCGCCGGCTGCGGTACGCGGGACCGTGCGACGCGGTCACCGCGCGCTGAGCGAGCA
>DATCXR010000433.1:0-1849 GCA_036565685.1 Gemmatimonadaceae bacterium
GCCCGTGAGAGCGACCAGGTGCTGGTCGCCGACGTCGAGAACTCCACCGGCGATACGGTCTTCGACAGCTCGCTTCCGGTTGCGCTCTCCGCCGGCCTGATGCAGACGAGCCGCGTGAGCCTCTTCTCTCGCGCACGCGTGCGCGAAACACTCGCCCTGATGGGACGGCAGGGCGCCGATACAGTTGTGGATGAAGCGCTCGGCCGCGAGATCGCCCAGCGCGCGGGGGTGCGCCTGCTCGTGGTGCCCACGATCGCCCGCTTCGACAGTACCTACGTGCTGACGGCGCGTGTGCTGGACGCCAGCACGGGCGAGGTGGCGGATATCGAGAGCGCGCGCGCCAGCGGCCGCTCCGAGATCCTGCACGCGCTCGACGAGATCTCACGCTCGCTCCGGCGTCGCTTCGGTGAGACGATACTCTCCCTGCATCGCCGCACCGTCCCGCTCCCGCTGGCCACCACGAGCTCGCTCGAGGCTCTGAAGCTCTACGCCGATGGGTTGCGAGCCTTCAACTCCGGTGAGTACGCCTCCGCGATCACCCTCTACAGGGCGGCGATCGCGCGCGATTCGAACTTCGCCATGGCGCATGCGGCGCTCGGCTCCGCGCTCTACTGGACCAACAACCGCCCTGGCGGCGATAAGCAGTTCGAGCGCGCGCTCGCCCTCATGGATCGTCTGAGCGACCGCGAGAAGTTCCTCGTGCGCGCACAGGTGGCGGGGTGGCGCGGCAACCGGGAGGAGCAGATAACGATCCTCTCCGCCTACCTGCTCAGATATCCGAACGACGCGGGCGCGCGATCGCAGCTCGCCTACGCCTATCTGCGCGCCCGCCGTTTGGCGGAGGCGCGCGATCTCTACCTCGAGATCCTCACCGTGGACAGCACCGATGCGAGCGACGTCATCAACCTCGCTACTGCGTACAGCGGTCTGAAGGAGCCCGAGCGTGCGGTGGAGAGCTATCACCGCGCGTTCGCTCTCGACCCATCGTTCGAGACGGGCGCCACGATCAACATCGAGTATGGCAGCGCGCTGATCAAGGCGGGCCGGATGGACGAGGCACGCGCCACCTTCCAGAAGATGCTCACGCTCCAGCCAGGCGAGCAGGCTCGCGGATACCGCGCCCTCTCGTACCTGGATACCTATCGTGGACACTTCGCATCCGCCGCGCAGGAGCTGGCCGAGGCCATCCTCATCGACCGGGTGCTCGGTTACAAGCTCAGTGAGGCGCGCGACCGGCTGCGACGGTCGCTGGTTGTCTCTACGCTCGGTGACGAAGCGGGTGCGCGCGCCGAGCGGGGCGAGGTCTGGAAGATCTTCCACTCGGCCTACCTGGAGCCGACGATGCTGCTCTGGATCGGTAAGGCAGAAGCGCGCTCAGGCGATCTCTCGCGCGCCAGAGAGCTCCTCGATTCGCTGCGCGCCCGCGCGAACGCGGAGAGCAACTCCGACCAGGCGGCCGCGAACCTCCTCGAGGGCGAGATCGCCATAGCGGAGGGGCGCTACTCCGATGCGCAGCCGCACATCGCCCTGGCGCTGAAGCTCGATTCCAGCAGGTACGTTCTCGAGTCGGCGGCTTACGGGGCGGAGCGGAGCGGCAATCTGGTGGAAGCGGCGCAGCTCTATACCAGGTTGGGGGACGGAGTGGAGTTCGGCTGGGAAGGCCAGCGGGGGTGGGAGCTGGCGCCGTACGAGCTCGGCCTGATCCAGGAGAAGCTGGGCGACGCGGACGCCGCGCAGAGAGCGTTTCGGGCGCTCGTCTCCCGCTGGCCCGACGGTGACCCCGACCTTCGCATTCTGGCCGATGCGCGCCGGCGAACGGGACTCGCCGACGTAGGCCGCTGAGGCGGGG
>DATCXR010000446.1:0-14688 GCA_036565685.1 Gemmatimonadaceae bacterium
GCTCTGCGCGCACCTGCACCGCGCGCAGCGCTTCCGAGCCTGCGATGCGCTCCGCCGATGGGTACCACATCGCTCTCGCGAGGATCGCTCTCGCGAAGATCGCTCTCGCGCTGCGCACTCGCACCGCTCCCCGCCATCGCGCCGCGCACCGCGGCGGCGATGCGATCGGCGTCCACCCGAGAGGTGTCGAACGCGCTCGCTCGCAGCGCACGCAGGAGCTCGAGCTCGGCTGCGCATGCAGCGCAATCGGCGAGATGCTGCTCCACGCGCGCGCGCGCCTCCGGCTCGAGCTGGTCGTGCACCAGATCGGGCAGCAGGTCGCGAATGTCGTCGCGTGGACAGTCAACCATCGATGAACTCCTTGATAGCTCGCATTGCATTGTGGTAGTGCACGCGCGCCGCTCCTTCGGTGCTCCCCACCACCGACGCGATCTCCCTGTACGACAGCCCCTCGCTCACTCGGAGCGTGAACACCTCCCGCTGCATCGGCGACAGCACCTCCAGCGCCTGGCCGAGCCGCCGCTCCGTTTCGTCGGACACCGCCGCATCCAGCGCGTCGTGCTCCGTGACGGCGTGGCTTTCCTCGATCGGCACCACCTGGTACCTCCTCGCACGGCTGCGGGCGCGATCGCGCACCAGGTTGCGCGCGATGGTGAAAAGCCAGCTCCTCAGCGAGCTCTCGCCGCGAAAGCCATCTAGCGATGCGAAGGCGCGGACGAACGTGTCCTGTATTACCTCCTCCACCTCCTGCCACTCGCCCAGACTGGCCACGAACCGCGCCAACGACGGGGTGTAGCGCCGGACGAGCACGGTGGCAGCGCGTTCGTCCCCGCCCCGGCAGCGCTCCAGCAGCACGGCATCTTGGGGCTCGTCGGTCGCTGCTATCGGCTCACGCATCCAGTCACGTGGTAAGACGTGGAGAATCCCCCAGTGTTAAGAATAGTTGCTTGACGCCCTTCGGCCGAGCGGGTACGTTGGAGTTGAACGAGCGTTCGAAGCCCCCACGAGGTGCCGAATGGCCAACCAGACTCGGGATCAGAAGCTCGAAGGTCTTCTCTCGTCCGCCGCCCGCGAATTCGCGCAGCGCGGCTACGACCGGACGAGCATGCGCGACCTGGCGCGTGCGTCCGGCGTCTCGCTCGCCGGGGTCTACTACTACGTCCAGAGCAAGGAAGAGCTCCTCTTCCTCATCCAGAGCCGCAACTTCGAGGCGGTGATCGCCGGGATGCGCGACGCGCTCCGCGGCGTGACCGATCCGGTGGAGCGGCTCCAGCGCTTCATAGACAACCATCTCGACTACTTCGTCAGTCACATGGCGGAGATGAAGGTACTTTCGCGCGAGGCCGACGCCCTGGACGGAGAGTTCCTCCAGCGCGTGAACGACATGAAGCGCCAGTACACCCGCGCGCTGATGGATGTTCTCGCCGACATCGAGAAGACGCACGGCCCTGCGCACGCCAACCGCCGGGTAGCCGCCTACTCGCTCTTCGGCATGATGAACTGGATCTACACCTGGTACGACCCGCTCGGCGACGTTGGCGTCGAGCTGCTCAGCCAGAATATCTGCCGGCTCTTCCTCGGCGGCTACGTCGGCCTGCCGGTGAGTGAGACGGCGTTATCGAGGGGGGGAGCGGGATGATGGGAGAGAGAGGTAGAAGGAAACAGGAAACGGGAAACAGGGAACGGGAACTGCCTCGGGGATGAGGGCTCTGCCCGCGGGAGCAGGTACCTGTTTCCTGTTCTCTGTTTCCTGCTTCCCCTCAGATTTGACGATCGACTCTACTGGAGGATTAGCGCATGGCTACCGCAACGATCGCCGAGGGCGAAACGACCACCCTCGTCACGTACAGGAAGGATGGCAACCTCGCCATCCTCGAGCTCAATGATCCGCCCGCGAACACCTATACGCACGAGATGATGCGGCAGCTGGACGATTGCATCCTCAGGGCGAGGTTCGACAACGATGTGCAGGTGATCATCCTGCGCGGAGCGGGCAACAAGTTCTTCTCGGCGGGCGCGAACATCAAGATGCTCAACGAGGTGGATCCCACCTTCAAGTACTACTTCTGTCTGCACGCCAACGAGACGCTGAGCCGGTTGGAGCAGACGCCGAAGCTGGTGATAGCGGCGGTCAACGGTCACTGCGTGGGAGGAGGGCTGGAGATCGCGATGGCGTGCGACATCCGCATCGCGAGGCAGGACGCCGGTAAGGTCGGACTCCCCGAGGTGAACCTCGGCGTCCTTCCCGGCACAGGCGGGACGCAGCGGCTCGCGCGGCTCGTGGGGAAGGCGAAGGCGATCGAGCTGATGGCCACGGGGCGGACCTTCTCTTTCGAAGAGGGACAGTCGCTCGGGATAATCAACGAGGTGTATCCGAAGGACGACTGGTGGGAGAGCGTGCTTCTCTACGCACGGCAGTTCTGCCTCCCGAACAAGGCGGCGATGGCGGTGGGACACATCAAGCGTGCGGTGCAGTCGGGCGCGGAGGTGCCGCTCGAGTACGGGCTGGCCATGGAGCGCGAGCTGCAGAGCCTCCTCTTCAAGAGCGCCGACGCCAAGGAAGGGATCGGGTCGTACGTCGAGAAGCGGCAGCCGACGTTCAAGGGGAGATGATGCAATGGTGACCGGGATGCGCAGCGTCGCGCTCGCACGGTGGGCAAGATGAGCGCGGCGCCGACGGTGGAGCGCTTCCCTTCCCGACTGGTGATCGGCGGGGAGAGTGTGGAGGCGAAGTCGGGCGAACACTTCGATGTGGTGAATCCCGCCACCGAAGAGGTTCTCACTTCGGTGGCGGAGGCGGGTCCCGATGACGTGGATTCCGCGGTGCGCTCGGCGCTCGAGACCTTCGAGAGTGATGCGTGGCGTGGCACCAGCGCGCGGAAGCGGGGCGAGATGCTCTACCGGCTCGGCGAGCTGATACTGCGTGACCTCGATGAATTGGCGCGGCTCGAGACGCTGAACAACGGCAAGCCGGTGCTCGAGTCGAAGATCGACGCGCGACTCGCGGCCCAGACGTTCAAGTACTACGGCGGGTGGGCGGACAAGATCCACGGCGAGACGATCCCCGTGGATGGTCCGTTCCTCAACTACACGCTGCGCGAGCCGCTCGGAGTGGTGGGCGCGATCGTCCCGTGGAACTTCCCGCTCAACCTCGCCTCCTGGAAGGTCGCTCCGGCGATCGCGTGCGGTAACACGGTGGTGCTGAAGCCGGCGGAGCTCACGCCTTTCACCGCGCTCAGGCTCGCGGAGCTGGCGCTCGAGGCGGGGTTCCCGCCGGGCGTCCTGAACTGCATCCCGGGCAAGGGGTCGGTGGCGGGCGCCGCGCTGGTAAAGCACCCCGACGTGGCGAAGATCGCCTTCACCGGTTCCACCGAGGTCGGACGCGAGATAATGCGTGAGGGTGCGGCCACGGTGAAGCGCGTCTCGCTCGAGCTGGGCGGGAAGTCGCCGAACATCGTGTACGCAGACGCCGATCTCGATGCGGCGGCGAAGGGAGCACTCAACGCGATCTTCTACGGGAAAGGCGAAGTGTGCGCCGCCGGTTCACGGCTGCTCGTGGAGGACTCGGTACGCGGAGAGCTGGAAGAGAGGATTCTCGCGCGTGCGAAGAAGATGGTTGCGGGCGATCCGCTCGACCCGAAGACGCGCCTCGGCGCGATCGTGTCGTCGAAGCAGATGGATCGGGTGCTCGGTTACATCGAGGGCGCGCGCAAAGAGGGAGCGAAGCTGCTCTCCGGCGGCGAGCGCACTCCCGTCAATGGGAAGGGTTACTTCGTTGCGCCCACGATATTCGGCGACGTGGACGCGGGGATGACCATCGCGCGCGAAGAGGTGTTCGGGCCGGTGCTCGCGGTTCTCACCTTCGAGGGTGGCGAGGAGGGCGCGGCGCAGCTGGCCAACCGCACGATCTACGGCCTGGCGGCCGGAATCTGGACGCGCGACATCAAGAAGGCGTTGCGCACGGCGCGCGCGGTGAAGGCGGGTACCGTGTGGGTCAACACGTACAACATGTATGACGCCGCGTCTCCCTTCGGCGGCTACAAGCAGTCTGGCTTCGGCCGCGACCTGGGCGAGACGGCGCTCGAAGGATATACGCAGGTGAAGTCGGTGTGGGTGGATCTGTCGTGACGAAAGAAAGCAGTAAGCAAGCGGTCATCGTGGAAGCGTTGCGGACGCCCATCGGGAGGCATGGGGGGGCGCTGGCGCGGGTGCGGCCGGACGATCTGGCCGCGGTCGTGATCCGGGCGCTCCTCGACCGCACCGGCGTCGAGCCAGGATCAGTGGACGATGTGATCCTCGGTTGCGCGAATCAGGCGGGGGAGGACAACCGCAACGTAGCGCGCATGGCGCTCCTCCTCGCGGGGATGCCGGTGTCGGTGCCGGGGCAGACGGTAAACCGGCTCTGCGGGTCGGGGCTGCAGGCGGTAGTCAGCGCCGCGCAGGCGGTGCGTGCGGGAGAGGGAGAGTGCTTCGTGGCTGGTGGTGTGGAGAGCATGTCGCGGGCGCCGTGGGTGACGCTCAAGCCGGAGGAAGGCTTCCCGCGGGCGGCGCCGGCAGTGGCCGACACCACGGTCGGGTGGCGCTTCGTGAACGCGAAGCTTCCCAGGGAGTGGACCATCTCGCTCGGCGAGACCGCCGAGGAGGTGGCACGCCGCTGCGGCATTAGCCGGGAGGAGCAGGATGCTTTCGCGCTGGAGAGCCAGCGGCGTACGGCACGAGCGATGGACGAAGCGCGCTTCGCCGATGAGATAGTTCCCGTGGAGGTCGTCGGACGAAAGGGTGAGCGTGCGACGGTCGAGCGCGATGAGCACCCCCGCCCCGACGTCACGATCGAGAAACTCGGTGCCATGCGGCCGGCCTTCGTGCGCGACGGCGGAACGGTCACCGCGGGATCGTCGAGCGGAATCAACGATGGCGCGAGCGCGCTGCTGATCATGTCCGACGAAGCGGCTCACGCGGCCGGGCTCCGACCGCTGGCGCGCATAGTGGCCTCCGCGGTGGCGGGCGTGTCGCCGGAGATCATGGGGATGGGGCCGGTGCCAGCCACGCGCAAGGCGCTCGAGCGAGCAGGGCTCGGCATCGATGATCTGGATCTGATTGAGCTCAACGAGGCCTTCGCTTCGCAGTCCATCGCGTGCATGCGCGAGCTGGGTGCGGATCCGCAGAAGGTCAACGTGAACGGCGGAGCGATAGCGCTGGGCCACCCGCTCGGCGCATCGGGTGCGCGCGTGCTCACCACGCTCGTGCACGAGCTGGCGCGGAGGGAGAAGCGCTACGGTCTCGCGACCATGTGCATCGGCGTCGGTCAGGGGATAGCGACCATCGTGGAGCGCGCCGCATGAGCTACCAGCATATCCTCCTTGCCCGCTCCGAGAGCATCGGGGTGCTCACGCTCAACAGGCCCGACAAGCTCAATGCCTTTGCCGGGACGATGCGCCATGAGCTGGCCGACGCGCTCGAGGAGCTCGAGAACGATCCGGCGGTGAAGGTGGTCGTGATAACGGGCGCGGGGCGCGGATTCTGCGCAGGTGCGGATGTGGGTTACATGGCACAGCTCATCGAGGAGCGCGACACGATCGCGATGGCCGCGCTCGTGGAAGCGGGGCGGCGCGTCGTGATGACGATTCGCGAGTCCGCGAAGCCGGTGATCGGGAGCATCAACGGCGTGGCGGCAGGTGGCGGCGCCAACCTCGCGCTGGCGTGCGATCTCCGCATAGCGAGCGACCAGGCGCGGCTCGGACAGACCTTCAACCGGATAGGGCTTCACCCCGACTGGGGCGGTACCTACTTCCTCCCCCGCTTGGTGGGTCCGGCGAAGGCGCTGGAGCTCTTCTGGACGGCCGAGATCATCGACGCGGAAGAGTGCCTGCGGCTGGGGCTCTTCAATCGGGTGGTCCCGCAGGAGCGGCTCGAGAAGGAGACCATGGAGCTGGCGCGCATGCTCGCGTCGAAGCCGGCGCTGGCGCTCTCGCTCGCGAAGCGAGCCGTGTACCGGTCGCTGCGGAACACGCTGCCGGAGATGCTCGATTACGAGCTCGAGGCGCAGCTCCGCTGCTTCGAGAGTGGAGACGCCGCCGAGGGGATCACGGCGTTCGTGGAGAAGCGTACGCCGGTGTTCGGTAACGGTGGGTCGGTAAAGGGGGGATCGGAACGCGAGTGATTCGCAGGATGCAAATGACGAGCAGGTGACTCTGCAGCTGACAGGAGCGCTATCATGGCAATTTCGAAGATCACGAACTTCGATGACTGGATCGATCTCTTCAAAGTCTGGCAGGACGACATCGGCGTGAACGCGGCCGAGCTGAAGGACTACAAGTTCGACGTGAAGCTCGCCGATCTCGACGTTCCGGAGATCGAATTCGGGCACTACCGCGGGAACAACAAGTGGCCCACGGTCATGCACATCCCCGATCAGCGGATCCGCGACGCGCTCCAGACGCTGATCATCTACCAGGGCGACACCGAGTTCGCTTCGGTGGAGCAGCAGCGCGCGCTCCTGGAGAATGCGCCGAGCGACTACGATCTCCTCTCGATCTACCGCGTGATGGCCGAGGAGATGCGCCACGGCTGGCAGATGTCGTATCTGCTGGTCACGCACTTCGGCGACGAGGGACGCCGCGAGGCGGAGAAGCTCCTGCAGCGTCGCGCCGACGAGCAGGAGCGCCTGCTCGGCTCCTTCAACGAGCGGGTCGAGAACTGGCTCGACTTTTTCGCGTACACCGAGTTCATCGATCGCGACGGGAAGTACCAGCTGCAGATGATGTCCACCTCGGCGTTCGCCCCGCTTTCGCGGTCCATGAAGCCGATGCTCCGCGAGGAGTCGTTCCACCTGGGAACGGGCAACAACGGACTCCTGCGCATCATCAAGGCGGGCAAGATCCCGACGGCGGTCATGCAGCGCTACTTCAACAAGTGGGTATCCACCGCCTTCGACCTGTTCGGCACGGACAATTCATCGTCGGCGCAATGGGCGTACACGTGGGGACTGAAAGGGCGATTCGACGAGCGCAGCAACCCGCAGACACCGGAGCCCGGACGGCTCAACGAGTACGCGCGTGAGCTCTACCGTCAGGAGGTCCAGGGGCTGATCGACCGTCTCAACCAGCACGTGCCCGAGGACCAACCGAAGCTCAGGGTGCCGAGCGTGAAGTTCAACCGCCGGATCGGCCAGTATCGCGGGATGACCTTCACCGTGGATGGTGAGGCGATCGAGCGCGAGAAGTACGCTGACTACGTGGCGTCGGTGACACCCACGATGGAAGACCGCGAGTTCCTGCGCGGGATCTTCAAGGAGAACGACTGGATCGCGCCCAAGAAGAGTGACTCCTGAACCTGCGACCGGAGCGGCGGCCGGGGAGCGCGACGCGAACGCCCCGGCCGCGCGGCCGTTTCTCATCGCACACCGGGGCGCGCCGCGCGAGCGCCCCGAGAACACCCTTCCCTCCTTCCTTCGGGCACTCGAGCTCGGCGCCGACGGCATCGAGCTCGATGTGCACCGGAGCAGCGACGGCGTCCTCGTCGTTCACCACGATGAGGTGCCGCGGGCCATCGCGCCGAGCGGCAGGCTCGCCGGCCGCCGGATCGACTCCCTCACCTTCGACGAGCTGCAGGGCTTCGCGGTTGGAGGGCGCGCGCTCATCCCCACCCTGGGCGAAGTCATGGCGGTAGTGAAGGGGCGAGCGCGACTCTTCATCGAGCTGAAAAGCGGCGGGACGGAGGATGCAGTCGTGAACGCCATCCGCTCGTCCGCGGCGCCCGAGCTGTGTGCCGTGCACAGTTTCGACCACGCGGCCGTGCGGCGGGTGCACGAGATGGCGCCCGAGATCCGCTGCGGAATTCTCTTCGACCGTGCGCCGGTCGACGTGGCCGCATCGCTGCGCGAGAGCGGCGCACTCGATGTCTGGCCGCAGTGGGCGCTCGTGGACACGGCGCTGGTGGACGCCGTGCACGCCGCGGGGGGGCGCGTGATTCCGTGGACAGTGAACCGTGCAGAGGCCGCGCGAGCGCTCGCCGCACTCGGCGTGGACGCGATCTGCACCGACTTGCTTCCCGAGATCCGGGAAGCGTTGGAGAGCACAGTATGACCGCACGCACTCGCGTGGCAGTGATAGGTGCCGGCACCATGGGGCACGGGATCGCGTACGTATCCGCGCTCGCCGGCTGCCGGGTGACCATGACGGACACCGACCCGGAGCGCCTCGAGAACGGAGCCCGCCAGATCGCCATCGCATTCGACCGGGCGATCGAGCGCGGGAAGTGCACCGTCCCGCGGAGGGACGAGGCACTCGGCCTCCTCGAGACGACCGTCACACGCGACCAGGCGGCATCGGGTGCCGACGTGGTGATCGAGGCGGTACCCGAAAAGCTGGAGTTGAAGCAGCGCATCTTCGCCGACATCGAGCCGCAGGTGCGGCCCGATACCATCCTCGCGAGTAACACGTCGTCGCTATCGATCACCAGGATCGCCCTTCCCCTCAAGCGCCGCGACCGGCTGCTCGGGATGCACTTCTTCAACCCCGTACCGGTGATGAAACTGCTGGAAGTGGTGCGCGGCAAGGAAACCGGCGACGCGCAGGTGCAGCGAGCGCGCGACTTCGCCGCCATGCTCGGGAAGACGCCGATCGTGGTGCGCGATACACCGGGCTTCGCCACCAGCCGGCTGGGCGTGGTGCTCGGGCTCGAGGCGATAAGGATGCTGGAGCAGGGCGTGGCGAGCGCGGAGGACATAGATCGCGCGATGGAGCTGGGCTACAACCACCCCATGGGCCCGCTCCGCCTCACCGATCTCGTAGGGCTCGATGTTCGGCTCGCGATCGCCGATCACCTGTACGAAACGCTCGGCGGCGACACGTACAGGGCGCCGGATCTCCTGCGCGAGAAGGTCGCGCGCGGCGAGCTGGGAAAGAAGAGCGGGCGCGGCTTCTATACGTGGGAGAAAGCGTTATGACCGAAGAGAGCGTGGTGAAGTACGAGACGCGCGGCCGTGTCGCCGTCGTGACCATCGACCGTCCGGAAAAGCGCAACGCGCTCGACGGTCAGGTTCGCTGTGCCTTTCTTGGCGCCATGGACAGTGCGCGGCGCGATGAGAACGTGCGCAGCGTGATCGTCACCGGCGCGGGCGACAAGGCGTTCGTCGCCGGCGCGGACATCGCCGAGTTCGAGGGGCGGTCGCCGGTGGACCAGTGGCGAGTGATGAAGTCACCGTCGATCTACGATGCCGTGGAGCGGCTCCCCAAACCCGTGATCGCGGCGGTCAACGGCTACTGCCTCGGCGGCGGGATGGAGCTGGCGCTAGCATGCGATGTCCGCATCGCATCATCGAGCGCGAAGTTCGGACAGCCCGAGGTGAACCTCGGTATCATCCCTGGCGGTGGAGGCACGCAGCGGCTACCGCGAATCGTGGGACTGGGGGCAGCGCTGCGGCTCATCCTGAGCGGCGAGATCATCGCCGCGGACGAAGCGCTGCGACTGCGGCTGGTGGAGGAGGTCACCGAGCCAGCGAAGTTACTCGATCGCGCGACCGAGCTGGCCGAGCTCATGGCTTCGAAGAGTCCAGTGGCACTCGCGGCGGCGAAGGAGGCGACGCGCTCGGCGCTCAGCCTTCCGCTCGACGATGGACTCAAGCTCGAGACCGCGCTCTTTCAACTCTGCTTCTCGAGCGCCGACAAGGCCGAAGGGGTACGCGCCTTCCTCGAGAAGCGCGCCGCGGAGTTCACGGGCCGGTGAGCGGCGAGACGCAGTCACGATCCGAGGGAGCCGCGGCCGACGAGGCGGGGTCACCATCGCCCGCAGTGATGGTCGGCGACGCGACCGTTCGTGTCACCGATTTTCACATCCACATCCAGCCCTGGCGGACGATGAAGCCGCAGGTGATGGAGATGATGCGCCGCGGCAAGGAGGAGCACTTCGATTTTCTTCTCGCCGTGATGGACGACCCGAAGCTGCTCCTGCGTATAATGGACGAACAGGGGATAGACCGGGTGGGGATGGTGAACTACCCGAGCCCCAACATCATGGGTTTCGGCGACGACACGAACGACTTCGCGGCGCGCTACGCCGAAGCGGCGCCCGGTCGCCTCCTGCCTTACGGTGGCGTGGACCCGGTAACCACGCGCGATGCGGTGGGCTCGGTGAAGCGGCTCCTGGAGCTGGGAATCCGCGTCCTGAAGCTGCATCCGCCGCACCAGGCGTTCGCGGCCAACGACTACACGAACGGGCTCGATGCGCTGGCGAAGATCTACGCCACATGCGAGAGCGAGGGTTTGCCGGTGCTGGTCCACACCGGCACGAGCATCTTCCCGGGTGCGCGCAGCAAGTATGGGAACCCCATGGAGCTGGACGACGTCGCCATCGACTTCCCCGACCTCCGGCTCGTCATGGCGCACGGCGGGCGCCCGCTCTATACCGAGGAGGCGTTCTTCATCCTCCGCCGGCACAGGCGTGTGTGGCTCGATCTCTCCGGCATCCCGCCGAAGAACCTGCTCACATACTTTCCGAGGATCGCGGAGCTGGAGCTGCAGCTCCTGTGGGGCACGGATTGGCCAAGCCCGGGCGTGACGAGCATGCGGCGCAATGTGGACCAGTTCCTCGAGCTTCCACTTTCCGACCAGCTTAAACGTGCGGCGCTGGAGACGAACCCGGAGCGATTGATCCCCCGTAGTTGAAGTGTCGTGCGACGCGCGCCATCGTTATGGACGCACGAGACGTTCTCCTCGGTATTCGTCTCTGTAGTTCTCGTCAGCAGTTCTCATCCGCGGGCCACGTGTCCGCATCCCCGCAAACCACGCCATGACACCTTTCCATCAGAGGACGACCAGTTACGCCCTGCGCGTAGCCGCGATCGCGCTCGCCATGGGAGCAGCCGGCTGCGCGTCGTCGAAGCAGTCCGGCTCGCAGGCGCCCACCCCGGCGCGAGCGTCAGCGGACAGTGCTCGCGCCGTACCAGGACCGGGCGCGCTCTCCACGCCGAATGCCGATCCCTTCCCCAGCACGTACAAGCCGTTTCCGTCGCGGCCCACCCTGATCAAGAACGTCACGATCTTTACCGCGGCCGGACCGCGTATAGAGAACGGCGCGATCCTCATGCGCGACGGGAAGATCGTAACGGTAGCGAAGAGCGCGGAGGATCAGGCGATCACGCAGGCGATCTCCGGGAGCAACCCGGTGATCATCGATGGCCAGGGGAAGTTCGTCACGCCGGGGATCGTGGACGTGCACTCGCACATGGGTGTGTATTCCGCGCCCGGAGTGGAGGCGAACAGCGACGGCAACGAGGCCACCAGCCCGGCCACTCCGGAAGTGTGGGCAGAGCACTCGGTATGGCCGCAGGATCCGCAGTTCCCGCGCGGACTCGCTGGCGGCGTGACCACGATGCAGGTGCTCCCCGGCTCGGCGAATCTCTTCGGTGGGCGCGGCGTGGTGCTGAAGGTCGTCCCCTCGCGTACGGTTCAGGGGATGAAGTTCCCGGGGGCGAAGTACGGTCTCAAGATGGCGTGCGGCGAGAACCCGAAGCGCGTGTACGGCGAGCGCGGCGGACCGTCCACCCGGATGGGGAACGTGGCTGGCTACCGCGAGCAGTGGATCAAGGCGGAAGAGTACCGGCGCAAGTGGGACAAGTGGAACAAGGACCCCGAGGGTCCGCCGCCCGCGCGCGACCTCGCGATGGAGACGCTTGCCGAGGTGCTACGCGGCAATATCCTCGTGCAGAACCACTGCTACCGTGCCGACGAGATGGCGCAGATGATCGACATCGCCCACGAGTTCGGCTACAAGATTCGAGCTTTCCACCATGGTGTGGAGGCGTACAAGATCGCCGACCTGCTCGCGAAGGAAGGAATCGGGGCGGCTGTGTGGGCAGACTGGGGCGCGTTCAAGATGGAGGCGCTCGACGCCGTGCGCCCGAACCTTGCGCTCCTCAGCAAGGCAGGCGTGCGCGCCATGATCCACTCTGACGATCCGTCCGGCGACCAGCGGCTGAACCAGGAGGTAGCCAAGGCGATGGCCGCGGGGCGAGCGGCGGGCCTCGACATTTCCGAGGAGGACGCCGTGAAGTGGATGACCATCAACCCAGCCTGGGCGCTGGATCTGGATAGCAGGATCGGCTCGCTGGAAGCGGGGAAGAACGCCGACGTGGTTCTGTGGTCAGGCGACCCGTTCAGCGTTTACACACACACCGAGAAGGTCTGGGTGGACGGCGCGCTTCTCTATGACAGAAGCGACCCGGCCGAGCATTGGCGGACCGACTTCGACCTTGGATTCGTACCGGAGCAGACGACGGGAGGGAGCAAGTGAGAACCTCATCGATACGCGCCCGAGGGGCGCGCCGCGCAAGGCACGACTGGAAGCGCGGAGGGCGCTCCATCGCATTCGCCGTCGCCTTCATGTCGTTGACGGTGCCCGCCCTGGGAGCGCAGACCATCGCGATCACCGGCGGGAAGGTCTACCCGGTGAGCGGACCGCCGATCGAGAATGGCACGGTGCTGATCCGCGACGGGAAGATCGTGGCGGTCGGGACCAACGTGACCGTTCCCCAGGGTGCACAGCGCGTGGACGCCTCCGGCAAGTGGGTGACGCCAGGTCTCGTGAATTCCGCGACATCGCTCGGCCTTGTAGAGGTAGGCTTTGGCGCCGATGCCAACGAGTCGCGCGCCAGAACCGACGATCAGATCGCAGCCGCGTTCAAGTCGTGGGAGGGGATCAATCCGCACTCGGTGTACCTGAGGCCCGCGAGTGAGGATGGCATCACCACGGCAGTGTCGCTTCCCTCCGGAGGGCTCATCGCCGGACAGGCGGCCATGCTGGATGTGCTGACCGGTTCCACCCAGGCCGGAATGCTCGTGAAGGCGCCGGTGGCGATGTTCGGCCAACTCGGCAACGATCAGGCGGCCGGCGCCGGCGCACGCGCGCAGGTGGTGGGCAAGCTGCGTCGCCTGCTCGACGACACGAAGTACTATGCGGCGCACAGGGCGGAGTTCAACCGCGGAGCATCGCGCGAGCTCAGCGCCGACCGTGCCGACCTGGAAGCGATGATCCCCGTGGTGGAGGGTCGCCTACCCCTGATCATCTCCGCCGACCGTGCGAGCGATATCCGCACGGCGCTCGACATCGCCAAGGAGTACGGTCTCGAGATCATCATCGGTGGCGGCTCGGAGGCGTGGATGGTGGCCGATGAGCTGGCGGCCGCCAAGGTGCCGGTGCTGACGGGAGCGATGAACAACATCCCGTACAGCTTCTCGCAGCTCGGCTCGCGGCAGGACAACGCCTCGCTCCTGCGGAAGGCGGGCGTGGACGTAGGGCTGATCGGCAACGCTGGCGGTGGCGACGAGGAGCTCTTCAACGTCCGCAACGTCCGCTACGAGGCGGGTAACGCCGTCGCTTACGGGATGAGCTGGGACGACGCTCTCCGCGCCATCACCCTCGCCCCCGCGCAGATGTTCGGTGTGGCCGACAAGGTGGGCTCGCTCCGCCCCGGCACCGAAGCGAACGTGGTCGTGTGGGACGGCGACCCCTTCGAGTTCGCCACGCGCGCCACGCAGGTCTTCATCCGCGGCCAGCTCCAGAGCGGGCCTTCCCGTCAGGATCTTCTGGTGCAGAGATACCTGAAGCTCCCGCCGAAGTACTGAGGCTGGGGGAGAGGAGCAAGCAGAGGGCAGAAAGCAGGAAGCAGTGAACGGCTCGTAAAGAAAAGTCATCTACGAGGGAGCGGGGATCCATGTTCGGTCTGCCTAACATGGATCCCCGCTTTCGTGGGGGTGACGTTTTTCTGCGGCGGGATGACGGTCTACTGCCTAGAGCCCTGCCGCCGGGGGCGGTTCACTGCTTTCTGCTTTCTGCCCTCTGCTTTCTGCTTTCTCCTCTCTTCCCTTCGCCCTCGCCTCCTCCGCCTCGTGGGCGGCGATGGTGCTGGCGAGACGGGAGTAGGTGTCGGCGTCGAGCTCGGTGCCCTTCTGGCGGGCGCGGTAGACGGCGTAGCCCAGGGCCTGGGCTGCCTTGTCGGCGAGCTGACGGGCGCGGAAGGCGTCCAGGCGGTCGCGACCGTCGTCGATCGCTTCCTGGGCGGCCTGGCCGGCGCGATCCAGCTCCTGCTTGAGCTTGTTCCAGAGTGGCATGGTGGTGGCCGGTTCAGGGGTCAGGGACACGCAGCGCGCGGGCCGGCGGGCCGGACGTCGCGCTGACTCTCATGAGACACTACGCATCTGCCGGGGTCGTGTTTCGGCGTCGCAACGAGGGGTGCTCGAACGAGGCGTGCAAATGCAAGAAGCGCCCCCGCACTCGCGGGGGCGCTTCTCCGTATATCGTGATCCGCGCTTCCGGGGGTCAGGCCGCCGGAGTGGGCTCCTCGAATGCGAGCGGGTAGACGCTGACGCGGTAACGGCGGCGGTCCTTGTGCTCGAACTTCACCACGCCATCGATGAGCGAAAAGATGGTGTAGTCGCGTCCGAGGCCGACGTTGCGGCCGGGGTGGAACTTGGTGCCGCACTGGCGAATGAGGATGTTGCCGGCGCGTACCTGCTCACCACCGAACTTCTTGACGCCGCGATACTGCGGATTGCTGTCACGCCCGTTGCGGCTGGAGCCAACGCCTTTCTTGTGAGCCATCTTCTACTCTCAGCCGAGGGTGATGTCGTTGATCTTCACTTCCGTGAAGGGCTGCCGGTGCCCCTGCTTGCGGGCGTAGTTCTTCCGGCG
>DATCXR010000473.1:0-2858 GCA_036565685.1 Gemmatimonadaceae bacterium
GGCCGCCGGCGGCGGGCGGCGATCCTGGCCGTGGGGCTCACACTCTATCTGGCGGTTCTCTCCGGGGCGCTCGCCGCCCCGCTCTGGCTCATGGTCACGATCTTCGTGGCCGCTATCGGTACGAACGAGCTACTCACCTTCTTCGCCAGGCGCCCGCAGTCGTACAGGAGATGGTTCCGGTACGTGTTCGTCATCTTCGACGTGGCACTGGTGAGCGTGCTCGTACTGGTCTTCGGGCGTAGCTCGCTCCTGGCGGTCTACTTCGTCGCCATCATCCCCTACTCGTTCGACCAGGGGAAGAAGCTGGGCCGCTTCACGGTCGTCTGCGCGGTAGTCGGATACTCGATGGCACTCTGGGGATACCAGCAGCTCCACCCGGGCGTGACGGAGGCGGGGGCGCGCGGCTCGGCGGGGCCCGTAGCGATCGCGCTCGACGTGACCATCCTGCTCGTGGTCTCGTGGCTCGTCGTCCCCATAGCGGCGCGGCTGGTGACGCGCGTGCGCGGTACGCGCGACTGCATCGCGGAGGCGGAGCACGGCAACCTTCTGGTGCGCGCACCCGCGCGCCACACCGACGAGCTGGGCTTCCTCGAACGCAGCTTCAACAGGATGCTCGAGGAGCAGGGCTACATAATCGCCACCGTGCAGCGGGAGGCAGATGAGGTAGCCGCGCTATCCGAACAGCTGGCGTCGGCCACGCAGGAGCTGAACAGCGCGGGGATGCACTTCGCCGAGACCACGCGCTCGCTGTCGAGCGAGCTGGAGCATCAGCGCCAGTACACCGAAGCCGGCGCCGCCGAAACCGCCGGGGCGCACTCGGCCGCCGAAGCGATCCGCGAGCGCGCCGAACAGCTGGAGAGCAGCGCGCGCGAGCTCCTGGAGGCTGCCACCTCGAGCCGAAGCTCGATCTCGCGCGCGGCGCAGACGCTGGTGGTGATCGGTGCCGACGTGCGCGGAACGGCGAGCACCGCCGTGCGACTCGCCGACGCATCGGCACGGGTGGGCGAGTTCGTGACCACGATCTCGCGCATCGCTCGACAGACCAACCTTCTCGCCCTCAACGCCGCTATCGAGGCGGCCAGGGCGGGCGATCACGGAAAGGGATTCGGGGTGGTGGCAGAGCAGGTGCGCCAGCTCGCCGAGGAGAGCGCGGTGGCCGCACGGGACATCGCCGGGACCGTGGGCACCATCCGCGAGAACATCGCCAGCGTGACCAACGCAATGACGGCCGGGGAGCGCGAAGTCACCAACGTGGGCGAGATCGCGACGCAGGCCGACAGCGCGCTGAGCGACATCCTCACCGGGATCGAGCGAGTGGCGCTCGTGATCACCGAGTCGGCGGCCGTCTCCCGCGAGCAGGCGAGCGGGCTCGCGGAGCTTTCGGAGAAGATCGAAAGCATCCAGTCGCTGGCCGGGAAGGCGGTGGCGCGCGCGGGCGAGGCCACCAGCGCGGCAGAGGAGCAGACCGCCGTGATAAACGGACTGGCAACGGCATCGCTGCAGCTCTCGCAATCGGCGGGACGGCTGCGATCGTCCATCAGCCGATTCGATGTGGCCGCACTCACCACTACCCAGGAACAGCGACTTCCTCCTCGTCTTCCCACTCCTGCGCCTCGGAGTAAGGGGACGACAGCGGCGTGAAGCCGCGGAGGACCTCGAGGTAGGGGAGCATCAGCTCCTCGCGAAAGCGCTGGAGCATCCCCTCACCATCGTAGTGCTGGCGGAAGCCGACCGCAGTCATGTGCAGTATGGTGCGCACGTGCCGCCCGAAGCTCTGGGGCGATGAGTACTCCAGGTGGTTGGCGACGTTGCAGACCGAGAGGCCAGGGTTCTCGAAGACGCGCGCGGCCTGGACGAGGCGCGCCATGGCGAGGTAGCGCTTGGGCGCCGGGAGCCCCGCTCTGAAAAAACGGCTCATGAGGGTACTCGGCACCACGCGCAGCTTTCGAGCGAGCATGCGGACGGTGGTGATTCGCGGCGAAGCGCTCCGGAAGAGCGTTTCGAAGAAGCGCCAGCAGTCGGCGGGCGCACCCGCCAGATCGAGCGAGAGCTGGGCCAGCGCCAGCCGTTCGATGTCGGCCGCGCGGTCGGCCACGAGCATCTCGCGGAGGACTCTCCAGCCGGCTGGCTGCCTCACGTCTACCAGCGACCTCACACCCGACTGGCCGAGCGAGAGGACGGCCTGCGGGGTTTCCGAGCTGAAAGAGGAGAGGAGCGCCACCGCCGGCACCCGCGGGAACTCGCGAACGAGGCGTGCTACGCGCCCCACCTCGAGATCCGCGCAACGGGAGACGGAGACCAGCACCGCCTTGGCGCGGTGTTCGTACAGGTCGCGGAAGACGTCGTCGAGGGAGTCGCGGTGGAGGGTGTGGTAGAGTCCCTCTCCGGCGGCGTCCACCCGCTGGCGCTCGCCGGGAAGGAGCATCGTGGCTATGGGCGTGAGCGCGGTCCGTGACGGTTGGTTGGAGCGCATGGGGACCCCCGTTTGGCGAATCGTTGGCGGGTGGCGGGCCTGGCTTGCAATAACAGGCCGCAGACAGGGGTAGAATGCCAAGGTCGAGTCATTGCACCGTCATCAACGGGCCAGTGATCGCTCCGGGTGCGGCGAAAGAGTGTCAGCGGCCTAGCATGCAGGGTCAGCGAAAGACGTAAAGCGTCAGCGGCGACGCCATCATGCAATTAGTTACATTTTGCTACTTAATTCACGCACGAGGTGCCTCGGCGCGGATCGCCGCCGGCCCGGAGCCCGGCCGGTGTTATATTTCACGGTGGGAACGGTCGGCCGGACGGTCGCGTGGAGCTACACGCTCCGCGAGGAAAGTCCGGGCTCCACAGGTCAGGCCGCCAGGTAACGCCTG
>DATCXR010000477.1:0-15148 GCA_036565685.1 Gemmatimonadaceae bacterium
GGCCGCTACGCAGGCCGTACCGATTCACGGTTTCAGACCTGTCCCCCGCCGCCCCCTTGCACCACGACGCTCGATTGGGTAATTTGATTTGGTCATACGATTAACCCAGGAGGCGCGGATGGCCGCCGTCCCGAGCCGGAAGCAGGTGGGTGCACATAGCTCCAAGCTCTGGAGAGATCTCCTGAGCCGTCGCGCGCCGCTGGCCGCGCTGAACTCCTACGACCCGATGGAACGCATCGCGCTCGTGCGCGAGGGCGTGCCCGCCGAGCTGGTTCCGGTCGTGGCTGAGGAGATGGCCATCACCAGGGAGCGGCTCTACCGCACCATCGGCGTGCCGCGCGCGACCATGGATCGGAAGATCCGCGCGCGCCAGCGCCTGAATCCCGACGAGAGCGAGCGGCTCCTGGGGATCGCGCGACTCGTGGGGCAGGCGGAGCAGATGGTGCGCGAGTCGGGGGAAGTCGAGGGTTTCGACGCCGCCCGCTGGGTAGCGGACTGGCTCGAGACTCCGCTCCCGGCTCTCGACGGAAATCGGCCAGCCGCGCTGATGGATACCGCGGAAGGGCGGCGGATGGTGTCCGACCTCCTCGCGCAGCTTCAGTCCGGCGCGTATGCGTGACGGGGTCAGGTCTGGAATCGTGAACTGGTACAGTCGGCGTAGCGACTGTACCAGTTCACGATTCCAGACCTGACCCCGCCGTTTGCCTCGGCATGCTCTGGCGCATCGCGGCCGACACGCCCGAGTACCAGGCGCACGATCTCAGCGGGAAGGGGGCGGAGATCACCGGTGGACGCTGGAACCGCCGCGGCACGCCGATGGTGTACGCGTCGGTCACTCGCGCCCTCGCCTGCCTCGAGACCGTGGTGCATCTCGGCGGCGGCTCGCTCCCGTTGAACCGTTACCTGGTGGAGATAGTCGTATCGGCGGATGCGTGGGAGTCGCGCGTCATCTTCGACAGGGGGAACAACGTCGGCTGGGACGCCGAGCCAGCGGGGATGGTGTCGCTCGATTGGGGAACCGCGTGGGCCAGTGAGGCGAGCTCGCTCCTGGCGGAGGTGCCGAGCGTGGTCGTGCCCGAGGAATCCAACGTTCTCATCAACCCGCGCCATCCCGACGTCGGCTCGCTGCGCTCGCGCAAGGTCCGCCGATGGACGTACGATGCCCGTCTCATACCCAGCCGTTCGCCATGACCGAGGCCCGAGTAGCCAGCGTAGACGTGTACATTCTCCGCCGCGGCGATGCCGGCTGGGAGACGCTCCTTCTCCAGCGCGCCGAAGGAACCCGCTGCACCGGGGCGTGGGAGGCGGTGCATGGACACATCGAGAAGGGCGAGCGCCCGCCCGAGACGGCGGTGCGAGAGATGCGCGAGGAGACCGGGCTCGAGGTCGAGCGACTCTACAACCTCAACGTCTCACCGTTTTACCTGCATAAGCCAGACGTGGTGATGCTCGGCATCGCCTTCGTCGCCTTCCCGCGCGAGGGGAAGATCATCCTCGGTCCCGAGCACGCACGCTACGAGTGGCTCCCCGTGGAAGAGGCCTCGAAAAAGATGGCCTGGCCACGATCGCGCTCCGCGCTCGCCGATGCGCTCGCGCTCCTGGGGAACGGCGACGCGGGTCCGGTGGAGGATGTGCTACGGGTGATCTGAGCCCGTCGCTCTCTCCCGCGTAGTGCTCAGACAGTCTCCCGTGCCCGTGGGCGCCGAGGGCTTCACACGCACGCTCTTGGCCGGAATGCCGAGGTTCACGTGGTGCGGCTCCACGTCCTTGGTTGCCACCGCCAACGCTCCCACCATCGCGTCGCAGCCCACGTGCACGCCGGCGAGCACGGTCGCGTGGTAGGTGATGCGCACGCCGTCGTCCAGCTTCGTCACGGCGTTGGTGACATCCACCTGGTCCACGATGCTGTGCGTGTGGCTGTAGATGTTGGCGTAGTCGGCGATCGAGACGCGGTTGCCGAGCACGATTCCGCCGCGGTCGTCGAGAAGCACGTGACGGTGGACCACCACGTTGTCACCAACGTCCATGTTGTAGCCGAAGGAAAACTCCACGTGCTGGAACGCCTTGAAGTTCTCACCGCAGCGCTTGAAGATGAGCGGCGCCAGGAGCCGGCGGAGCTTGACGCCCGTCGTCACGTTCTGTCCGCCCATCGGCGTGCGGTCGAAGGAGTACCAGAGCCAGAGGAGCGGCTTCACCCGCTGGAACTTCTCCTGGTCGCAGTCGGCGTAGTGCTCGGGCTCGAGCGTGATGTTGCGCGGGTCGAGCGAGAGGAGCGCGGCGCGAGTGACGAGCGGGAGCTTCTCGTCGCGCACGGCCGTCTCCCAGTTGGCCACGTAGTCGGGATAGGAGATCTCGCAGAGCGCGCGGCGGCAGATCGCGGCGCGGTCGGCTGCCGGATCGGCGAGGTCGCTCCCCAGCTGCTCCAGCCACGCGTCCACCAGTGGCATCACTTCCGACGAGGGGAGGGTTTGCAGCGGGAGCCGTGTCATGGTGCCTTCCTGTTGGCTGTCGATGGAGCGAGCCGGAAGGCGGCGGGACAGGGAGTGCGGAGCGGTCGAAGATCGCTGTCTACGAGAGCTCCTCATTCCCCATCCCGCCGCCGGCGCACCGGCTCTCGAGCTTGACGCTTACAGGAATCTAACGCTTCAACGGCTCGCCGAGTTCACCGCACCCCCGCGCGCCGCCTCGCGGACGCGCGACTCTATCCACTGCGCCAGCTCCGGGCTCGGCAGGAGCGGCTCGCCGGTATACATCACGTTGAGCCCCGCTAGGTCGGCCATGAACTTCTCGCGGCTCACCCGCCCCTTCGAGATGAGCACCGGGATCACCACCACCGGCTTCCCCGTGAGTTCGTGCTGCAGGCCGATCAGCTCGCGCACGCCGCGCACCGCCTCGGCACGCACCTCGGCCGGCGCGTCGTCACGCACGAGCCCGACGCGCACGTCGCGGAAGCCCGTCGCCGCGCGCACGCTGTCTGCCACCACGCGCAGGTTGCGCATCCAGAGCGCGTTGTCCTCCGCCGAGTTCGGGCCGTGGCCCACGAGGAAGAGCGCCTGCTCCGCCGGCTTCTTCGCGAGCGCGAGCGCACGGCGCGCTAGGACGCGCGCCATCTCCGGAGCGTCGTCGAGCGCGCGCGCCACGCGGATCGGCACGTCGGTCTCGGGCCGCTCGAGCCCCGACATGTGCAGGTGGTGCATCATCGGCTGACTCAGCGAGTCAGTCTCGCCGGCCAGGTAGCGGATCTGTTCGTAGTGGCCGCTGTGGCTCGAGACGAGGAGCGGGACGACGACGATCTCGCTCACCCCGGAATCGGCGAGTGCCTTCACCGCGTCCTGGAAGCGGTGCGTCTTCGCGGCTTCGCCCATGAGATAGGCCACTTCCAGCGGCCCACCGGTCTTCGCGGTGTGCGCGATGCGCTCCACATGCGAGTTCCACTCGGCGCCGGCACCGTGCGCGATGAGAATCGTCCCAACCCTCGTCGCCGGTACCGACGATCGAGCGGCAGCGGGTGCGGCCGGCTGCGCCGTGGTACGTGCACTCGACTGTGCGGCGAGTGGCGCGCTCGCGAGCGCGACGATCAGCGCGCCGAGCCAGCGGGCGCGCGCATCGAGCGAAAATTCCATTGTCATCGGAAGCTGTCGAAGGGTTGCCAGGTGAGGCCGACGGAGACCATGCGACCGGTGAAGCCCGGCCACGTGTCGCCCATCTCCTCGTCGAGGATGTTGTCGACGTTCAGCGCGACGGATACTCCGTCCATCACCGCCTGCCGGGCATGGAAGTCCACGCGCGGGAAGGTGCGGCGCGACTCACTGATGTTGCCGTCGCGATCGCGCTGCGTGGGCGTGCGGCCGGAGATCGTGCCTGCCACGCTCGCGTCGAAGCCGCGCCACACGGCGTAGCCCAGCGAGAGCCGGCCCGAATGACGCGGCCTGCCGAGCAGTTCCTGACCCGTGGCGTCGTCGCGCGTGGAGAGGAATGCGTAGCCCGCCTCGATGCGCGCGCGGCCGGCGGTGACACCCGTCTCGAGCTCCACGCCATCCGTGCGCCCCGACGCGATGTTGCCGTAGCTGAACACACCCGGTTGGCCGTCGAGCATGAACGTCTCGATGAAGTTTCTGAAGTCGTTGTGGAAGCCCGTGGCGCGCGCGTACAGGTTGTGTCCCGCCCATTCCACGCCGAGCATCGTGTTCACCGACGACTCCGGGCTGAGATCCGGATTGCCGTGCACCGCGTAGCCGGCCTGCGGGTTGGCGTAGTCGAGATAGAGCTCCTTGAATCCCGGTGCGCGGAAGCCGCGCGCCACCGAGGCGCGTATGGCGAGCGATGGAAGAGGGCGATAGAGCGCCGCGAGTCGCGGGGTGGCCGTGCGTCCCCACTCCTCGTTCCACGACATCCGGACGCCCGGCACCACCGTGAACGGGCCGCGACCGATCGTGAGCTGGAGGTAGGGCTCGATCGCGTCGAGGGAGCGCGACTTGGCGTCCTTCAGGCGATCCGCGGTGAGCCGCTCGCGCTTGAGCTCGAGGCCTGCGTCGATCGTCGTCCAGCGAAGCTCGCCACTGTAGAGCAGGTCGAGCTTCGTGAGCTCCTGCAGATCGCGCGCGCCGCTGTCCGACAGCGGCGTCGGCGTTTCGCTCGCGCGCGAGAGGTGCTCGAAGCGCGAGTAGTAGAGGAGCGGCGTCAGGCGGTGCGAGCCTCTCGACCAGGTAGCCCCGACGCGTGCGCCGCGCTGCTCGTTGTCGGAGAACTGGAAGTTCGTGGGGCCGGTGCGATAGCGCTGATCATCTTCGATAGCGAGGATGCTCGACTCGAGCGTGAGCTCCGGAGAAAGGGCGAAGCTCAGGCGCGCGCGGCCGTTCCAGCGCTCCGACCGGGTGAAGTCCTCGTCGGCAAAGCCCGGTGTGAGGTCCTGGTGACGGTAGCCGCCGTCGAGCGAGTAACCGAAGCGTCCTTCGCTTCCGGCGATCGAGGCGTTCGCGTCGCGCCGCCCGAAGGAGCCGGCGGTGAGAGAGAGCGTCCCCGTGGACGGCGCGCCCATCGGCGAGCGCGTGATGATGTTCACCACGCCGCCCATCGCATTCGAGCCGAATAGCGTGGACTGCGGGCCCTTCACGACCTCGACGCGCTCCACCATCGAGGCGGGGAGGCGCGAGATGTCGAAGTTCCCGTTCACGCGTCCCTCCAGCGGCTGGCCGTCGAGGAGAACCAGCACGCGCTCCTCGCCGAAGCCCTGGAGCTGGACCCCGGTGCCCGTCGGGACACCGCCGTCTATCTGAATCCCGGTGTGATCGAGGATCGCACCGGCTACATCGCTCGCGCCGGATCGTTCGATGTCGGAATGAGAGATGACCTCGGTGGTGACCACCGCTTCTGCGAGGCGTTGCTCGCGGCGTGCCGCGGTGGTCACGACGGCATCGAGAGATACAGGGACCGGAGTGAGGCGTATGTCGAGCGAGACGCTGGCCGCGTTGCCCGCGATGCCAGCGGTGACGTTCGGCTGCGTGCGAGGCGCGTAGCCGAGCATGCGAGCGCGGACCGTGTAGGGTTGCGAGGCGTCGACCGCGAGCTGCCACTCACCCTTCGCATCCGAGCGCGCGCGCAGCGTGTCGCTGGGCGCTATCACGACCAGCTCCGCACCAGCGAGTCCGCGGCCGGTGGCGGCGTCGAGGATGCGGCCGTGGAGGACTGTTGTGGAGGCTTGCTCTTTGCCGGCCCGGGTCTGCTGCTGGGCGCGGACGGAGGAGGGGAAGGGGAGGGCCAGCGCGACGATCGTCGCGGAGAGGAGAGCCGCCGCGTCCGTCTGGCGGATCATGGACGGCCTCCTTGTATGTCGAGGACTGCTGCGTCGGAGCGGAGTGGATCCGCCAAGTCGGTGCGGACGCGCATAGTGGTCATCGTTGGCTAAACGGGAGAAGTTTACTCGGGATTCCAGATGAAAAACGTTCTCAATCAGGTGCACAGGCGCCAAGGTATATCTATGGTGCAGCGTTTGTCAATTCTCGTTGAGAATCGTTCTCAGCGGAGACCGGTGCGAGATGGTGCGCAGCGCCGAGTCTCGGATGGTCGGGTGAGTGGCACGATCGCCGGGAAGTCGTCCTGAGGAGGAATGGGAATCTGAAAGCACGGTCGGGCCCGAGCGAGGGCTGCAGTGACCAACCGTATCCGGTCAGGGGGAGCCCGACGTTGACGCTTGCACAATGTGACACCATACTCGTGACGCTTGATTCGGTACGACCTCCCGCTCCCTTGCAGCCGCTATTGGCGGCCAATGACTGTTGCGCTACCTACGCGACTCGAGATCGCCCATGAGCGAGGCAGGCATGATCCGGCCTCTCCCGTTCAACGCCGAGGTGGAGATCTCGGCGGTCGTTCCGGTGTTCAATGAGGAGGGGTCACTCGGAGAGTTGCACCGCCGGATTACCTCCGTGCTCGGGGCACTCGACGTCCCTTACGAGCTGATACTCGTGGATGACGGAAGCCGCGATCGGACCCCGGCCATCATCGCGGAACTGTGCGCGGATGACGCACGGGTGAAGGCCGTTCACCTTTCTCGCAACTTTGGCCATCAGGCGGCGCTCGCCGCTGGACTGCAGCACGCATCGGGGTGCGCGGTGATAGTTCTGGACGCCGACCTTCAAGACCCACCGGAGCTGATTCCGGAGCTGCTCGCGCATTGGCGCAATGGCTATCAGGTTGTCTATGCCCAACGCCGGAAGCGGGAGAGAGAAGGGTTGGTAAAGCGAGGAGCGGCGTTCCTGTTCTACAGGATTCTCAGGCGAATCACTCGATTCGAGATTCCGGCAGATACCGGTGATTTCTGTGTGATGGATCGCACGGTGGTAGATCTGCTGAACGCCATGCCTGAACGGAATCGGTACGTGCGCGGGCTGCGCGCGTGGGTGGGCTTCCGGCAAACCGCGGTCCCGTTCGACCGTCCGCCGCGGTATGCGGGCGAGCCTAAGTACACATTCGGTGGGTCGTTTGGCTTAGCCCTGAACGGCATCCTCGCACTCTCCAAGTTTCCACTGCGAGTCGCGACGTACTTTGGGCTCGCAGTGTCCCTCGCGAGCTTCGTCCTTGGCATCTGGTACGTCGTGCAGCGGCTTGCTGGACGAGCCGATTTGGTGCGCGGCTGGGCATCCACCGTCGTGATCGTGCTGTTCCTCGGCGGGGTGCAGCTTCTCACGACAGGGATCATTGGCGAGTATCTCAGCCGAATTTACGATGAGGTTAAGCAGCGCCCCTTGTATGTCGTCAGGGAACGCATTGGCTTCGAGTCGCCAGCTGGGGAGATGGTCCGAGCCGATAGTCCCCCGACCATGCGCCTGAATTCCAGCGAATGAGCGTTTCGACCACGTCAACTGATCAGGACTAAGATGGCACGGCTGCCGCGCGCATAATACCTTCATCTCCCGCTCCCTCCTCGCCCTCCTTGCTCTTCTAATTCCGTGATTCGAACAGCGCTGCCTGACAGGTAGAACCGTTCGTCCCGCTCGAATATGTCGCCCACAAGACGTATCGGCGATCACTAAGTCCCAGTCTCGCGCTCAGGGAAGGTGCGAGTTGCTGGATCACGCGAAAATCTGCCGACTCTATGCAATGTCCGTATTAGCCGAGCGTCCGCTCGAAGAGTGGCGCGAGACAGCCAGGCGGCAAACCGTTCCGTCTCTGAGGTCGAGAATCCTGGTTTCGCTGGCGGTAGGCGCTTTCTTTGGATTCGCCATGTGGGCTGGTGCAGTCCCTGAGCGCACGGACTTCGCACAAATCTGGTTCGGTGGGAGGGCTCTTATGGGCGGTGTCAGCCCTTACTCCGTTGTCGGCCCCGGGCGTGCCTTCGCCTGGGAGTGGCCGCTCTACTACCCCCTCCCTGCCATTCTGGTCACTTGCCCGATGGCGATGATGTCGCTGAGAGATGGCATGGCGTTTTTTACCGCCCTATCCTCCGGAGCGTTTGCTTTTGCGATCACACGTGACGGGTGGCGGCGCGTGCCGCTATTGGCAAGCGCTCCACTCGCGTATGCAGTTGGTCTGGTGCAATGGTCTCCGCTTCTAACAGCGGCGGCGCTAGTCCCGTCACTGGGCCTCCTGTTGGTGACCAAGCCTAGTATCGGACTCGCGATCTGGTTGTACCGTCCGACCCTACGCGCCCTCGTGGGCGGCTTATTCCTCCTGCTGGTCAGCATCGCGATTTGGCCAACATGGATCGCTGAATGGCTGACGGCGCTGGAGAGCGCCCACCATATGGTGCTCCCAATTGTACACAGAGGCGGGCCTCTCTTGGCACTGGCGCTCCTTCGATGGCGCCGGCCCGAGGCCCGGCTGCTTCTCGCGCTTGCATGCGTTCCTCAGACTGCGCTGTTGTACGAGGTTGTTCCGCTCCTGCTAATCCCTGCAACACTTGTCGAGTCACTCGCTTTCACTGTCTTGAGCTGGATCACGTTACTCGTCTGGACCCACCTGGAGCATCCCGCGCTCTACGGTAATCTGACACTCAGTTCGGCGCGGCTCGTCGTGCCGCTGCTTTACCTGCCATGTCTCGTCATGGTGCTGCGGCGTCCAAACGAAGGGCGTTTGCCATCCTGGATTGAGCAACTGGGTGTTCGCCTGGGCTCTGCCTGACAAGAGCATCGTGATCCTTCCGGCGCTCGGTTTCTCTTCAGAGCTGGACGCCCGGCAACCGCCTGAGCGGCGCCTCGTCATAATGGTGATGGCTCGGCGTCTGCTCGCACGCATCGCTCGCCCTCCGTACAGCACCTACAGTACGTCGTACTTGGCAATGCGTGCTGGACGGTTCTGCTGCGAAGCGCATGTATGGCGGCCCTGTCCGACGATATTGGTGCCTGACGCTGCTGCTCGAGTCCGCCACCTCGAAACCCGAGCTACACGTGCAAGCGCTCGCTCGATCCACTCGGGCGTGTCGCCCGCGTTCGGCCTCCGCAGGACCATCACGAGGCAGGGCAGGTACGAGCTCCATATCACGTATGGCGCGGCGGCGAGCACATACGCGGGATTGTCCGCGAACCGAATGTACCAGACGAAGAACCCTATCGCGCTACAGAGGGTGAGCGTCTTCATTTCCCGCCGCGTTCTCGGAATGAGGAAGAGCGGTAGCTGATCGGCGAAGAAGAGGAGTTGCGGAACGCACGCCATCGCGAGCAGAAGCCGCGCCTCGGGACGTCGCCACCGCAGCAGCGCGAGAAGGACTAACGCGCCGGCGGGCGTGAGTATCGGTGGCGCATGCCCTACCAGCGAAGTCGTGTTGGCGTGCCAATCGAGCAGCCAGGAGGGAAGAATGGCGAAGCTCACCAGCCCCACAACAACGCAACCCAGGATGGCGCGCCATGCTGGCCGGTATGACAGTAGCGCGAGCCCTAGGTTCGGCTTCATCGCCGCGAGAAATCCGGCGCCTGGTAGAAACGCTACTAGCATGATGATCGGAGACCATTGTCCGACCTTGCATGCCATGAAATATGATGCGGTGCCGAAGATCCACAGCCGCCAGAGCCCGTCGCGCGTCACGAGCCAGGCGAGCAGCCCGCCAGATATCCCCATAAAAATGGCCCCCGCTACTGGAAGCGAAAGCCACGACAGCGGTGCCGTGAGCAGTAGGGTTGGGAGCGGATAGAAGAGCGGATCGGGTAGCGGCCACCCCGGAGTATTTGGAGCTACCAGATAGGGATTACCGCCGGCAAGTAATATCTGCGCGCCGCGCCACCAGAACTCGAAGTCGGGTGAGGCGTCCGGGCGGGCGAAAGCCACGGCGGTGAAGATTGCGCTCGCGACACCAACTGCCAGTGCGACCCGAATCCGCGTCCTTTGTGACGGCGCGGTCGAGGTTGTGGCATAGTTGCTGGATTCGCCCGACCGGGCGGCGACGATCATATCCATGCCGTGATTCTACCGTTCGTCTTGCAATGGGCAAGACAGCCGTTGCAGTCTACTAGCGCCCTGCGTCTTCAAGTAGCCAGCGGGAAGACAGGCGGCGGCCGGATTCGAATCGACTCCATCTTGTGGCGTTTGCCAGTGCTGCGGGATGCATCGATTGACAGTTCTCGACGCCGATTGCATCCTCGTGACGCCCATCGGCGTCGCTCGGTGATGTGGCCTCATCAGCGGATCTGGCAGTTTTTTTCGCCGCCGACATCGGCCCGCGATGTCGGCGGGGCAATCGTGATCCTTCATCCAACGGGCGTTCTGGGTATGACAACAACCTCCATCGTCACGTCGACGGATGAGACCACTGCGCCGCTGGCCGATCGACTCGCGCCGTCTATCCCCGCCGTTTTCTTTGTCTGTCTGTCACTCTTCGCCACGCTGATATCGCAAGGGAGTCTCCTCAACGGAGATGGCGACCTCGCGCGCCACCTGCGACACGGCCTCTACATGATTCAGCATGGGTCCTTGATCTGGCATGACCCATTTTCATTCACGCGTGCAGGCCAGCCTTTCGTCCCGTTCGAATACGGCAGTCAGCTGGTCTACGCCATCGTGTTCAAGACGACCGGGTTGGCGGGGGTAACCGTCTTCGCCGCTCTGCTCATTGGCGCTACGTACGCGCTCCTGGCACGCCTCCTTCTCCGGCGTGACGTGGACCCATTGCTGGTAATGGTCACGGTGATCGCGGCAGCCATACTCGGATGCCAACACTGGCTTGCCAGGCCGCACCTCATATCCTGGCTTCTGATCGTGGTGTGCTTTGGACTGATCGAGTTCAAACGACGGCCGCCACTCTGGGCGTACCCGCTGTTGTTCGCCGTGTGGGCAAACCTCCACGGCGGCTGGTTGTACGGCATCGCGCTGCTCGGCATCTATGTCACGGGCCACGCGATTCAGTACTACTTCGTGGGTCGCGACGCCGAGGAGCGACTCCTCCTCAGGCACTACCTGGCGGCGCTGGCGCTCGCGGTGCCGGCGACGCTCGCTACACCAATGGGCTTCGAGCTTTGGGCCCACCTTTTTCGACATCTGGGCGATACCTACGTAATCGACCACACCATGGAGTTCCAATCGCCCAACTTTCATCCGTTCGGGGCGAAGATACTCCTCGCCATTCTCATAGTGGCGATCGCCGTACTTATCTCGAGCCGCCGTCGGATTCGGGTCGCTCGTATGCTGCTGTTCCTCGCCGGCATCTGGTGGTCACTGACGGCGGTGCGCAACCTTTCACTGTTTGGTCTTACCGGCCTGACGGTCGTCGCGCTTCACATCGATCCGGAGTGGCGCAGTCTGCCGAATGGATGGATCGCGCGCCGGCAGGCCGCATTTGCGGCCGGCGCGCTCCGCGCGAGCACGCTCACATGGGTGTTACCGTGCAGTTTCTTCCTCGGTCTTCTGGCGGTTGGCCACGGGTCGATACTCGGCCATGAGATTGTCGCCAACGAGTTCAGCGCGAAGGTGTTCCCTGTGACGGCGGTCAGGAAAGCACGAGATGCCCAGCTCAGTGGGCCGCTTTTCGCCGACTTCGTGTGGGGGGGCTACATCCTTTTTGCCTGGCCGGGGCAGCGCGTGTTCATCGACGGTGGGACTGACTTCTACGGAGCGAAGGTAATGCGCGATTTCGCGCAGATTAGCTCACTTGAACCTGGTTGGCGAACGACCCTGGATCGCTATGACGTGGAAGCTGTGCTTACCAGGTCTCACTCCGGACTTGCGCACGAGCTGGTGAGAACGCCGGGGTGGGGTCTCTGGTACTGCGATTCGCTAGCGATCATTGCTCAGCGAATCCCGTTCTCCGATCGCGCGCCGAACAGCGCTGAGAAGGAATTAGAGGCGTGCGCTGGGCCGGCGCCGTCGGATGACTTGACTAAGCACCGATAGTCTATTCCGCATCCCCCTCAACCTGAATCTCGTGTCTCGGAATGGATCCACAGCTCTTTGCCATGTTTCGCGTTCTGGAAGAACGGCATTGGTGGTTCGTGGCGCGCCGCGAGATCCTGTTCGCACTCGCCAAAAGCCTTGCACCTCCGCGGGCCGCCTTGCTGGACGTCGGGTGCGGAACCGGATTCTTTCTCGCCCGGGCCAAGGAGCACTTTGCGATCGTAGGGGTCGATCCGTCACCCATCGCGATCCAATTATGCGACGACCTTGGGCTCGACTGCGTCCTTCCCGGTACTGCGACCGATCTTTCGAGCGTTAGCGAGCAGCATTTCGATATAGTGACGCTGCTGGATGTGATCGAGCACGTCGACGATGACGTCGCGGCTTTACAAACGGCTGCCGACGCATTGAGGCCCGGCGGTCGGGTAATCGTGACGGTTCCAGCGTTCCAATTTCTTTGGTCCGCCCACGACGACGTCAACCATCATAAACGTCGCTACACGACGAACGGCCTCGGGACGGCCATGAGGCGAGCTGGACTCGAACCGATTTATCTCACCTACTTCAATAGCTATCTCTTCCCTATTGCATTCGTCGAACGGCTCGCAAAGCGCGCACTGGGTCTCGATAAGGGCGCCGACCTGTCGCTCCCTCCGACGATCGTCAACGCCGCGATGCGTCGCGTCTTCCTGGCAGAGCGCTCACGCCTTTGCAGCTTCCGAACGTTCCCAGTGGGCCTTTCCGTGCTCGCCGTCGGAAGGAGGGAAGGCGGTCCGAGTGCATGATTCAGCTCCCCCTCGCCCTCGACCTCACCAGCGCCCGCTCTCTCTCGATCACCGATATCACCTGCGTCCAGCTCGTCGTCGGCACAGATTGCACGGTCAGTGTCAGCGGGTGATCCGTGTCGATCCCGTGATCAAAGATGTAGATCGCGCTCTGTGAAGCTCTCGTAAGTGAGACTCGAGCAGTACCGTACCGGCTCCTTGCGGCGGTGGACTTCGTGTGTAGACTCTCCCCAATGGCAACGACAGCCGCGCCGGGGAGCGCCGACGTTGGCGAGACCCCTGAAGTGAAAACGGAACCTTCGCGACGTGTGCGACTTGCAGCGGCGGTTTTGATCGGACTGGGGAGCGCGCTCTTCACCGCCTTCACCTTCCATCGCCCGGATTTTAGGCCCGACTTCGAATACTGGTGGCGCGCCGCCCGGATGCTCTTGGCTGGCGGTAATCCGTACCACATGACGCCCGGTATGGCAGACTGGCCGATGGAGAACCTGCTCTTTTACCCGCTTCCCACACTGCTCCTGACCGTTCCGCTGGCGAGGCTGTCTCTTCCCGTCGCGGGCGCCACGTTCATGGGGATATCGGGAGGGCTGCTCGCCTGGCTCGTCTCGCGAGATGGGCTCTGGCGTCTCTGGCTATTCGGAAGTGCCTCCTACTTCATGGCGTGCAGGCTCGGGCAATGGTCACCGCTGAGCATGGCTGTGGCGTTCATACCAGCCGCTGGGTTCCTCGCAGCGATGAAGCCGAATCTGGGGCTCGCGTTGCTTGCGTACCGGCCGACTTGGCGTGCCGCCCTTGGCTGTGTCGTTGCGGGGCTCGTGAGCTTTGCAGTGCTTCCCTCCTGGCTCGTCGACTGGCATTCAAACGCCTCGTACGTCTCGTTGCTCGTTCCGCACCCGGCTCCGATAAGCCTTACGGGCGGCCCAATCCTGCTCCTTGTCCTGCTAAGGTGGCGCCGGTCAGAAGCGCGGCTCCTCCTCGTTATGGCGTGTGTTCCGCAACTCCTCTTCTGGGCCGATCAGCTGCCGCTGTTCCTCATCCCGCGCACCAAGGGTGAGATGAAGGCGCTCGTCTTCTGGGGTGCGCTGTGCTTCTTCGTCTGGAAAATCTGGTTCGAGCCACACCCAGCATACGTTCTTGCGAGGAACCCCTTCGTGTTCTGCGCCATCTACCTCCCCTGCCTCATCATGATCCTCCGCCGGCCGAACGAGGGCGATTTGCCGGAATGGATCGAACGACGCCTGCCAGCACGGATGCGGTCGCGCTAGCCGCTCCCGGCGATCCTACCCGGCCCCAGGGCGACATCTCCTTATTCGCCACCTCTTACACAACTAGTGTATGCCGGCGTGGATGTAGATGGCCGCTTGCGACGGGTTCTCGAGGCAGCGAGACCTTCGCTGGATGAGCCGCTCAGCTCCCCCTCGCCCTCGACCTCACCAGCGCCCGCTCTCTCTCGATCACCGGTATCACCTGCGTCCAGCTCGTCGTCGGTACCGATTGCACGGTCACCGTGAGCGGATGATCCGTATCGATCCCGTGATCGAAGATGTAGATCGCACTCTGAACCTCGCGCTGCCGCACTCGCTGCGATCCGAAGCCCGCGGTTAGCGGAATCAGATCCAGCGGCCTGTAATCCCGCCCGCCGCTCACGATATTCATGTCTCCCGATACGTACTGCGCGTCGGGCTGAAGCCCGAAGTACGATACGTACCAGAGACTCGGATCCTGCACGCCGACCCGCGACGCTGCCCGCTGCGCCTGCTCGCGTCGCCCACCGCCGTCGCGCAGCTCGCGCAGCGCTCGGTACGAGTCGGGCGAGAGCAGCCGGATCACCGATTCGTCCAGCGGAATCGCGCGCACCAGCACGGTCTGAAGACGTACCTTGACGGAGATGTCGTCCTGTCGCAGCGATCCGTAGCCCGCAGGTACGAGGTCGCTCGCTCCGGTGTCGGAGCCACCGGTGTTAGCCGGAGTGGGCGCTTGGTCGGCCCGGCCTCCGGTCGTTGCCGGCGCCGCGCCGCACCCCGCAATGGCGATCGCGCTGGCGAGTGTGCACGCCAGGACCAGCCCGGTTGTGAAGCCGCGTCTCATTCCCCTGATCTCCACGCAGGTGCCTGCGCCAGCTCTACCATCGCTTCCGCCAGCTCGTCGCGCCCCTGGCCAGTCACCGAGCTGAATGGCACGAGCTGGTCGCGCGTCACGCCCAGCCCCTCGACAAACTCTTCCACCCGCCTGGCCGCCGCGCTCTTAGTGAGCTTGTCCACTTTGGTAAGCGCGAAGATGGTAGGTACCCCGAGCTCCGCCAGGAAATCCACCATCTGCAGATCGTCCGCGGTCGGCGCGTGGCGCACGTCGAGCAGCTGAACCACGCCACGGAGCTGCTCGCTCTGCTTCAGATACCCCTCGATCAACGGCCGCCACTCGGCTCTCTGATCCTTCGACACGCGCGCGTACCCGTAACCTGGCAGGTCTACCAGGACGAGCTCGTGATTCACCTCGAAGAAGTTTATTTCACGCGTCTTGCCGGGAGTCTTGCTCACCCGCGCGAG
>DATCXR010000491.1:0-5490 GCA_036565685.1 Gemmatimonadaceae bacterium
CGGACGAGCTTCGCAAGCCGATCCGCACCCTTTCGGGCGGTACGCGACAGAAGGTGAATGCGGTGCTCGCGTTCCTCTTCCGGCCGGAGATCCTGATCCTCGACGAGCCCACCGTCGGCCTCGACCCGATCTCGAGCGGGATCGTGAAGGACAAGATTCTCGCTGAGCGCGGGGCCGGGCGTACGGTGGTGCTCACATCGCACATCATGAGCGATCTCGAGGAGCTTGCCGATGACGTTGCGTTCCTTGCGGACGGACGGATCGGGTATGCGGGAACGCTCTTCGATCTCAAGCGGATCACGCGCCAGAACAACCTGGAGCGCGCGGTGGCCGCGATGATGACCTGGGGGAAGGCAGCATGAGCACGACGATGAAAGTCGCGCGCTACGAGGGTAGCAACGTCCTGCGCAGCCGCTGGATGCTGGTCTACACGCTCTTCTTCCTGGCGGCGAGCTACGGGCTCCTCCGCTTCGCGGGGAGCGGCACCAAGGCGCTTCTGAGTCTCATGAGCGTGGTGCTCTTTCTCGTCCCGCTGGTGACGGTGGTATACGGCACGGTGTATCTGTACAGCGCGCGCGAATTCACGGAGCTCCTCCTCGCACAGCCGGTCAAGCGCTGGCAGCTCTTCACGGGGCTGTACCTGGGTCTCACCGTGCCACTCTCGCTGGGACTCGCAGCCGGCGTTTCCCTTCCCTTCGTGATGCACGGCTTCGATGAGCCGGCGCTGGCGGGCACGCTCGCGGTGCTGGTGCTCGCCGGAGTCGCGCTGACGAGCGTGTTCACCGCCTTCGCGTTCCTGATCGCCCTCCGCTACGATGACCGGTTGCGTGGCCTGGGAGCGGCGATCGGACTCTGGCTGGTGCTCTCGCTCCTCTACGATGGGCTCGTGCTCTTTCTCGTGGCCGCCTTCGGCGACTATCCGCTCGAACGGGCCGTGCTCGGACTGACCCTGGCCAATCCCGTGGACCTCGCGCGGGTGATGCTGCTCCTGCGCTTCGACATCTCCGCGCTCATGGGTTACACGGGCGCGGTGTTCCAGCGCTTCTTCGGCGGTGTCGAGGGTGCAACACTCGCGGCCGTCATGCTGGGCCTATGGATATCGGCCCCCGTCGCGCTCGGCCTGCGCGCCTTCCGGCAGAAGGATTTCTGATGCTCCGGCAATTCAACGTCGGGCGGAACGGGACGGCGCCGGCCGTACCGACTCACCAGGAAGAAACAATGAACAACGTGTTCGATGGGAGAAGTACGATGCAACGTAGATTCGGGGTTATCGGTATCGCGCTGGCCATGGCGGCGGCGATCGCCGCATGCTCGGGTGACTCGAGCAACAAGGTCACCGCCGGTGAGGGTGGTGCACCCTCGGCCGCCAGCACCAGCGAGGCGCCAGCACTTACCGGCGATACGATCGTGGTGGAGCTCATCACCGACGAGAACGGAAACTACTTCAAGCCGAAGGAGATCGAAGCGAGGAAGGGCGACGTGATCCGCTTCACACTCACCGCCGGCGTGCATAACGTGCACTTTCTCCCTGACTCGAATCCCGGCAAGAGCGGCTTGCCACCGGTGAGCGAGTTCCTGCAGCTCCCCGGCCAGACGTACGATCTGGTCGTGAACCTCGCCCACGGCGACTACTACTTCCAGTGCGATCCGCACGCCGCCCTCGGCATGGTGGGAGAGCTGGAAGTCGAGGACTGAACATTGCGAGCCGCGATGACGCATCGTTGGCGCGGTCGTCCCACGAAAGACCCCAACCGCGTTAACGGTGCGTTCATCTGCCGGCGTTATCCTGAATCGCAGAGATCCGGCCGCATCGCGACCGGCGCCGGCGCGGGCGAACCGCGCAGAAGGATAACACGGAGCGAACCATGAACGGCGCCCACCTGCACCTGCTCGTCAACCACCTGCCAGTGATTGGATCGATCTTCGCGATCCTCCTTCTGGTGTGGTCGTTGGCACGGAAGAATACCGATGTAGCGCGTGCTGCGCTCGGTCTCTTCGTCATCGCGGCGATCACCGGTCTCGCCGCATACTTTACCGGCGAGCCCGCGGAGCACATGGCCGAGGAGATCGCCGGCGTGAGCAAGAACGCGATCGAAACACACGAGGAATCGGCCGAGCTGGCGACCATACTGCTCGGCGGCTACGGAGTCTTCGCGCTCGGAGCGCTGATATATCTGCGCAAGCGCGCGATCGAGTTTCCCCGCAAGCTGGTGACCTTCGCACTTCTTCTCTCGTTCGTACCGGCGGGAGCGATGGGGTTCACCGCCAACCAGGGCGGGCAGATTCGCCATCCCGAGATCACGGGTGCCGGCGCTCCGATGGCCACCAGTGGCGGGAGCACCGACGTTGCGGGACACGAGGACGGGGACCGCGCGCCCGGTGAAAGCAGGGCGCCGCGGCACTGAGCGGGATGCGCGTACTGCTCGTGGAGGACGATCACCGCCTGGCGTCGAGCGTAGCCAACCAGCTCCGCCAGGCGGGCTTCGCTGTGGACGTCGTCGGCCGCGGCGCGGATGCCCTCCGCGAGAGCGCCATCTCGCCGTACGACGCCATCGTTCTCGACCTGCAGCTCCCGGACACCGACGGCGTGGAAATATGCCGCCGGCTACGGGAGCGCGGCACGCCTGTGCGGATCATAATGGCCACCGCGCGCGACGGAGTGGCGGACCGGGTCACCGGCCTCGATACCGGCGCCGACGACTACCTGGTGAAGCCCTACTCGGTGCAGGAGCTGGTAGCTCGCCTGAGGGCGCTGCTTCGTCGCCCGGAAGCCGCGCTCTTGCCGGTTCACCGCGTCGCTGGTCTCGAGCTGGACACCGCCACGCGCGTGGCGAGGCGCGGCGCCCGGCTCATCGAGCTCACGACCAAGGAGTTCATGGTCCTCGAGTACATGATGCGCAACGCCGGGCGGGTCCTCACCCGCGAGCAGATCAGCGAGCACGCGTGGGACGCCAACTACGATCCCTTCAGCAACGTGATAGACGTTTACGTCGCACGACTGCGACGGAAGGTGGACCAGCCAGGCGAATCGCAACTGATAGAGACGATCCGCGGCGCCGGCTACAGACTGGCCGAGCCGGAGCGCTCCGAGCGGCGATGAGCATCCGCCTCCGGCTGGCCATCTGGTACGCGGCCAGCGTTCTCGTGCTCTTCCTGGTCACCGGGCTGCTCCTCCGAGTCGCGCTCCGCGCAACCATAGAGCAGGGCTTCCAGCGCGGCGCCGCGCGATCGGCCGACCTGGTGCACGGCTTCTTCCGCACCGAGGTGGCCGAGTACCTCACGACCGAGGCGACCGTCACGCACATCGCCTCCGAGATCATCACGCCGGACATGGTGATCGACTTCGTCCGCCCGGACGGAGAGGTGTTCATGTCGTCCGCCACGGCGGCGTCGGTAGCGGGCGCGGAGCCTCTCGTCGGGCGCATTGTCACGATCGAGGCGCCACTCGATGCGCACCTCGCCCCGGGCTGGACGCTGCGCGTACGAGCGAGCAGGGCCCGGCTCGATGCATCGCTCGCGAAGATCGACCAGTCGTTGCTGCTCATCATTCCGGTGTCGGTGCTCCTCGCGGCGCTCACCGGGTGGTGGCTCACCGGGCGTACCCTGCGCCCGGTAGGTGATATGGCCGCTGCCGCTGAAGCGCTGAGCACTGGTACGGAGCGAGGGCGAATCCCGATAGCCAATCCACGCGACGAGCTGGGACGACTCGCTACGCGCTTCAACGCGCTGGTGGACGGACTCCAGGATGCGCTCTCCCAACAGCGCGTCTTTCTGGCCGCGGCCGCGCACGAATTGCGAACACCGATAGCGCGGATGCTCGCCGAGGTGGAAGAGCTTCGCTCGGCGGATGGCGGGCGTGCGGACGGATCTCCATCGCGGGATACGCTGCGCCTCCTCGAGAGCGATTTGCGGCGAACCGGCGACCTGGTGGGCGAGTTGCTGCAACTGGCGCGCTCCGACGCCGGCGAGCCGGCGCCGCCGCTCACCGCTGGCTATCTGGACGACGCCATCTCCGAGGCGATCCGGCCCTGGCTCGCGACCGCGAAGAGCCGCGGCGTGCGGCTCGACGTGCCGCTGCTGGACGAAGCGCCAGCCCGCTTCAACGCGGAGCATGTTGGCCGCTTGGTCGGCGTCCTCGTGGACAACGCCATCCGCTACACGCCCTCGGGCGGAAGCGTAGAGGTGAGTGTCACGCGCCGCCCGGGCGGCGAGGCGGCACTCGAGGTGTGCGACAGCGGCGTAGGAATTCCCGAGAGCGAGCGCGCGCGCATCTTCGAACGCTTCTACCGCGGAGCCGGTGCACGAGCGCTGCGCCCCGATGGGAGCGGACTGGGCCTCGCGATCGCGCAAACGATAGTGCGCGCGCACGACGCCCGGCTGGAGATCGAGCCGGCACCTTCCGGCACCGGGAGCTGCTTCCGCGTAGTCTTTCCACCCGCCGCGATAACGGCATCGCACGCGATCGAGTGAACGGGAAGAGCGCGCTGTTCGCGTTCACAGTGCGTTCATCTCCCGCTTTCATATTGATCGCCATGAGACACTCACTCGCTCCGCTCGCGCTGCTGCTCGCGCTTCCAGCCGCTGCACAGTCGGGCACTCTGACTCTCGAGGACGCGCTGGCGACTGCGCGGGTGCACAGCCCTCTGCTGACCGCCGCATCGGGGAGGGTGGCTGCTGCGGCCGGCTCCGCGCGGCAGATCGCCGCGCTCCCGAACCCGGTGGTTCAGCTCCGGCGCGAGCACTGGAACAGTCCGCTGCCGAACGACGATTACGCGACGCTCACCATCCCCGTGGACGTGACGATGCGGCGCAGTGCGCTTCGCTCCGCGGGGCGCGACGAGCTCGCGGCTACAGTGGCCGATTCGGCGGTCGCAGCGCGGGAGATGGAAGCGCTGGTGACGACCGCCTACATGCAGTCGGCGCTCGCCAACCAGCTCGCCTCCATTGCCGCCGACCGCGCCCGTGCACTGCAGGGGATGGCGGAATTCGAGAGTACTCGCTTCAGGGAAGGGGCTGTTGCCGAAGGCATCGCACTGCGCACTCGGCTCGAGTCCGATCGCGCGCAGCTCGAGCTGGCCGCCGCGCGCGCCGAAGCCGAGCGTACTCGCGCGTCGCTCGCGCGCGTAATGGGGGTCTCGTCGAGCGAAGCGGTGGACCTGGCTGCACTCCCCACCGAACAGGCCCGGAGCGACCAGCTCCCCGACGTGGACCATGCGGTAGCCACCGCAATGGCGCGCCGACCGGAGCTCGACGCTGCGGAGAAGCGCGTCGCGGCCGCGCGGAGCATGGTGAGCGCCGAGTGGCGAGCCACGCTCCCCGACGTGGGAGTGGAGCTCGGCGCCAAGCGCACGGGCGGCTTCGACACCGGCGTCGCGGCGATCTCGATCGGTCTTCCGATCTTCGACCGCGGGGGCGGCGCGCGCGAGCGGGCGCGCGGCGAGCAGCAGGTGGCGGAGGCAGAACTGCGCTTGGCGCGCGACCGGCTGGGGG
>DATCXR010000501.1:0-23223 GCA_036565685.1 Gemmatimonadaceae bacterium
CCCCCCGCCGTCACCTCCGCTTCCACCCCCGTCCCATGCAGCACAGTCGCCAACGCCTTCGCCACCGTGATCTTCTTTCCAAGCACCGAGACCACCCTATCCACCGGCACCACGCGCGGCGAATAAGTGAGCGCCACCCCCGACTGCCGGCTGATCTCATCGAGCGCGGAGCGCAGACTCACTTTCCGAAGATCGAGCGACACTATGCGATCCAGCGGCGATGTTCCCTGCTGCTCCGGGCGCGCGACTGGCGCGTTGTCGATGGTAATTGCCTTCGAGTCCGGCGCCGCGCCCGCCATGGGTTGGATCTGCGCGCCGAGCGGTGTGGCGAGCGGCGCGTCGAGCAACAACATCAGTCCGGCTAAGACATACGGCAGCGGCGAGAGCTGCAGTCGCATTGTTCGTCCTCTGACGAGAGCGTTTCTACGGACGGAGCTGCGGTTACGGAACGAGCGCCTGACGACGGCGGGCTAGTCGGAGCAGGTCGCCGCGGTCATCTGCGTGGCGAGAACCTCACGACTTTCCCTTCGCGGGTGTAGCGCGCATCGAGCGAGCGAGAGAGGATGCGGAGTACTTCGTCCAGCGGCTGGTTGTCGAATGAAGCGATCAGCGGAGCGTCGGCGAGGGCCGAGTCGGCGATATCTATTTTGACGTCGTACCAACGCTCCAGCTCGCGCGCGACCCGCGCGAAGGGCTGATCTTTGAACGCTACGCGGCCCCGGGTCCAGGCGAGGAAAGCTTCCACGTCCACACCATCGGCCATGCTCAGGCGCCCGTCGCTGTGGAGCCGGCCGAGTTGCCTGGGCGTGAGCGAGACGACATCCTTGCGAGCATTCGCCGCATCGGCGCGGAGCGCTACTTCACCGGAGGCGACTACTACCGTTACGCTCGTGTCGCCACGATAAGCGCGCACCACGAACTCGGTCCCCAGATCCTCGGCGATACCGCCCTCGACGTGCACGCGGAAGGGCTTGTGCTCATCGTGCCGCACGTCGAAGAAGGCTTCGCCGTCCAGGTATACATCGCGCGCGCCGCCGCCGTAGTCGGCGGGAACGCGAAGATGGCTCTCGACGCTCAGGAGCGCGCGCGTCCCGTCGGCCAGGAGAACCTCGGCGCGCTGTCCGGTGGACGTGGCGTAGTCGTGCATCGGCAACGCCGCGGCTTCGCTCCGCGTGCGTTCCGCTGCAGTGGCCCGATACCAGACCGCACTAGCGCCCACGGCGAGCAGAAATCCGGCCGCCGTCGCCCAGCGAACGTAGTGCCCGCGCGCGCGCGAAGCTCTTCCAGTGCGGGCCGGGAAGAAGCGCAACGTGCGCGTTGCCGTGGCGGGCGGTGTGGTGCGCGCAGGTATGGCAACGTGTGGCTGGATCGCGCGCCACGCGGCGTTCGCGTCGAAGCGTCCGGCGTCCACCGCCGCCTCCGTCCAGATGCGTTGCACCGATGCCAGGTACCGCTCGCGCGACGGATCGTCGGCCACCCAGCGCGCGATCGCGCTCTCCTCCGCGGGAGAGAGCGTGCCGCTGAGGTAGCGGTCGAGCGTGTCCCACTCCGGATAGTCGTTCATGAAGACATGCCGTGGGTGTCGATCGTGGTGATCATGCCCGGTTGACACACGGGGGTGGAAAAACCATTAGTCGCGATGGAAGGAGCGACGAGGGAACGGAGCAGGGGCTGTGGAGCGGTGAATCTGGAACAGCGACCGAGCGGATGTTCAGACGAGCATCCGCTCCATCGTCCGCTTCAGAGCCAGGCCGCCAGCCGCGCGCGCAGCGCCCGGAGCGCCGCACCGATCTGCACTTCCACGGTCTTCGGCGCGATCTCCATGATGCGGGCGATCTCCTGGTAGCTCAGGTTCTGCTGACGTCTCAGGATGAATGCCTGCCGACAGCGGGGCGGGAGGTCGCCTATCACTTCGTCGATGGCTTCGGCCAGCTCGGTGGACGCGAGGTAGTCGTCGGGGGTGGGCGTTTCGGAGCGCAGCGGCAGGACATCCCTCTGTACTCTCTCGCGCCACTGGTGCTCGAGCTGCTCGCGCCTGAGCTGGTTGAGCGCGCGGTTCCGCACCGCGGCATGCAGGTAGCCCGCGACGGTTCCGGTGACTTCCCACCGCTCGCGCTGCTGCCAGAGATTGAGCAGGAGATCCTGAACCAGCTCTTCGGCGGCGGCGTCCGACCGCAGCATACGCGTGGCGAGTAGACAGAGCCGCCTGTAGTGCTCGCGGAAGAGGAGCTCGAAGGCGACCTCATCCCCGCGCCGGATGCGGACAACCAGCTCGCTGTCGGGAGAGGTGGGGACGGGGCTCGCCATCGATTCGGGGAGGAGCAGACGCTTGGGAGGTGCGGGCGGCGTGTGGCAGACTCATCCTAGAGTCGTTCCACGATCCTCGCCAGCGGTGGAGTCACTGACCGAGGTTTGCGGCAGTCCTGTGACGACACCCGAGCAGAGTGGAACCCTTAGTCGAACCGGAAGAGCCGTCCGCCGAGGCGGTCCATCAGTTCTCCATTCCCGTCGATTCCGAGCCGGACTTCTCCTGGTAGTCGATCGCCGCCGCGATGATGTCGGTGACCTCCCTCTCCACTTCCAGCCTGACGTCCCTCTTGTACAGGATCGTACCCGTCGGTCCCACGACGAACATCACGTTCCACTGCTCCGTCCAGCGCGGGCTCACCCCGTAGTTCGCATCGTTCGGGGTCGCGTCGTAGATGAAGCGCCCATCCGGTGCCGGCAGCTGCGTGAACGGCGTCACCGCCACGTTGAGCACACCGGGAAGCTGCAGCTCCTCGAGAAAGTAGTGCCGCATCGCCTCGGCTTCCTCGGCTGGCGACGGGGGAGGCCGCAGGCGGAAGTAGCCAAAGGTCTGCGCTACCAGGATGACGTCGAGTGAATCGCCGAAGCGGCGCCCGAGCCGCTTCAGCATCGCGTAGCCGGGATAGCATCTCGCGCCGCAGCGATGGTCGACGAACACTACGAGTGAGACCCTCCCCGGTGCCGGCAGCGGCCCGGCTCGATTGCCGCGACCGTACCAGTACTCGCCCACCAGCGGTCTGGCCGGGCCACCGGCACCACGAACGGCATCCGTCTCGGCGATACGCGCCGCACTATCGCGGCCGAGCCCCTGCGCCACGAGCGACGAAGTGTACTGGCTACGTATGAACTGCACGTAGGCATCGGGCCCGCTCTCCCGCAGGACGTCGATTGGCCGCGGCCTGCCGAGCTCCATCTTCCCGGCTGCCATGGCAGACTTGATCAGGAGACTGGGCGATGCCGAGTCGAAGAGCGCTGCGGCGGCCAGGGCGCGCGGCGCGGTTCGCGCGAGGAGCACCGAGTCGCGCAGGCGCCGCGCCAGGTAGGTGAGGTGAAAGTACGCCTCCATACGCGGTCGTGCGGCCGCGGGCCCCAGCGAGTCGAGGCGGTGCACCAATGTCTCCGCCAGCGCCAGCCGCGCAGGCCGGACGGAGAGACTCTGCTGCGCGGCAGCGCCGAGCACCGCGCCACGTTCGGCGACTGAATGGACCTCGGCGAGCTGCCGCCCCACCGCCGCCTCGAACGCACTGTCACGACCGGCGATCAACAGGAGCTTCAGGAAAAGCGGTCTGCTCACCCCCGGCAGCCGCTCACCCGTGAGATGACTGCCGCACCGTCCCGCAGCCGCAATTACCGATGACGGCTCCGCGCCGCGATCCCGATCGGCCAATGACAGGGTATCGTCGCGCATCCCCCACTGCGCGCGCGCGCGGATCCGGTCCACGGCGGCGAGGCACTCTTCGGGGGTTCCATACTCCTCTAGTGCCGCCGGGCTGGCGGGCCACTCGAAGCGTGTCTGAGCGTGAGCGGAGCTCGCGCCGGCCACGAGGGCGGTCGCGCCGAGCAGCAGCATCCGGATGCCGTGCCGCGCGCGGGTGGAGTGGCCGACCGTTAGTCGTGACAGCATGCGACTTCCTCGGCGGGCTGGCTGATCAGATGGCATCGATCGTCGCGGTGAAGCTGAAGTCGCGCGCCTTCAGCGGAGGCACGATCGCCGGCGCATCCGGGCTGAACACTCGCTCGGGGTGGCCAAGCTGCTCCACGCTGTCGAGCATGAAGAGCGGAGACTCCGTGAAGCGGAGATTCTTCACCGGTCTGGAGATCTTCCCGTTCTCGATCAGCCACAACCCATCGCGCGTGACGCCGCTCAGGAGTATGCTCGTGGGATCGACGATCCTGATGTCCGAGAAGCGCGTGACCAGGAGCCCCCGCCTCGTGGTCCGAATCATGTCGTCTATCGATGTGACTCCCCCGCTCATCCGATATGCGGAGGTGTTGGGGTAACCGAGGTTCTCGTGCAGCTCCTTCAAGGCGTACGTCCGGTCGTACGCGAGCATCGTTAGCCTGCCGTGCTCGATCCAGGTCACCGGCCGCACTGGCTCGCCGGTGAGGGTGAACGGCACGACTCCCAGATCCGGATGCATCGGGTCGTGCCCGATGTTTATGCGTGGGTCGATGACGTGGAGCCCCAGCTTGGAGTATCCTCGCTCGCGGGCGAACGGATCCGAGCCGCCCTCGGCGCTCTGCCGGTCGAGGGCTCTGACGACGTACTGCACGAGATCGTGCACCGCCTGCGGCTCGAGAATGACCGTATAGCGCCCGGGCTCGATGGCCGACGGATTGCGCGAGGCCAGACACTTCTGGAGCGCGCGCCGAGCCAGTGCAGTGGCATCGATGCGCCCCCAGTCGTAGGAGGAGAGTCCCGCCCAACCCGAGCCCGTCCCGCGGGGGTCGCGCACCGTCATCGAGCACTGGGCCTGCGTGTACGACGCATACAGCGTGGGAGTGTGCGAACGCACCACGGCCCGACCCGAACCACGCACCTCGATGTACCCTGCCGAGAGCATCCCGGCCGCTTCGGCCGGCTCGATGAGGGCACGGGCCGCAGCCGCACGCGCTGGTGCCGCGAGGTCGAAGGTTTGATCGCTCCAGATCGCTGGCGAGAGATAGTCGAAGCTCATCGGCGGATCCACGACTTCCTCGGGCGAAGTCGGACGATAGCCGAGTGCTCGCTCGGCGGCCCGTATCGCGCTCCGGATCGAAACGTCATCGATCTGGTTGGTCGCCACCGAGGCGCCCGCCCCCTTGATGTCGCGGGTGATGCGGATCTCGTTGTTCCGCCGGTCGCTGCCGAGCGTCACTCTGTTGCGCCCCCAGCGCAGTTCACCGCTCCACCAGGTATCGATCCCGATCCGGGTGTTGCCACCCTCCGTGGCGCAGCCGATCGCGCGCCGGCCAAGTGCCTCGCACTCCTCTCTGGACAGGAAGCGGCGAGCATCGTCGAGCAGCCGGCGTGGCCCGGACCCTCCGCCCCTCATGCTCTCCTCGTCGGGTCGATGATCGTGATGTTTCCGAACCGTGCCGGGACCGCTCCGACGCTGTACGTCCACCGTCGCGGCGGCTCACCCTTGCGGGCGGTGGCCGGCCACCATTCGAGGCTCCGCGGACCGCCCAGCGCGGCGAGCGACTTCCACAGAGTTGGGGCGCGAAAGAGAAGCCCCGCCCCCTGGAGCCTGGCGACCTTCTTCCCCTTCTCGATCCTGTAGAAATTGCCGCCCACGGACCAGCCGCTCGAATGCTGGAAGTCCATGTCGAGATCGAGCTCGGTGACGAGAACTCCCTTCTCGATGTCGGCGGTGAGCTCGGCGAGCCCGATCTGCCTACCGCCCGGCGCCAATGCCATGTTCGGCGGGTGCTGCATGGTCGAATGGAGCGCGCTCGGCGCAGCGGCGCAGCCGTGCGAGCGCACCGGCAGGCCGTGCCTGGCGTAGTATTCCTCCAGCCAGCCGGCGCTCTCCCGCGTGGTCTGGAAGTCAGTCAGCACGCCATCTTTCACCAGCGTGAACGGCTCGGGCTCCACGCCTTCGTCATCCCATTTCGCCGTCGCGAGAGCGCCCGGCGTGGAGCGGTCGGCCACGACGGTCAGGAGGGGCGACCCCATCTCCTCGCTGCCGATCATCGCGAGCGGATCATTCAGGTAGCTCGTGCCACCAGCGTTCGCCTCGTAGCCCATTGCGCGGTCGAGCTCCGTCGCGGAGCCGATCGTCGCGTCCAGGATCGTACCCACGCTCCGTGCATCGAATACCACGTCGTAGCGCCCCACCTCCACCGGCCTCGTCGGCAGCCGCCACTCTTCCTCGAGCCGCGCCACGAGAGCCGGTATCTCCTCGCGTAAGGGCGCCTCGCGGATGGACTCCCATCCCCGTCCCACGAGCTTCAGGAGGGGGGATATGATCGATGTCGGATAGCGTTCGTCGGGCCTGAGCGTATTGCCGCGATAGTCGAGCTGGAGGCCGCCGCCGGTTCGCCGAAGCACCTGGGTGACGAAGGTTCCTCCCGTGGAGGCGAAGGTCTTCTCCTGTCGATAGAACATGCAGCCCAACGTGACGCCTATGCCGGAGCGCAGAGCACGTCCGTAGATCCCCACGGCATTGAGGTAGTCGAATACCTCGTCCACGGGGACCTCGAAGGGATCGATCGCGACCGGTGTCTCCCAGTGGCCATCGCTCACGACGGGGACCCGTGCCAGCTCCACGACTCGCGTGGCGCCGAGCGCGTTCGTCTTCGCCTGCGCCACCGCCTCGCGTCCCAACCGCACCACTTCGTCCGGCGTCCAGTACGATCCGCTCGCGAACCCCCAATAGCCGTCCACCAGTGCCCGTGCGCCGACCGACATCTCCTCGCTATCCTCGGCCCTGCGGTTGTACGGCTCTATCGATCGGACGTAGGTGTGGGTGAGGCGGACGTCGGCGTAAGCGGCTCCCGCGCTGCGCGCCGCCTCGATGGCGCGGAAAGCGAGCGTCCTGACATCCGGATCGCTGTTGGCCGGGACCATCGACTGCCTCGAGGGAGCGGCCGCGGCGAGCCACCGGGGCGTCGCGGCCAGCACGGCAGCGCCGGCGCCCGCCCTGAGAAAGTTGCGACGGGAGAACTTCATTACTGGGTGATCTCCTGAGCTTTGCGAGCAAAGTCGTGATCGATGCCGCGCAGGATCCGCGGGATCGAATGCCGAGCGGTCCTCAGCGAGGCGGCGGGGGGGCGACCGTCACGGTCCCCGTGGCACCCGTGATAGTACTGTGGTAGTGGTACGTGCCCGCCACACGAAAGCGCCGACTGCGTAATCCGTCGAATCCCACGCCGGTCGTGTCACCGAAGGCCTCTATGCTCCCCGATCCGCAGAAGCACATCGTACTATCCTCGGTCACATGGGCAGGATCATCGAACACCACATCCACGTCGCGCCCGGTGGAGTTGAGCCACAGCACACGGCCGCCGGCCGCGATCGTCACCTCGCTCGGCGCAAACGGCGGGGACGCTGCGCCCTGGCCCGACGTCGCGGGAGAGGCGCGATCGATGTGGACGATTTGCGCCGTCGGGTTCGTGATCGTGTACACGACCGTGTCGGCCATGCTCACGCCGAAGACGGAGGTGCTGGCCATTATCGCAACTGTCCCCGGCCGCACGCCGCGGAGATAGCCGCTCTGGTCGATCGTCGCGATCGTCGTGTCGGCCGACCGAAATGCCACGGCGATGTTCGGGATATCGACCCCGTTCGTGTCGCGCGCCGTGACCGCGATCCGTTTGGGACCGAAGAAGTCGCTCGAGCTGAGAGCGTTGGCGTGCCAGATGGTGCTGTCCGCGGGTCCGGGGTGGATGGAGAAGGTATCGAGCACCGGTGGCGCGGAGTCGCCCGTCACGCGGATGAACGCGGTATCCGTGTGCGTCACTCCATCGACGCTCAGCGACGCGATGATGCCTGGCCCGATCCCGGTCTCGAGCGCACGCACGAGACCCTCGGCATCGACCTGGAGACGCTCGGGATCCGTCGAACGAAAGGTGATCGCCGGCGCGTCGGTGAGTGACGCACCATTGGCGTCGCGCGGCGTGGCGGTGAGGCGGACGGTATCGTGGGGCGCGACCGTCGAGAGCAAGATCGCGTGGTGGTCCAGTGTGAGCGACCAGTAGAGGTCGAAGGCATCCGGGGTCGGCTTTGGTGCGGCGACGTCGTCGGCCGCGCAGCCAAGTAGACAGAGCAGCACGAGGGCGCGTGGCGCCAGACGGGACCGGAAGAAGCCAGGATGGATGGGCATGGGTCGCTGGGGATGAGCGGTCAGTCAGGCGCTGCGGCTCGAGCAGCCGTGGAAGTACGGGTTGCTGCTCTCACCCACGATCGGGGCGGTAACGTCGGTGCCGTAATGCCCCGCTCCTCCAGGGTACGGACCGGTGGGGTACACGCGCCCGGGCTCGATGCCGTAGTTCCGGATGAGGCGCCGCATGTCGCCCTGCCGGTGCCCGGTCAGGAAGAGCCAGAACGCGCGCTCACGGAAAAGGAGGTCCAGGCGCGCGGCGGGCGTCCCCGGGTCAGCGAGCGGCGCGAGGCCAGCCGTGCCGCCGCTGCCGGCGTGCCAGAGGGTGTCCACGCTGGTCGAGTCCTGCGCGTCGGGCTGCGTGTCGTACGTGCCGTCGGTGCGAAGGGCATTGAGTGTCGTGAGCCAGCCGGCATCGCCCGACTGGAGCGCTACTTCGGCTTCTATGAGCCGCGCTTCGATCCCGCTCGCGAGCACGATCGGCGAATCGCCGGTGGTCGCATACTTGTTCGGGAAGTAGATCGGGCGACCATCGTAAGTCGTCGCGGCAATCGGGGTCGCGGCGGTACGTGGATCGTGGCTGGAGATGTAATCCAGCCCATTCTCTCCTTCCCGATCCGCCACCGGATAGGGCCTCGCCACGCCCGGGCCGAAGTACGCGAAACTCCGGCTTCCGGGCCGGTTCACGTACGAGACGGCATACCGGAAATCGTCCGGGACTTCGGCCACCGCTTGCGCGGCCTGGTCGTACTCGGCGAGGGCGAGCAGCGCACGCGCCTTCCCCACTCGCGCGACATTGACGATTCGTGCGCTGTCCGCGGCGAGCGTAATGGCGCTGTCGAAGAGGGTCACCGCAAGCCGGTACACATCGGATGTGCTGGAACCCGCCCGGAGCGTGTAGTCCCCATCGAAATCGACGGTGCTCAGAGGGATGCCCGAGCAGTACAGGTCCGCCAGGAAGATCTCGGCGTAGCCTTCCAGGACATAGAGATGCCCGCTGAGCGCCTGGAGACTGTCGGGGGCGTAGTGCGTGAGCAGCCCGCGCGCCATGGCCACCTGCCCTCGTACCTTCTGGAGCGCCGCGTAAACGGAGCCGTACGCATCGCCGCGCTCGTTGAACCCCGGGTTCAAGACTTCCGGCATCGTGCGGCTGTCCAGGCGCATGTTCGTCCCGAATACGCCGATGGGAACGCCGATCTGTTCTACCTGCAGCTCGTCGGCCAGGATTCCCGATGCGCTGACGAAGTCGCTGCCTTCCCCTCCGAAGGCGGAGTGGAAATGGGCGAGCGCGCCGTGGTAGGCGCTCACCGCGCCGGCGGGGGTCTGGACTGCCGTGGGATCCGGAATATCGGGAGGAAGCTTCGCGTTGCCGACCACCCGCTCCGGCGAACAGGCCATCACTCCGAGGCCGAGCAACGCCGCTCCCGCGAAAGCCCGCAGCCACACCTGTGCCACTGCCCGCATAGGCTTCTCCTCGTTCGAGTTCATGGTCAGTAGCTCGCGCTCACGCGTATCTGCCAGGTGCGCGGCGTGGGAAGTGCGTTTCGGTCGACCACCCCGTTCCCGGTGGCAGTGGCGCTCACGTTCGGGTCCTTCCCCCGGTAGTCCGTCCAGAGCCCCAGATTCGTCCCTTGCAGGGCGATCGAGAGCGAGCGCGCGCCCAGACGCCGGGCCATGGACGGCGCCACGTTATACGCGATCGCCAGGCTGGTGAAGCGGAGTGTCGAGACTGTCTGAATCGCCCCGTAGCTGGTCAGTGGCGTGGCAACCGCCGCCGCCTGAGCGCCGAGTGGAGCACCCGGGTCGTTCAGCCCCTGCGAGAAGATCACGTTGTTCCCCGCCGCATAGCTCGTCTGCGTGAGGCCATCCTGATAGGCGAAGCTGCCGCTCACGGTGACCGCGCTCCGAAAGAAGCTCAGTGACGTGTGGAGCGATGTTTCGTAGCTGGGCAGCTGTTCGCCCATGAAGGCGAGCGAATCGGCGACCAGAACCTCGTCCGCGGTGATCACGCCGTTGCCATTCGCGTCCGCGTATCCCACGATCGGCCGCGCCCACACCCCAAGGAGCGGATAGCCCGCCGCCACACAGCCACTGCTGGAGCCCGAAGTACAGAACCGGCCGATATCCTTCGCCAGCGAGAGCACTCGGTTTCGATTACGGCTCAGATGCAGCCGCGTGCTCATGGTGACGGCATCGGTCCTCACGGGCTGCACATCGAGCGAGAGCTCGAGCCCCGTGTTTCGGATCACGCCGACGTTTTTGAGTATCGAGCCGCCGCCGTACACCGAGGCCGGGACCGGCAGCGACATGAGTGCGTCGTAGCGCGTCTTGCGGTAGCCGGTGAGCGAGACCGAGAGGCGATCGCCGAGGATGTCGGCGTCGAAGCCGCCCTCGAGCTCCTTCGAGCGTTCCGGCTTGAGATGGGTGTTCCCGACCGACTGTAGCTCCAGCGTGTTCACGCTCGTCGAGCCTATGTACCGGCTCTGCTGCTGGAAGAGACGAAGCCGGTCGGCGGGCCCTGGCCAGGTACCGGCCTGTCCATACGCGACGCGGAGCCTCAGCGTGTTGAAGATGCGCTTGAAGGGGAAGAACGGCTCATCGGAAATGAGGTAGGAAGCGCTGAGCTTCGGGAAGCTCGGCAGCTTCACCTGCGTTCCGAAGGTGCTCCCCCCATCGATCCTTAGCCCTGTGGAGAGCCAGAACCGGTCGTGGCTGATCGACGGCTCCACGTACCAGCCGAAGCTCGTGATGTCGAACGCACCTTGAGCGGGGCGGTCGATGTCCCGCGCTCCACTGATCGCGCTGGTGCCGGGAGAGAGCCCGCGCCCGGTGATGCTGAGGTCGCGCGTGCTGGTGTTCGTGTAGTTGGCCCCGAGCGCGACCCGGAAGTGAAAGCCGTGAGGAAGGGGCGCGGATGCAGTCGTCCGCACGTTGATCGTTCGCATCAGCGATTGTCCGTAGCCGATGCCGATGCTGCCCACCGTGTCCCCGACGAAGCTCGTCGGCATCCCCGGGGGCAGGAGCGATTCGTCATCCCGGTTCAGGAGCTGCAGCCCGGCGTCGGCGCTAGCCGTGAGCCAGGACCGCGGGCGCCACGTCGCGTTCACACCGTTGGTGAACGTGGTCGCGACATCTTCCACCCGCCGGAAGTAGTCCGAGAGGAGCTGATCGTTGATGTCATAGCCGTAGAACGAGCCAGGGTTCGCGACATAGTACTGTCCAGTCGCCCGATTGAAGTACGTGCCCATGAGTCCATCGAGCTGGTGCTCGAGCGACGAGCGGCGTTGCGATCCCCTCTGGAACATCGCCGTGAGCGAGACGTCGGCCTTACTCCCGAGCTGGGCACCCAGGCGCGTCGCCGCGCCCCAGGTGGTATAGCGCTGCGGATGCCGCATCCATCCCGGCGGAGCGGTTCCGCGCAGATGCATGTATCGCGCGGCCTCCACGTCCGGTAGTCGGATGAGGCCCATCTCATCGGAGAAGTTGCCGGTCACGGAGTAAGTGAGCGTTGCGCTCCCTCCCGACACACCGGCCGTCAGCGCGGTGCGCTCGCCGTGCCCCAGAACCGTGAGATCCGGGTCGTTCAGCAGCTGAAAGCGGGAGAGACTGTCCTGCGCACACGTCGGATCGCGCACCGCGCACAGGATCGGGCTGTTGTCCGCGAGCTTGTGCCCCCACCCGAAGTAGCCCACCGGGTAGCGGCCGGGCATCGTGGTGACGCCGCGGGTGGCGCTCATCGTCCAGCGCGGCGGCCCTTCGCGACCCTTCCTGGTCGTGATCACGATCACGCCGTTCGCCGCGTCCTGGCCGTAGAGTGTCGCCGCGCTCGGTCCTTTCAGGACTTCGATAGTCTCGATGCTCGACGGGTCGATCTGGTCGATCGGCGACGGCGTCGTGAATCCAGTCTGGGCGAGGTTGTTTGACCGATCGGACGACTGCTCGGAATAGATTCGTATCCCGTCGACTACGATGATCGGGTCGTTGCTGCGCAGGATACTGCCCAGCCCCCGGAGCCTCAGTCGCGAGGGATCGCCCGGTGCGCCGGACGAGTGCAGCACACTGAGCCCCGGCACACGTCCTTCCAGCAGACTGGTCACACTCGTCACTGGTTGAGTGGCGACGATCGAATCGGCATCGATGACCGTGATATCGTTTCCCAGCTCCACCCGCCGCTGCGGCCCCGTGGCCGTGGTCACGGTCTCCTGCAACCGGCTCATCGCCATCCGCAGCGCGAAGTCCGTTCGCGTTGCCTGGTTGTCCACCACCAGCACCGGTTGTTTCGCGCTCTGGTAGCCGAGGAAGCGCACCACGAGCGTTCGCATCCCGGCTGGCACCTTCGGGATCCCGTACCAACCGCTGTCCGTGGTGACGGCGCGTAGCTCCGTCCCCTCCACTGTGACTATGGCCCCCGCTAGCGGCCGGTCGTCAGCGGCATCCGCCACCCGTCCCATCACCACGCCTGCGGCGCTATCGACCCGCTCGGAGCGTCGCTCTCCCCTCACCAGCGCCACCGTCCCCGCCTTAGTGACGATGGCCTTCGTCCCCGTCCCCCGTAGCACGCTATCGAGCGCTTCGCCCGCGGTGATGCTGTCCTGCTCGATGGTCACGCGCTTGTTCACCGGCACTACACGCGGCGTGTACGTCAGGCCGAGCCGGGCCTGCTTGTTGATCTCCCTGAGCGCATCGTTGAGGGGCACGTTCCGGAGGTGGAGCGACACTATCCTCTCGAGCGGCTGCATCGGCGCTGCGCTCTGCAGATCGCCGCCCGCGCCGGCTGCATCCGGGGCGCCCGACGTCGCTGCCGGCTGCACGGTGGCCCTTCCGCCCGTGGGGGCAGTCGTCTGACCGGCGACGGGGCCGGCGTACCAGACAAGCAGCGCCGCGATGCCAAATGCGTTCATCGATTTACGCACGTGCGCAATCCTCATGTCGGAGTATTGGATACCGATGTCAGATGAGCGCTTCCGAAAGGGAGCAGCGTGCCGCTACCGACGCCTCGGTCTCGTAACGAGTTCCACCTTCCTGCCGTCGCGCCGATACTCGGCGTCGAGCGCGCCGGCGATCACGGCGAACGCTTCATCGACGGTCTGGTCATCGAGCGTCGCCGTGAGAGGGACGCGCGCGAGCGAGGAGTCGCCGAGCGCGATGTCCACGTCGTACCATCGCTCGAGCTCGCGAATGGCATCGCCGAGCGGCAGCTCCTGGAACTCCAGCATCCCCTCGCGCCAACCGAGGGAAGTGCGCAGGTCGACGTCGGCCACCACGGTAACCCGACCGGAAGGGCCGAGCCGCCCCATCTGTCCACGCGTGAGCTCGACCCCTCCATCGGAGCTGTCGGTGACGCGCAGCTGGTCAGTGTGATGCAGCGCGACCACACCCTCGGCCACCACTACTACGGTCGCCGGGTCGGAGGGGTAGGCGCGCACGCTGAACTCCGTACCCAGATCTTCGGCTACCGCCCCGTGCGTGTGCACGCGGAAAGGGAGCTTGGCATCGTGCTTCACATCGAAGAGCGCTTCGCCCTCGAGCTCCACATCGCGCGTGCTCGAGCCGTAGCCGGGAGCGATGCGGAGCTTGCTGTCCACGCTGAGCCATACGCGCGTGCCATCCACCAGCATGATCGTGGCTCTCTGCCCACGCTCGGTCGCGTACTCGTGCCCGGCATGGGCGGTGTCGTTCGGCGCGTGCCCCATTCTCCCCATTCCCCAGAGAACTGCCACCGCCACGGCCGCAGCCATCGCCGTCGCGGCCACCAGAAGCCGTGCGATGCGCAGGCCGCCACGCGGGCGCCGAGCTATGGTAAGCGGCGCGAAGCGCAGGGTGCGGGCGGGCGTCAGGTCGCTCCGCGCACCCCTGACGCGCGCGCGGAGCGCGTGCCAGCGGGCTTCCTCATCGATGACCGGGCGTACTACGCCGCCTTCTTCCCAGATCCGTCTCAGGAAGACGATGAGCTCCGCGTGCGAGTCGTCGGCGGCGATCCAGCGTTCGACCGCGTTCGCCTCTTCAGGCGTGCACTCGGAGCCGAAGTATCTATCCAGCAGACTCCACTCTGGCTCACCGGATAGAGCGTGGAGGCGATCGGGAGGCGTGCTGTTCGTCATGCCTTACATACCGGCCAGCCGCGGGCGACCCCTATCACATCCATTCGGCGAGCGCCTCGCGCAGCCGCTTGAGGGCGTTGCCGATCTGGATCTCCACGGTCTTGGAGCTGATCTGCATGGCTCGCGCGATCTCCGCGTAGCTCATGTGATGCTGCCGCCGGAGCACGAAGGCCTCGCGGCAGCGGGGTGGGAGCTGCGCGATCGCATCATCGATCGCCACCGCCATCTCGGCGGCCTTGAACTCTTCCTCGGCGCTCGGCGCCTCGACGGGCGCGTGCAACGCTTCGAGCGTCTTCGCCTGCCGCCATCGGCCTTCGGTCTTCGCCCGCGCGCGCTGGTTGAGGGCGTGGTTGCGGACCGCCGCGTAGAGATAGCCCGACAGTGTGTTGGTGACCATCAACCGGTCCCGAGTCATCCAGATCCGGAAGAGCACCTCCTGCACTATCTCCTCGCCCCCGGTTCCGGTCACATCGATGCGAGCGGCATAGTAGCAGAGCGACCGGTAGTACCGCCTGAAGAGCTCCGCGAACGCGTCCTCGTCACCCGCGCGGATGCGCACTATCAGATCCGAATCCAGGTGCACGACGCGGGGGAGTGTCATGTGGTGGACGATGGGACGGACGCCGGCGACGCGACGCGCAGCCGGAGGGGTGGCTGATGGCGGTAGAGGACGTACCGCCGGATGGCTTCTTATCTGTGTACCGGCGAGCGAGCTCGAACCCCTATACGCCGGCCGGGTGGAATCCCGGCTCGCTGCAGACCCGGCGACCGGACTACCCGGTAAGCGTGGATCGCGCTCGCTCACTGAGGCGACTACCGCATCCTTTGCTCGGAAATGTACGGAGCCACGCGGCGTTGCACCCTCATGGCCCGGAGTCCCATCATTGCACATCCCTCCACGCACGGTGACCGCCGATCATGCGACCACTCGCCTCGCGGCTACTCCCCTTCCTCTTCTTGCTCCTCGGCGCCTGCACGCGGCACTCGTCGTCCGCCAAGCAAGCGGATCCTCCGTCGCGCTACGATCTTCTCATCACTGGCGGCACCGTCATCGACGGCACCGGCTCCGCCCCGTATCGCGCCGATGTAGCCATCACCGGCGATCGCATCGTGCGCGTCTCGCGCTCGCCGCTCGAGCGCGACAGCGCGACGCACCTCATCGATGCCACCGGACGTGTCGTGGCACCGGGCTTCATCGATCTCCACGCGCACCTCGATCCGCTGCTCCGCCTCCCCGGCGCCGAGAGCGCCGTGCGCCAGGGCGTGACCACCGCGCTGGGCGGTCCCGACGGAAGCTCACCCTGGCCGCTCGCCCCGTACCTCGACTCCGCGCAATCGCTCGGCCTCGGGATGAACGTCGCCTTCCTCACGGGACACAACACCATCCGTCGGCGCGTGATGGGGATGGCCGACCGCGCGCCCACCGCCGACGAGCTGCGACGGATGCAGCAGATGGTCGCCCAGGCGATGGGCGATGGTGCGTGGGGACTCTCGACAGGGTTGAAATACCTCCCCGGCGCCTACGCGAAGACCGACGAAGTCGTGGCACTCGCGCAGGCGGCCGCGGACTCCGGCGGCATCTACACCTCGCACCTGCGCGAGGAAGGACTCGGTCTCATAGACGGAGTGGCCGAGGCGATCGAGATCGGGCGTCGCGCGCACATTCCCGTCGTTCTCACCCATCACAAGGTGGTGGGGAAGCCGATGTGGGGCGCGAGCGTGCGCACCCTCGCGATGATCGACTCGGCGCGCGCGGCCGGCGTGGACGTGATGGCCGACCAGTACCCGTACACGGCCACCTACACCGGGATCGGCGTGCTCGTCCCCGCGTGGGCGATGGCCGATGGCGACAGCGCCTTCGCGCGGCGGCTGCGCGATCCCGCCCTGCGCGACAGCATAGTGAAGGGAACCGTCTTCAACATCCTGAACGACCGCGGCGGCGGCGACATCTCGCGCGTGCAGCTCGCGAAGGTGTCGTGGAAGCGCGATCTGGAAGGGAAGACGCTCGCCGACTGGGCGCGCGAGCGCGGGATTGAGCCCACCCCCGAGGTGGGCGCGGAGCTCGTGATCGATGCGCTCCAGCGCGGCGGCGCATCGGCGATCTACCACGTGCTCGACGACGCCGACGTCGAGCGCATCATGCGCTACCCGCACACGATGATCGCCTCCGACGGGCGGCTCGTACGCCCGGGCGAAGGCCATCCGCATCCGCGCTGGTACGGGACCTTCCCCCGCGTGCTCGGCCGCTACGTGCGCGAGCGCCACGTGCTCACGCTCGAGGAAGCGGTGCACAAGATGACCGGGATGCCCGCGAAGCGGCTCGGCCTGCGCGACCGCGGCCAGGTCGCGGAGGGGATGTACGCGGACCTCGTGGTGTTCGACCCAGCGACCGTGGAAGATCGCGCGACCTTCGAGAATCCTCACCAGTACCCGGTGGGCATCGACTACGTGCTCGTGAACGGGGTGGCGGTGGTGGATGGAGGGAAGTTCACGGATGCGCGGGCGGGGAGGGTGTTGCGCCGCGCGACGGGGTCAGGCTGAAGGGGTCAGGGGTCAGGTCTTGACTTGATACATTTTCCGGCCGCGGCCGGAAAATGTATCAAGTCAAGACCTGACCCTGCCTCCCGCTGGTAGCGGTCGGTCCTCCTCCGAGCCATAATCTGCGGACCGATCGCTCATCCTCAACCGGAGGCACACATCGTGACGCTACAGGCCAAGGCGCCGCGCCGCGGCGCGCTCTTCACCTGCATCGCCGCCCTACTGCTCGGTGCATGCTCGGAATCCCCAACTGCTCCCGCTGCACCCCGCACCGCTCCGTCCACGATCAGAGCTGCGAACACGGCGGCGAACTTCAACGGTAATATCCGCATCGGCGTCGTCCCTTCCGCCACCAGCATCCAGATCGGAAGCGATGCGGCGTGGAACATCCACGACAAGAGCACGGGCGTGCTCCTCATGAGCGGCTCGGGCGATGCGGCCACGGTGACGCTCGGATCGAGTGCCACGATTCACGAGAACTACCGGCTGCAGACGGCGTGCACCGGCGACGAGGCCTACCGCGACTCGTGGGTGGCCAACGTGGAGTCGCAGGGATACGTGGCGTACACCGAGTTCGTGGCCGGCGCCAACTGCTGGCGTCTTTTCATCGGCGAGTTCGCGCCCGACGCATCATGGAGCATCCGCAATACCTTCAGAAACGAGGTGATCGCGAAGGGGCTGGCCGGCACCGACTCGTTCTGGAAGGTGGTGACGTTCGTCGAGGGCTCTACCAGCTACAAGGTGACGCACGGCGCTGACGAAGTGATCTCCACCGGCCCGGTGGTGCTCGACGCCGGAGGGGCCACGGTTCGCATAAACGGCAGCGAATACCGCGGCGTGGCCGAGGTGATCGTGAACAGCTCCGGCACACTGGCTGGAGTGAACGAGCTTCCGCTGGAGGAGTACCTCTACGGCGTGGTGCCCCGCGAGCTTCCGCCCGTGCCCTACGGCGAGCCGGAAGCGCAGAAGGCGCAGGCCGTGGCTGCGCGCACTTACGCGCTGCGCGGGCTCGGCAAGCGCTCGGCGGATGGCTACGATCTGCTTCCGACCACGTCGGACCAGGTGTACGGCGGCTACTCCGCAGAGCGAGCCGTGTCGACCGCCGCGGTAGACGCCACACGCGGGATCGTTGCCGTGAAGGGCGGCCAGCTCATCGATGCGCTCTTCTCGTCGACCACCGGCGGCTGGACCGCGAACAACGAGGAAGTCTACAACTCGGCGCCCATAGACTACCTGCGCTCCGTTCCGGACGAGGAGCGTGGCTACGCCCTCGTGAACGTGCCATCGCTCGAAGTCTTCATGAACGCCGCCAACCCGCGATCGCTGCGCGCTGAGCACAGCGGGAGCTTCGAGTCCGACTGGTCGCGCTACCACAGGTGGACCTTCGAGTGGACCGCCCAGGAGATCAGCGCCGTGCTGAGCGCGGCGTATGGCCAGCCGGTAGGCACGGTGCACGAGATCAACGTGCTGCAGCGCGGGCCGTCGGGACGCGTGATGGAGATAGAGTTCGTGACCGACGCCGGGCGGTTCTACCAGACCAAGGATCGCATACGCTCGACGCTCAGGTACATCAACGCCGACGGCGCGATGGCGTCGCTGCTCAGCACCCTGTTCTACATAGAGCCCGTGATGGACAGCGCGACTAACAGCGTGACCGGCTTCCGCGTGTACGGCGGAGGGTGGGGACACGGCGTGGGGATGGGGCAGACCGGCGCCGTGGGAATGGCCGGCAAGGGCGCGTCGTACGACGCCATCCTGAAACACTACTACCAGGGGATCGATCTGGTGGCGTGGTACTGAGCGTCGTGGTCAGCTCCGGAATCGTGAATCGCTACAGCTGGTTTCTCCATCTGTAGCGATTCACGATTCCGGAGCTGACCACGACGCTCACCCACCCGCCTCCCTGCGGAAGCGCACCGTCGCGACCGCGAGCAGCGACACGCCCATCAGGGCGAGCGCAGCATACTGCATCCAGAGTGCCTCGAGCCCCACCCCCTTGAGGAACACTCCACGCACGATCTCCAGGAAGTGCCGCATGGGGTTGGCGTAGGTGAGCCACTGGAACACGGCCGGCATGCTGCTCACCGGGAACATGAACCCTGACAGAAGGATCGCCGGCATGTACACGAGGAAGCTCACCATGAATGCTTCCTGCTGCGTGGACGCCAGCGTGGAGATGAGCAGCCCAACGCCGAGTGCCGCGAGCAGATACAGCGCGCCCGCCAGGAGAAGGAGCGCCGGACTCCCCGCGAACGGCACCCGGAACCAGAGCACCGCCACCACCGTCACCAGCACCATGTCGGCCAGCCCGATGATCGCGAACGGAATGGTCTTCCCGGCGATGAGCTCTCCAGGCGTGAGTGGGCTGACACGCAACTGCTCGAGCGTGCCGATCTCGCGCTCGCGCACGATGGCGAGCGACGTGAGGAGCAGCGCTATGAGCAGCATGATCGCCCCTATCACCGCCGGCACGTTGTAGTCGCGGCTCGCGAGGTCGGGGTTGAACCAGGCGCGCTCACGCAGCTCCACCCGCGGGCTGCTCCTGGCACGACGCGCCACCGCGCCACCCGCCGCCCCTGCTTCTCCCACTCCCACCCGAGCTCCATAGCCGAACGCGATCCGCTCCGCGTAGCCACGCGCAACGGTCGCGGTATTCGAGTTCGTACCGTCGAGCAGCAGTTGCACGTGCGCGCCGCCATCGCTGCGCAGCGACTCGGCGAAGCCGCGCGGTACCTCGAGCCCCACTATGGCGTCACCGCGGTCGAGCGCACGCACCAGATCCGCGGGACGGTCCGACTTCCCCGCCAGCCGGAAGTAGCCCGACGATGTGAACGACTCCACGAAGTTCCGCGATGCGAGCGTGCCGTCGTGATCCACGACGAAGGTGGAGGTGTTGCGCACGTCGGTCGAGACGGCGTAGCCGAAGAGGAGGAGCTGCAGGATGGGAGTGATGAAGATCACCCGGCTCATGCGCGGATCCCGGAAGATCTGACGATACTCCTTGACTACCATCTCCCGGACGCGAGCCAGCTTCTCCCCGTGCCCACACCGCGGTGCGAGCGAGCGAGCTTTACCAGATAGCCGCATCATGCGATCTCCTTCCGGAAGACGCGTGTGGATAGCACGAGGCCGATCGCCGCGAACGCCAGCATGAGCAGCCCCTGCTCCCAGAGAGCACTCACCCCACTCCCCTTGAGGAACACGCCTCGAGTGACGACGACAAAGTAGCGCGCCGGCACCAGCAGGGTGACGGCCCGCATCCCGGGCGGCATCCCCTCGATGGCATACATGAATCCCGAGAGCAGAAAGGCCGGGAGGAAGGTGACCACCATCGCGAGCTGCGTGGCGAGGAGCTGCGACCGGGTGGCGGCCGAGATGAAGAGCCCGAGCCCCAGCGCACCGATGAGAAACAGAGTCGACGCCCCCATCAGATACATCAGGTGACCGCGGAAGGGGACGCCGAACAGCCACACGCCGAGCGCGGTGGTGATGAGGACATCGACGAGCCCGATCACCAGGTACGGGAGCAGCTTCCCGAGCACCACCTCCACGCGGTGTACCGGCGTGGATGCGAGCTGCTCCATCGTCCCGCGCTCCCACTCCCGCGCTATGGTGAGCGACGTGAGCATGGCCGCGATGATCATCATGATCACCGCCACCAGTCCCGGGACGATCATGTTCCGGCTCACCAGCTCCTCGTTGTACCACACCCGGCTCTCCAGCTGCACGGGGGCAGCGAGCCGCGCACCGGCTTCGCTCGCGGCGCCCGCCGCGTACGACAGCACCACGGCCTGGGTATAGCCCAGCACGATGGTCGCCGTGTTCGCGTCGCTGCCGTCCACCAGCGCCTGGACGCGCGCCGGCCGCCCAGCCGCGAGATCGGCGCTGAGGTCCGGAGGGATCACCAGCGCGAGTTGCACGCGACCGCGGTCGATCAACGGGTCCACATCCGCGGCCCGCGCCGGCCACTCGCGGATGTCGAAGTAGCCGGAAGAACGAAAGGCATCCACCAGCGCGCGGCTCTGCGCCGAGCCGTTCTGGTCCACCACGGCGGTGGTCACCTCGTTGACATCCCAGCTTATCCCGTAGGCGAAGATGACCAGCAGCACCACGGGGAGGAGGAACGCGAGGATCAGGCTCCGCGTGTCCCGGCGAAGCTGGATCACCTCCTTGCGCGAGATGGCGAGCAGTCTGTGTGGGTTGATCATCGCATCACTTCTCCGATCGCGCTCAATCGACGATCGCGCCGCCGGCGGCGCGTACCCGGGAGACGAACACGTCTTCGAGTGACGGGACCACGGGCGTGAGCGCGCTCGAGCCTATCCCGTGCTCCGCTAGCACTTCGCTCACCGCTCCCCGCGCTCGATCCGCGTCCGCCACGGTCACGTGGATAGCTCGCCCGAACATCGCTGCCTCGATCACCCCGGGCAGCGCTTTCAGCAGCTCGACTGCGCGCGGCGTGTCGTCGGTCTGCAGCTCGAAGATCGGCTCGTGATCGCCCTCGCGAAGTCGCGCCGGCCGATCGAGCGCGATGATCCTGCCCCGATTCATCAGCGCGAGCCTATGACAGTACTCCGCCTCCTCCATGTAGTGCGTGCTCACGAACACCGTCGTCCCCTGCTCCGCGAGCTGGTCGATGCGCTCCCAGAACTGACGGCGTGCGATCGGGTCCACGCCGGAGGTGGGCTCGTCGAGGAAGAGCACCGGCGGCTCGTGCAGCACCGCGCAGCCGAGCGCGAGGCGCTGCTTCCACCCCAGCGGAAGCTCGGCGGTGAGTCGCGTCCGGTGATCCTTCAGACCAGCCATCTCCAGCACCCAGTCGCGCCGCTCCGCGCGGCGGGCCCGCGGCACGCCGTACAGTCCGGAGAAGAAGCCGATGTTCTCCTCCACCGTGAGATCGGCGTACAGCGAGAAGAGCTGCGACATGTAGCCGATCCGCCGCTTGAGCGCGCGCGCCGCGGTGGCGATGTCGAGCCCCGCCACGGTGGCGCTGCCGGAGGTGGGCGCGTGGAGCCCCGTGAGCATCTTGATGGTGGTCGTCTTCCCCGCGCCGTTGGGTCCGAGGAAGCCGAAGATCTCGCCCCGCGCCACATCGAACGTGACGCGATCCACCGCGACGAAGTCGCCGAAGCGCTTGGTCAGCTCGTCCACGACCACCGCCCGCTCGCGACCGCTGTTCATGCGCTCGCTCATGCGGCCTCCCCTGCAGGGATGCGGTCGATGAACACATCTTCGAGAGACGGCGCCACGACCCGGACGCCACGCACGCCGGCCCCCGCTTCGCGCAGGGTGTCCTCGATGAGCTTCGCCGCGCGGGCGCCCGCACCACCAGCAAGCGCATCATCACCGGCCACGGTCACGTGCAACCGGTCGCCGAAGAGCGCGACGCGGCGCACGAGTGGATGCCGCGCGAGATGCGCGCGCGCCTCGCGCACGCGATCGACTTCCACCGCGAGCATGATTCCGCCGATCGTGCCCTCCAGCGCCTGCGGCGGATCGAGCGCCATGATGCGCCCCTCGTGCAGTAGCGCGAGCCGGTCGAAGCGCTCGGCTTCGTCCATGTACGCCGTACTCACCACCACCGTCACTCCCTGCGCCACCATCTCGTGCACGATGAGCCAGAGGTCGCGCCGGGAGATGGGATCCACGCCGAAGGTCGGCTCGTCGAGCAGCAGCACCTTCGGCTGATGGATGAGCGCGCAGGAGAGCGCGAGCTTCTGCTTCATGCCGCCGGAGAGCTTCCCCGCGAGCCGGCCCTTGAAGGGGCCGAGGTTGGAGAATTGGAAGAGCCGCTCGAGACGCGCCGCGCGCTCGGACTTCGGGACCTGGAAGAGATCCGCGTAGAACTCCAGGTTCTCGAGCACCGTGAGGTCGGAGTAGAGCCCGAAGCGCTGCGGCATGTACGCGAGGTCGTGCTTCACCGCCTCCGGGTCCTTCGCCACGCTCACGCCGTTGACCACCGCGTCACCCGCACTCGGCCGCATCACCCCGGCGAGCATACGGAGCGTGGTGGTCTTCCCCGCGCCGTCGGGCCCGACCAACCCGAACAGCTCCCCGCGACGCACGTCGAACGAGAGTCCATCCACCGCGGTGAGCGCGGCGAAGTTGCGCGTGAGGCCTTCCACGCGGATGGCGATGTCGCCGGTGTCCGTGTTCATGGAACCTCCGCCGCTACCAGTTGAACGTCCGCGGGCATGCCCGGCTTGAGGTCGTTCGTCGTATCGCCCGTGACCCGCACCTTTACCGCATAGACGAGCTTCACTCGCTCCTCGGTGGTCTGCACCGTCTTCGGAGTGAACTCCGCCTCGCGAGCGATGAAGGTCACCTCGCCCGGATAGACCTTGTCGCGGTAGGTGTCCGAGCTTATCGCGGCCGGCGTCCCGAGCTTCACCGCCGCGAGCCGGTTCTCGGGGACGTAGATGCGCACCCAGCGATCGCCAGGATTCATGATCGTCAACACCGGCGAGCCGGCC
>DATCXR010000502.1:0-19844 GCA_036565685.1 Gemmatimonadaceae bacterium
CCGAGCCCCAGCGGGTCGCCGTCGATGGGACGGTAGCCGTAGCGGTCGCCGTGGCGCTCCACGAACGCGCTCCCGCGGCCGCGCCCTCGCACCTCGCAGAGCCGCGGCGAGTGGGGAAGAAGGAGGAGGTCCACCGACTCGCGCTCGAGCAGGGCCGCCGCGAGCGACTCCCACCGTGCGCGCAGCTCGGGCCACCAGGGGCGCTGGCGCCGCGCGAGCTCCAGGTAGAGATGCGCCATGGCATTGCCACTCACCATTACCGCGACATCGGGGCGGCGCGCATAAACCCACGGGTGCGAGATCACGCGATGCCCGAGAGTCGTGACGTACGCGGCAACGTCGTCGTGCCCGCGCACGTCGGAGTGGCCGTGGTCGCTCACTACCCAGAGCTGCGTATCCTCCCACCTTCCGGCACGCTCGGCGTCGTCGCGCAGCTCCGCCACGGTGTCGTCCATCGCTCGCAGCGCGCCGTGCGCGGCGGGTGAGTCGTGGCCTGATGCGTGCGATGTCTTGTCGAGCCCGAGGAGCGCCACGAAGCTCAGCTCGGGGCGGTGCTCGCGGATGCGGCGCGCGGCCTCGCTCGCCACCAGACGGTCTATCGCGAGCCAGCCGGCCACGTTACCGCTCCAGTGGGTTCGCGCGATGCGCGTGATGAGGCGAAGGCCCGGCCCGAGCTTCTCGCGCCGCCGCGCGCCGCGAGCGATCATGCTCATGGCGGAGAAGCGCGAGCGCACGAGCTCGAAAAGGGTGGGCACGCGCGCGTCGAGGTCGCGATCCATGTGCCGCATGTCGCTGCCGAGGTAGCTGCGGCAGTAGGGGCGGATGGTGCAGCGGGTGCGGGCGCGATCGTACCAGCGGAGTCCCGGGAGACCTACGGGGCCGGGGAATCGTCCGGTAAGGAAGGGTGCGTAGGCCGGACCCGTCACCGAGGGGAAGACGGTGGTCACCGCGTGCAGGCCACCCTCGGCGCGGAGCCGAGCCAGTGCCGGGAGGGTACCGTTCGCGATCCCCGCGTCGAAGCTGTCGGCGCGCGCGCCGTCGGCCACCAGAATTATCAGCGACATCGTAAAGACCTTCGGAGCTCCGTTACCCCGTTATCCGTCCTTCGGTACCTCTCGCACCACCCGCGCGCTAGCTTACGCCGTCGCGGCAACCGCTCTCGTATATGGAGTATGGAGAAGTTTAGCACATGAACGGATCGACGCTCTGAAATGGCGACCAGAAAGCGGAAGCCAACCAACGGAAAAAAGAACGAAGTGACGACGGCTACGGGCCGTCGCGCCGATCGAGCCGTACGGGAAGAGGCGGAGAAGGAATCACGCGAGGGACTGCGCGAGCGCACCGAAGCCGGCCACCGTAAAGCGGGACGGGTCCCTCCGTCCGACGGTAACGGTGCTCGACAGAAGGGCGCGGTCAGGATCCTCGATCAGCGACCGATCGACCAATCGCTTCGCGACTACGTCCCGCCCTCCGTCACCGAAGACCAGAAACTCCTCCGCCCCGGCGGAGCGGCGACCGCCGCGGACTTCACGCGAACGGATCCCTGGCGCGTTCTGCGAATCACGTCCGAGCTGATCGAGGGCTTCGACACGCTGGCCGGTGTCACGAAGGGAGTCACGATCTTCGGCTCGGCCCGCGTGGGTCCCGACGACCCGCAGTATGGGGCCGCGCAGGAGGTCGCGAGACTTCTGGCGGAAGCCGGCTTCTCGATCATCACCGGCGCCGGCCCGGGGATCATGGAGGCGGCCAACAAGGGCGCGCGCATGGGCGGCGGCCCTTCCATCGGCTGCAACATCGAGCTCCCGTTCGAGCAGGGAGCGAACCCGTACGTCGATACGCTGATCAACTTCCGCTACTTCTTCGTGCGGAAGACGATGTTCATCAAGTACTCGGTCGGCTTCATCATCTTCCCCGGCGGCTTCGGCACGCTCGACGAGCTCTTCGAAGCCCTGACGCTGATCCAGACGGGAAAGATCTACCACTTCCCCGTGGTGATGTTCGGCCGCCACTACTGGGCTGGCCTGGTCCGCTGGCTCCAGTCGCGCGTCCTCCTCGAGAAGAAGATCTCCGCCGGCGACATGGACCTGATGCTCCTCACCGACGACCCCGCCGAAGCCGCCCGCGCGGTAGTGGAGGCGTACGAGGCGCAGGGGGAGCGGGGGAGTGAGGGGAGAGAGGAGAAAGGAAACAGGGAACAGGAAACAGGTAAGAGCTCCTGGCGGTAGAGCCCTCTACGCCGAGGCAGTTACCCGTTTCCCGTTCCCTGTCTCCTTGCCGTTCCTGCTTTCTGCTTTCTTCTACTTCCCCCCGCCGTTCTCATGTATCGTCGACAACCCCGTGATCTCGAGGCGGCGGGTCTTGGCGGGGAGTTTCAGGATGGCGACGTCACCGATGCCCTTGCCCACGAGGGCCAGGCCGATGGGGGAGGCCATGGTGACGTGGCCATCCTCGAAGTCCGCGGCGTCGCCGAAGACGAGGTTGTATACCTCGGTGTCACCGGTGCTCACGTCCTTCACCGTGACCCGCGAGCCGAGGCCGACCTTGTCGGTGGGGATCTGTGCGATGTCCACCTGTGACAGCTTGCTGAGACGCTGGCGGAGCTGTCCGAGGCGCGCCTGAACGAACTGCTGGCGCTCCAGCGCGGACTTGTACTCGCTGTTCTCGCGAAGGTCGCCCAGCTCCACCGCTTTGCGGATCTCTTCCGGCAGCTTGACGTTGAGTTCGTGCTGAAGAGCGGTTACCTCCGCCTCCAGCTTTTGCTTCAGCTCTTCGATCATGGGAAATCCACAGGGCAAAAAAAGTGGAGCGCCCGGCCGGTGAGGCCGGGCGCTGCGTACCATTCCTTATTCTATGTGCCGGGAGGGGATGTGTCTAGACGGAGGGGAAGGAAACGGAGAACAGGAAATAGGGAACAGGGAGCAGGGAACTGCCTCGGGGAAAAGGGCTCTACCGCCGGGAGCTCTTACCTGTTCCCTGTTTCCTGTTCCCTTAAACCACTCTCCCCCGCCCCGATCTACCCCCCGAATATCCCTCCCACCTCCCGCCCGTACCTCGCCAGCTCTGCCTCTATTCGCTCGCCGGTCCAACCGAGGAGAGGGGCGGCGACGCGGGCGACGGCGGGGGCGGCGGAGACGCCGTGGTCGTGGGTTTCGAAGGCCACGTGCAGGCGGCGCACCAGAATGTCGGCGATGGTGAGGGCCATCTCCTGCTCCACGGCCCAATGGATCTCGGCGGCGATGTAGGGGAGCTCGGGGGAGACTCGGGCGACGAGGGCGTTGTCGCTCTCCACGATGGCCCAGATGTCCCGCCACTCGGTGCCGTAGGCGGCCACGAGGTGGTCGGCCACATCGTCCACCCCGATCATCGCTCTGGCGCGCGCTACCTCTTCCTCGAAGCTGGCCATGTCGCCGCCGGGGAGGGGGACGCGGGCGGTGGGCGCGTGAACCACGGGGGTGCCGATCGAGCGGGCGATCTCGTCGACCACATCCTGCGCCATCGAACGATAGGTGGTGAGCTTGCCGCCGCTGACGCTGAGGAGGCCGGGCGCGGTCCAGTGGACGGCGTGCTCGCGTGAGACGCTTCCAGGCGCGCCCTCCCCGTCGCTGACCAGCGGGCGGATTCCCGCCCACGCGCTCACGACGTCTCCGGCCACCAGATGCGCCGAAGGGAAGAAGGAGTTGGCGGTGCGCAGGAGATAGGTGACGTCGGCCGCGGTCGGAAGCACCTGGTCGGGCGGGCCCGAATAATCGGAGTCGGTGGTGCCGATGATCGTGAGGCGGCCGGCGGGGAGGATGAACACCACGCGGCCGTCTATCGGGGAGAGGAGCGTGAGCGCGCCGTTGTTCCCGATCCGCGACTGCGCGACCGCCACGTGGACTCCCTTGGTCCCCCGTACGGACGGTCTCGCATCCGGATTTGCCAGCCGCCGGAGCTCATCGCTCCACGGACCCGTCGCGTTCACCACCGTGCGGGCTGCGATGGTCACGCTTCGCCCCGTGAGCGAGTCCTCGACGCTCACACCGTTCACCAGCGCGCCTTCCTTCGACATCGAACGAACTGCCAGATGGTTCACCACCAGGGCCCCGGACCCGGCGGCCGCGCGCACGTTGGCGATCGTGAGGCGGATGTCGTCGGTGGCCGCATCGAAGTAGTTGACCCCGGCGCGCAGGCCGGCTTGCCTTAGCGCCGGCTCCTCGTCGAGCACCCGCTGCCTGTCGAGGGAGTGGTGACTGGCGATGTTCCTGAAGAGGGCCAGCGCGTCGTAGAGAACGAAGCCGGCGCGCAGCTTCCAGCGCGGGATCCGCGTCTTCTCGAAGATGGGCCAGAGGAACCGGAGCGGCCTCACGAGGTGCGGTGCGATGCGCAGGAGGATGCGCCGTTCGCGACTCGCCTCGTACACGAGGTGCAGCTCGCCGTGCTCCAGGTAGCGCAGGCCGCCGTGGACGAGCCGCGACGAACGGCTGGACGTGCCACTCGCGAAGTCTTCCTTCTCCACGAGCGCGACGCGCATCCCACGCATCGCGGCCTCGCGTGCGACCCCGGCACCCGTGATCCCGGCACCGACGACTACAATGTCGAACGGCTCTTCTCCGAGCGCGCTCAGATTCGACTCACGCGTGGCCAACGACAGCGGATACGTCACACGCCTGTCGGTGCCGTGCTGCGCAGCGTAACCCGCCTGCGGCATCGCAACATTCGTCTCCACGACCACCACCCCGGTAACGGCCAGCCAGACTCAGGCCCAGTACGCACGTTTCATGCTAAGTGATTGATGTCGTTCGGGATGGAACTGAAGAGACAGATACTATCCGCGCGAGTCGTGCGCCAGTGGGATGCACAGGAATCCCTCAGGCCGCGCTCGACATTCCATCCTTACATCACCCTGCCTATGTTCCACCCATGGCTACCTACGGGACCAACGGTCGCCGCGTGGCGATCGTGGCTGGTTTGCGTACTCCGTTCGCCCGCGCCGGTACAGATCTCAGCTCTCTCACGGCCCAGGAGCTCGGCCGCACGGTCGTGGCCGAGCTCCTTCAGCGTACCGCCGTGGATGGAGAGGAGATCGACGCAGTCGTCTTCGGAACCGTGGTCCCGTCGGTGCTCGCGCCCAACATCGCGCGCGAGGTGGCGCTCCTCCCCATGCTCCCCAAGGGGATCCCGGCCTACACGGTGAGCCGCGCGTGCGCCTCGGCTAATCAGGCCATCACCGACGCTGCCGACCAGATCGTGCTCGGCCACTCAAACGTGATGATCGCGGGCGGTGCCGAGTCGCTCTCCAACATCCCGATCCTCCACTCGCGCCGCTTCTCCGACACGCTGGTGCGGGCGTCGAAGGCCAAGTCGGCGGGCGCCCGCGTGAAGACTCTGGCGCGCACCCGGCCGCGCGACCTCGTCCCGATCACTCCCGCCATCGCCGAACCGTCCACCGGCGAGACCATGGGCGAGTCGGCGGAGAAGATGGCGAAGCTCAATCACATCTCGCGCGAGGAGCAGGACCAGTTCGCGCTCCGCTCGCACCGACTCGCGGCGGCGGGAACGCAGGACGGCCGGCTCACGGCCGAGATCATGCCGTACTACGTCCCGCCGAAGTACGAGATCGTCGAGACTCGCGACAACGGCATCCGCACCGATACGAATCTCGAGGCACTGCAGGCGCTGAAGCCGGTCTTCGACCGGCGCTATGGAACGGTTACGGCAGGGAACTCCTCACCGCTCACCGACGGTGCGGCGGCGGTGATCCTCATGAGCGACGAGCGCGCGGCGGCGCTGGGCTACAAGCCGCTCGCCTACATCAGGTCGTACGCCTACGCGGCGCTCGATCCAGGCGAGCAGCTCCTGCAGGCGCCGGTGCTCGCCGCGCCCGTGGCGCTCCGTCGCGCGGGTCTCTCGCTCAGAGACATCGACCTCGTGGAGATGCACGAGGCGTTCGCGGCCCAGGTGCTCTCCAACCTCGAGGGCTTCGAGAGCAGGGAATGGGCAGCGAGGGCCGGCTTCTCACACCCGGTGGGCGAGGTGGACCGCTCGCGTCTCAACGTGATGGGCGGCTCGATCGCCATCGGCCACCCCTTCGGAGCGACGGGTGCGCGCATAACCATGACGCTCGCGCACGAGCTGCGGCGCCGCGGCGGGCAGTTCGGGCTCATGACCGTGTGCGCCGCCGGTGGGATGGGCTTCGCGATGGTCGTGGAGGCGGCATGAGCATCGCAACCATACCCTACGCTTCGCGCGCGCTTTCCCTCGGCGTCGACAACGGCATAGCCGTCATCACCCTCGACGTCCCCGATGAATCGGTGAACACGCTCGACCAGGCGGTAGTGGAAGAGTTCACCGCGCTCCTCGACCGGGTCGAGCGCGACTCCACGGTCAGCGCGGTGGTGTTCATGTCCGGGAAGCCGGAGAACTTCATCGCGGGCGCGGACATCCAGCAGTTCACCACCATCAACTCCGCCAACGAAGGGGAGGCGCTCAGCCGGAGCGGGCAGGCCGTGATGGAACGGATCGAGCGGCTGCGCACACCGATGGTGGCGGCGATCCACGGCGCGTGTCTGGGCGGTGGCCTCGAGATGGCGCTCGCCTGCGCCTACCGCATAGCGACGGACCATCCGAAGACGATGCTCGCGCTCCCCGAAGTCACGCTGGGCGTGATCCCCGGAGCGGGCGGCACGCAGCGGCTCCCCCGCACGGTGGGTCTGCGCAACGCGCTCGACATGATTCTCACCGGGAAGAACGTTCGCGCGAAGAAGGCGCTCGGCATGGGGCTGATCGACGAGCTGGTACACCCGGCGATCCTGCGCGACGTGGCGGTGGACCGCGCGCGCAAGATCGCCGACGGAACGATCGCCCGAGCGGGGCGCAAGCGCCGTTCGCGCGGCATCGCGAATCTGGCGCTCGAGGGAACCCCGATGGGCCGGCGCGTGGTGTTCAACAAGGCGCGCGACGGCGTCGTCGAGAAGACCCACGGTCATTACCCGGCGCCGCTCGCCGCCATCGAGGCGGTGCGAGCGGGCTACGACCAGGGGAGCGAGCGCGGCTTCGCCGAGGAGGCGCGGCTCTTCGGCGAGATGTCGGTGACGGAGGTGTGCAAGCAGCTCGTCTACCTCTTCTTCGCCACCACGGCGCTCAAGAAGGACAACGGCGTGGGCGTCCCGCTGGATCCGCTTCCGGTGGACAAGATCGGCATCCTCGGAGCCGGCTTCATGGGAGCGGGGATAGCGAGCGTCGCCGCCGGACGCGGCACGGTGGTGCGCCTCAAGGACGCCGACACCGCGCGCGTGGCGCACGGCCTCAGGTCGGTGAACGAAGTGCTTCGCGAGCAGCTCGTGAAGAAGCGGATCACGCGGCGCGAATTCGAGGACGAGATTTCGCTCGTGGGCGGCACGGTCGACTATTCCGGCTTCCAGAACGTGGACCTCCTGGTGGAGGCGGTGTTCGAGGATCTCGCGCTCAAGCAGCAGGTGCTGCGCGAGGCCGAGGAGGTGGTCCCGGGCGATGCGATCTACGCCTCGAACACGAGCACGATCCCCATCACGCGGATCGCCGAGGCGTCGAAGAGGCCCGAGCAGGTGCTCGGCATGCACTTCTTCTCGCCCGTGCACAAGATGCCGTTGCTCGAGGTCATCGTCACCGTGACCACCACGGCGGTGGCCACTGTGACGGCGGTGGCGTACGGAAAGAAGCTCGGCAAGCACGTGATAGTGGTGAACGACGGACCTGGCTTCTACACCACGCGCACGCTCGCCGCGTTCATGAACGAGGCGGGGCACCTCCTGGACGAGGGTGTGGCCATCGATGCGCTAGACAAGGCGCTCGTGGATTTCGGCTTCCCTGTGGGCCCGATCACTCTGATGGATGAAGTGGGGCTGGACGTGGGCGCGAAGGTGGGGCAGGTCCTCCTCGAGGCGTTCGGCGAGCGGCTCTCTCCGGCTGCGTCACTCGCTCGCGCCGTGGCTGCTGGTCGCGTCGGCCGCAAGGGTGGTAAGGGTTTCTACCTCTACGATTCGCCAGGCGGAAAGAAGCGCGGCGTGGACGAGTCGGTGTACGAGCTCCTCCCCACGGGGTCGAATCGCGTGGAGGTGCCGGTGGCCGAGATGCAGCAGCGCTGCGTGCTCGCCATGGTCAACGAGGCCGCGCGCTGCCTGGAGGAAGGGATCCTCCGCTCGGAGCGCGACGGCGACGTGGGCGCCGTCTTCGGGATCGGCTTCCCACCCTTCCGCGGTGGACCTTTCCGCTACGTGAAGACCGTGGGCGCCAACAACATCATCAGGCAGCTGGAGCTCTACCACAGCCGCTTCGCTCCGCGCTTCGAGCCGGCGCGCGCGCTCGTGGAGATGGCCGAGAAGGGGCGCGGGCACAGCGAGCCGGTATGACGGGTGGGGGCGACGCGGCGCTCCACATCGTCGAGACCACACCGCGCCGACCTGGGGAACGGACTTGATCGAGATTGGACGCGGTGCGGCGATGATCGCTGCGCTCCTCCTGACGTTGGGATGTTCGGCAGCCACGCAGTCGCGCGCAACGACGAGCGCTGCGAAGACGTCCGATTCGCGCCTGCCGCGCACGCGGGCAGAGCGCACGAGCTACGCCGAGACGTCGCACTACACCGACGTCATCGCTTTTCTCGACAGCCTCCAGGCGCTCGGTGCCCCCTTCTGGCGGGGGAGCATCGGAAAGACCACCGAAGGAAGGGAGCTGCCACTGGTAGTGCTCTCGCGCCCGCGGGTGTCGTCGCCCGAAGAGGCAAAGCGGCTGGGGCGTCCGATAGTGTATGTGCAGGGGAACATCCATGCGGGCGAGGTAGAGGGGAAGGAAGCGCTGCTCATGCTCATCCGCGATCTATCCTTCGCGCACGGTCCCGGAATCCTCGATTCGGTGGTGCTGCTGGCGCAGCCGATCTACAACGCCGACGGGAACGAGCGCTTCGCGTCTCAGGAGAAGAACCGGCGCTCGCAGAACGGTCCGGAGATGGTGGGCACGCGCGCCAACGCCCGGGGGCTCGATCTCAACCGCGACTACATCAAGGTGGATGCGCCGGAGACGCGCGCTTCGCTCGCGGCATTCAATGAATGGCAGCCGGACGTGTTCGTGGATCTGCACACCACCGATGGCAGCTACCACGGCTACGCGCTCACCTACTCGCCATCGCTGAATCCGGCGGCGTTCTTCGGCGGCGTCTATGCGCGCGACTCGCTGCTCCCGGTGCTGCGCCAGCGGATGCGCGACAGGCACGGCTTCGAGATCTTCGACTACGGCAACTTCCAGGACGAGTTCGGCCGCGGCGATCTCACCGATACCGTGAAGACCGGGTGGTACACCTACGAGCCATACCCGCGCTACGGCACCAACTACTTCGGTCTCCGCGGCCGTATCTCCATTCTCAGCGAGGCGTTCTCGCACGATCCCTTCGAGCGGCGGGTAAAGTCCAGTTACGCTTTCGTGCGCGAGATACTCTCGCTCACCGCCGAGCGCGCGGCGGAGATCCGCGTGCTGGAGCGGCGTGCCGACTCGAGCATCGTGGCCTGGGCGAACGATCCGCGTCACGCGCGTCCGATCCCGCTCCGCTCGCGGATGACCACCCACCCGCTCGAGGAGGTGGTGGTCTACGAGGACCTCGTGCACACCGGCGACTCCTCGCGAACGCAACCGGGAGTGCCGCTCGGCATCCGCCGCACCGGGCACTATCGCAGCGCGAAGATGAAGGTGTACGACCGCTTCGAGCCCACGCTGGAGCGGCGGCCACCCGCGGCATACGTGCTGGGCGCGGAAGATACCGTGGCGGTGCGGCTGCTCCGGGAGCACGGCGTCGAGGTGCGGCGCCTGGACGCCGACCGTAAGGCGCGCGTCCAGGCCTTCACCATCGACAGCGTCGTCTCGGCGCAACGGCCCTTCCAGGGCCATCGCGAGGTGCGGCTCGAGGGGAAGTGGAACGAGCGCGAACGGACCATCGCCGCCGGCGGCTGGATCGTGCCCGTGGCGCAGTCGATGGGCGTGGTTGCCTTCTACATGCTCGAGCCGGAGAGCGACGACGGCCTGGTCGCCTGGAACTTCTTCGACCCCGAGCTGACAGCGGGCCAGGAGTATCCGGTATACAGGGTGATGGATACGACGCCCTGACAGCCGGAATTGCAGGTGATAGCTTCAGTGTGCCACGCACCCTGATCACGGCAGCGAACGGCCGGCGTCCAACACTCTTATCAATGCTCCGTCAGACCCTACTCTACCTTTCCAATCAGCCCAGGATCTTCAAGTTCGTCCGGAACAACGGACTGGCCAAGAAGTTCGCCTCCCGCTTCGTGCCGGGTGAGACACTGGAGAACGCGCTCGAGGTAGTGCGCTCGCTGAACGGCCGCGGGATGACCGCATCGCTCGACCTGCTGGGGGAGAGCGTTCGTAACGAGAACGAGGCGCGAGCGGCTGCGCACGAATACATCGAGATCCTCGACCGGATCGAAGAGCAGAAGCTCGACGCGAACGTCTCGCTCAAGCTCACGCAGATGGGGCTCGACATCTCCGAAGACCTCTGCGCTGAGCTGATGCACGACATCCTCTGCAGGGCGCGCGACTACCGCACCTTCGTGCGGCTCGACATGGAGTCGAGCGAGTACACCGAGCGTACGCTGCGCCTCTTCGAGGATCGCCTCTACCCCAACTATCCCGAGAACGTAGGAATAGTGCTGCAGGCCTACCTGTACCGCACCCAGGCCGACGTGGACCGAGCGGTGGAGCTGCACTGTCGCGTGCGACTCTGCAAGGGCGCCTACAAGGAGCCCCCCGCCGTGGCGTACCCCGAGAAGCGCGATGTGGACGCGAACTACGTGCGCTGCATGCACAAGCTCCTTCTCGAGGGCAACTACCCGGGGATCGCCACCCACGACCCCGCGATGCTCGCCGAGGCGAAGCGCTTCGTCAGCGACCAGAAGATCGAGCGCTCCCGCTTCGAGTTCCAGATGCTCTACGGCATCCGCCGCGACCTCCAGGACCAGCTCGTCCGCGAGGGCTACAACCTTCGCGTCTACGTCCCCTTCGGCACCCAGTGGTACCCCTACCTGATGCGCCGCCTCGCCGAGCGCCCCGCCAACGTCGCATTCATCGCGGGGAGCGTGATGAAGGAGATGGTGGGGCGGTGAAGCAGGGTTCAGCAACCAAAGGGTTCAGGGTTCAGGTACTACCCCTCAGGAGAGATCTCTCCCCTGAGGTAGTACCTGAACCCTGAACCCTGCCTCCTGAACCCTCCCATGTTTCTCCCCCCCGACCACTCGAAGGGCGACGAGAACACCATCGGCGGATACATGGCGGTGCATGCGCGGCCGGCGGCGTTCGAGGGGAGCGATGGGGCGGCGTACAGCGTGGAGATCGAGGCGGATGAGACGGACGATCCCGAAGAGCCGTGGGGGGCGTTTCTGCTCTTCGTCAGGTGGTCGAGCGGGGAGCCGAGGGTGAGCGGGCATCTGGAGAGCGATTTTCTGGCGCGCGGAGAGAGTGAGGCGGAGGTGCGAAAGCGCGTGGGGGACTTGCCGCTCGGGCGGGTGCGCGAGATACTCGAAATGCTGATACGCGAGCATGCTCCCCGGGCCGAGCGGCCCTGGTGGGAGGTGATGCGGGACGAGGACGACGAGGGAGATGCGCCCCCGGCAGAGGAGAGCGAGTGACCGGTAACTGGCAGGTCGGAATGTGCGATTGAAGGCGTCCGTTCTCAGTGGTACGGGCGGGGTCTGGCGCACTCTCGATGAGAACGGCGTGACGCGTGAAGTGTCGATGCGCGGCCGGCTCAAGCAGGCGGAGAAGGGCGGGGGGAGCGGCGAGGCGCTCAAGCTGGCCGTCGGAGACGATGTGATCATAGAGCAGGCCGAGCGCGGCGACGCGTGGGCGATCGCCGAGATCCTGCCGCGGAGATCCCGGCTCGCGCGCCGCGCGCCGGGTACCGAGTACCGCGAGCGCGTGGTGGTGGCGAACGTGGACCAGGTGCTCGTCGTCTTCGCCGCCGCCGAGCCCGAGCCGCACCCGCGGATGCTCGACCGCTTCCTCGTCATCGCCGCCGCGAACGACATCCCAGCGCGCGTGGCCATCAACAAGATCGATCTCGTTTCGGAAGACGACGTGCGCGCACGCTTCTCGGCGTACGAGCGCGCCGGATATCCGCTGCATCTCACGAGCGCCGTCACGGGCGCGGGACTCTACTCGCTCGCCTCCGCCCTGCACGGGCGCGTGACGGCGATCTCCGGGCCCTCGGGCGCGGGGAAGTCATCGCTGCTCAACGCCATCTACCCCGGCTTCAACCTGCGCGTTGGGGAGATCAGCCGCTCGGTGAACAAGGGGCGGCATACTACCGTTGGCGCATCGATGCACCCGCTCCCCGATCCCGAGGGCGGCTTCGTGGTGGACACGCCGGGGCTGCGCGAGGTGGGGATCTGGGAGCTGGACCCGCGCGAGCTCGACGAATGCTTCATCGAGTTCCGCCCGCACATCGAGCAGTGTCGCTTCGGCGACTGCCTGCACCGCGCCGAACCCGGGTGCGCGGTGCGCGACGCGGTCGCGGCGGGCGAGGTGAGCGGCGACCGCTACGAGAGTTATCTCCGCCTGCTCGAGGAGCTCGAGCGGAGCGCGCGCGCGTGGTGATCCAGGACGCGATCATCAGCAAGCTGAGCGCCCCGTGGGCGCGCATCGTCACTCTCATCTCGCGCAGCGACTGGGACGAGGGTGCGCTGCTGATGGTGTTCGGTCTCATCATAGGGGTCGCGGGCGGGCTCGGCGTCGTGGGCTTCTACCATCTCATAGATCTCGCCTACGGCTTCTTCATCGTGTGGATGGGGGACAAGGTGGGCGTCACGTCGCACGTGGCGTATCGCCCATTCCTCACCGCGCTCGGTCTCTGGGTGGCGTGGGCGATGGTGCGGCGGATCCCCGACGGGCAGAACGTGGCCTCGCTCAAGCTGGCGGTCGCGAAGCGCGGCGGAATCGTGCACCTCAGGCCGTCCATCATTCGCACCGTGGCCTCCGCGGTGACGCTCGGCTCGGGCGGCTCGGCAGGGAGCGAAGGTCCGACAGCGGTAATCGGTTCGGCCATTGGTTCGGCCATCGGTCGCGCGCTGCGCTTCCAGCCGCGGCGGCTCAAGGTTCTCGCAGGGTGCGGTGCGGCTGCGGGGATCTCGGCGGCCTTCAACGCTCCCTTCGCGGGCGCGTTCTTCGCGCTCGAAGAAGTGCTCGGGACCTTCTCCATCGGCGCATTCAGTCCGGTAGTCGTCGCGAGCGTGGCGGGCGCGCTCACGATACGACCGTTCCTTGGCTCGCATCCGGCGTTCCAGATCCCCGAGTACGGTGAGATCCGGCCGCTAGCCATCCTGCTGCTGTATCCGCTCCTGGGAATCGCGTGCGGGCTCTGGGGCGCGTTCTACACGCGCACCTTCTTCTCCACCGCCGATTACTTCAAGAAGGCGCCGGGCCCCGAGTGGCTGAAGCCCGTGGTGGGCGGCCTCGCGGTGGGGCTCATCGTGTACTTCTCACGCGGGCTCCTGGTGGGGAACGGGCACCTCGCCATCCCGGCGAAGGTGTTCGGGGGCACCGCGTGGTACTTCCTCCTCGCGCTGACGCTGGCGAAAACCATCGCCACCAACCTCACGCTCGGCTCTGGCGGCTCGGGTGGCGTCTTCACGCCGACACTTTTCATCGGCGCTGCACTCGGCGGATCGATGGGCAAGCTGGCGGATACGCTTCTCCCGCACTTCGGACTGCACCCCACAGCGTGGGGGCTGGTGGGGATGGCGGGGCTCGTGGCCGCCGCGAACCGTGCGCCGATCACCGCGATCTTCATGGTGTTCGAGATGACCGACGACTACGGGCTCGTGCCTCCGCTCATGCTCGTATCGGTGATCGCGTACGCGACGGCGCGCCGCTTCGCGCCGTACGGTCTGTACGACGGGTGGCTCGAGCGGCGCGGTGAGCACCTCGCGCACGGGGCCGACCGCGCGCTCATGCACCGTATTCAGGCGAGCGAGGCGATCGAGCCGGATCCCGTGACGGTGCCTGCCGGCGCGACGCTGGCCGACATCGTCGCGGCCGCGGGGCGGACGCGCCACCCCAGTCTCGCGGTGGTGGATGAGGACCAGACGCTGCTCGGCGTGATCACCTACGCGGAGCTGCGCGAGGCGATGCTCGACCGCGGCGAGCTGGCGCCGTTGCTCGTGGCGGCGGACATCGCCGAGCCCACCGAGGTCGTGGTGCCCACCGACTCGCTGCGCGATGCGCTGCGCAAGATGAACACGCGCGCGATAGACGTCATCCCCGTGGTGGAGAGCGAGGCGAATCCGAAGCTCGTGGGGCTGCTGAGCCGCGCCGATGTCCTCAGCGCGTACGAGCGCGAGCTGATGCAGGAAGTCTGAGCTTCAGAACGCGTCCAGCAGCGCCTTCGATACGTCGCTGGTGTCGCCCACGTACGCGAAGCGAACGCCGTGCATGTACTTCCTGGCCGCGTTGCGCACATCCAGCGGAGTGACCCGGCGCAGCTCATCGGCGAAGCTGTCGGCGGCGTGCCAATCGCCGCGGTAGAGCTGCGCGCGCGCCAGGAAATCGGCCTGTGCCGCGTTGGTCTCGGTGTTGAGGAAGTACTCGGTGATGAACTGCGAGGTGATCACCTGAAGGTTGTCGGCATCCACGAGACCATTCTGGAGATCGGAGATCTCCTGGCGCATGAGCGTGAGCACCGTATCGGGCGACGTGGTGGTGACGTACAGACCGCCCGCGGCCACCGCGCGCTCCACGAAGGGCGCGTCCACGGCGTAGGTGAGATTCCTGCGCGAGCGGATCTCGGCGAACATCCTCCCGGTTAGCACTGCGGTGGCTACGCGCAGCGCCTGGTAGTCGGGGTTGGTCGCGCTCGGACCGGAGTAGTAGCCCTGGATGTAGTTGGTCGGGAGCGCGCGCTCCACCAGCACCGACGCGCCGGGACGCGGGCCCATGCCCTCGGGTGGCTTCCACCGGTAGTCGCCTTTCGGAAGCTTGCCGATCGTAGCGCTCACGAGGCGCTCGACCTGCGCCTGCTCGACATTCCCCACCACCACGAGGAGCATGCGCGAGGTCACGAGCTCCGTATCGCGGAAGTGACGCAGGTCGGCCGCGGAGATCGATTCGATCGAGCTCTCCGTGCCAGCGGGCGACAGCGCGTAGTGGCTCGGCGTGAAGGCGATGCTGTCGGCCAGGTACTGGACGAGGTTGTCGGGCGAGTCGTTCCGCTGACGTACCGCGCTCAGCACCTGCGCGCGCACGAGCTCCACGGCGCTGGAGTCGAGCGTGGGCTCCATGAGGCGGTCGGCCAGAATCATCCAGGTGCTGTCGAAGGTGGAGCGCACGCCGCGGAAGCCGAACATCGTCCAGTCGTCGCGCGGCTCCACGACGATCGTGCTCCCCAGCTCCGCGGTCTTACGGCGCAGCGCCTCGCGCGAGTAGCGCCTGGTGCCGAATTCGGAGACCCAGAGCATCATCGGCTCGATTCCGGAATTGGAGTCGGCTACCTGGCGGGTGCCGCCCAGCAGATAGAGGTTGGCGGCCACCACGTCGTTGGCCGTGTTGCGCCGCAGGATGACGTGGACACCGGAGACGTCGAAGCTCGACGTCATGGTATCGGGTGCGGGACGCGACACGTGCGGCGCATCGACGCGCGAGGCCGCGGGCGCACCGGGGCTCACGCCCAGGAAAGAGGCATCGGCGGCGATGCGATCGCCCGCGAGCGCGCGGGCGTTCGCGGCGGGCGCCGTCCACGTAGAGAGCGTGAGCGCGCCGACGGCGGCGGCAGCGATGATCGTCTTGCGGCGCATCAGCGGTTGCCCCCCGCGGAGGAGGTGATCCGCGCGTGGTGGAGGTCGTCGAGCGTGAGCTGTATCCGCTGGCGGTCCTCGGGTGAGATCAGCACGCCGGTCACCCGCGGCTTGCCCACTATGTACTTGCGCACGTACGCGCGCAGCTGATCGGGCGTCTGACTCGCCATGTTGTCCACGTATCCCATGTAGTAGTCCAGCCCCGCCACGCTCCACCAGAAGCCCAGCTCGTGCGCGAAGCCCGACGCGCGCTCCAGACCGAGCGCGGTGCCCACGGCGCGCTGCTGCTTCTGCAGCGCCATCTCGGCGGCCGTGAAGTAGTCCGGGTCGTCGAACTTCGCTATCTCCGCGTCGAGTGCGGCGAGCGCCTCGCGCAGTTTGTCGGGCGAGGTCTCGCCACTGATGGTGATGGGTCCGGTGTGGTCGAGCGTGTAGTAGTTGACCAGCACCGAGTGCCAGAGGCCGCTGTCAACCAGCCGCTTCTGGAAGGTGGATCCCTCCTGGTTCATCACATCCGAGAAGACGTCGGCCGCGTAGGTGGCTTCCGGGTCCGCGCCGACGCTCGGTCCGAGCCACTGCTCCATGACCAGCACGGTGCTCACCGGCTGCTCCACGATCACCGCGTCGTCCGCGGTGAGGGGCGGAACTTCCGGAATGGGCTGCGTGCCGAATGGATCTGCACCCTTCGGCATGCGGAAGATCTGCCGCGCGAGCGCGAAGACCTCCTGCGGCTTCACGTCGCCCGCCACTATTAGCGAGGCGTTGTTGGGCACGTAGTAGTGCTTCTGGATCTCGCGCATCTTCTCCGGCGTCACCGTGCGAATCACCTCGCGGTTGCCGATGGTGTTCTTGCGGCTGTATGCGGAGCGCCAGAGGCGGTGGTTCATCTCGTCCTGGAACTTGAAGAAGGGGCTCGACTCCTGGCGATCATACTCGCCGAGCACCACTTCCTTTTCGCGCGCCAGCTCGTCGGGGCGGAAGAGCGGGGCGCGAAAAGCGGACTCGAGGAGTCGCATCCCCGCTTCGAGACTGTCGGCGGGGAGGGTGAGGTAGTAATTCACCACCTCCTCGCGCGTGCTCCCGTTGAAGACTGCCCCCAGCTCCGCGGCGTGCTGCGTGAAAGCGTCGGGCTGGGGGTACGCCGAGTCACTCTTGAAGAACATGTGCTCGTACATGTGCGCCAGCCCCTCGTACTCCGGGGTCTGGGTGAAGGCACCATTCTTCACATCTATCTCGACCGTGGCGAGCGGTACGCCATGGTTCTCGACGACGATGACTTCCAGGCCGTTGGGAAGGACTTCCCGGTGGATGACCTTCTCCAGCGTGCTGCGCACGCGGGCAGCGGTGGCCGGGAGGGCGCTCTGGTTGGCGTCGGTCTGACGTTTGGGTGCGGCGGATGCCGCGCCCTGCTGGGCGGACGCCGCGCTGGCGGCGGCAGCTAATGCCAGAGCGGCCAGCATCGGGCTCCGGGCGCGGAACAGGTTCGACATCATTGAAGTATAGCGTTCTGGCATCGCGATGGGCACGAATTGTTCAGCTTGCGATCCGCGGTGTAATGCCTGAATTTGGGAACAGGTGGTGACGTGCGGTAGACGTCCGCCTTCCGGCATTCTCGAGAATGGGAGTCGAGCCATGCGAGCTCTGAGCGCTGCAACGGTCGTTCTGATTCTCTCGGGTTGTCTGCCACTCCATCTCTGGCACAAGGACCGGCACGAGGACCCCGCGCTGGACCGGAAGGCAGTGATCACGAAGGAGGAGCCCACGTCTCTCATCGCCGCCGACGGGAGCCGTTGCCTGGTGGGTGAGGACAAGTACGCGCACACCGACATCGGCGACCGGGTCTGGTGCGTGTGGAGCGCGAAGAACGGGCGGAAGACGGCGTACTCGTTGGATGACGCAGACGAGCCGCCGGGGGAGCGGCACAAGCCGGGATCCTCCGGATCTGGCAAATCCGGTGGTTTCCATATTTTTGGTTGGCCGTGAGCTGCGGGCTGGCTGCTGACTGTTCGCTACGCTTGGACGCGGCGTCGCCACAACGGTCGCGCACCACTGGTTCAGCGGACGATTATACCTCTGTACGGCGTCAGCACGGTCACGAGCGCCGATAGCCGCAGTCTAACGCTGTTGCGGACATTAGTTTGCGCGCCAACTGATCGGGGGCGGAGATACGCCAACCCGGACACGGGACGTCGGGCTCCCGGCGCGCGATGTCAGGCCCTTCTATTGCTCGGCCCGCGCTAGCTCGCTGTGCTCCATGTAACCCGTAGAGGGTAACCCGTAGAGGGTAACCCGTAGAGGCGTTGGCCGCGGGTGTCATGGAGACCGGGAGCACCGTTGGCGTTCCCGCCCGACCGAGAATGGCACCCCGGCCGCGAGGCCGGTCCGCAAAGCCCGGGGTCTCCCGCGAGACTGCCCAGGCCACCGAAGTGGGGCACATGCGGCCTGGGATGGCCGCAACCCTGTGTCAGTGGAGACACCCGCTGTGAGGTACACGCCCCTCCTCCCCCTGGCCGCGCTCGCGATCGTGGCCGCCTGTAGTAGCGACAGCCCCACCGAAGTCTCACAGAACATCTCGTCATCCAGTGAGGTAGTGATAACCGAAGGAGCTGCGGTGCCGGTGCGCGCGCCGCAGCGCCGGCCGTCGTTGTCGCAGGTCGATGGCTCGATCGGTTCGACCGTCGTAGGATCGAGCACCATGCCGCTCACCCTCACGCCGAGTAGCTGTGCCGCCACCGCGATGGGCCAGGTGACTGCCGTGTTCCGCACGTCCGGCAAGCAGGATGGCACTGCGACGTTCGACGTTTACACCAGGGCGACCTACCAGGATGGTGTCTGGTCTTACTCGGATCCCATCACTATCACCGTCCCCCACGCGCTTCCGGCTCGAACCCCACGCCTGTGCAGGAAGACCAGGTGACGATCACCCTGCAGAACGCCAGCACTTCCGGGGCGGGCACCACGGTACCCAACGCCATCCTGAATCCCACCGCCATCAGCAACAGCAACGGTACCGGCGCGAAGCTCGGTGCTGGCGATGGCGCCGTCGTGCACGTCACCTTCGAGGACTGTGCGCATACGAACTCGCCTCCGTCGCTTACCGTACCGGCCAGCATAACTGCCGAGGCGACCAGCAGCGCGGGCGCGGTGGTGACTTTCACAGTCATGGCGAGCGACAACGAAGATGGCGACCTCACATCGGCGGTCAGCTGCGATCATGACAGCGGCGACACCTTCCCGCTCGGTACCACTACCGTGACCTGCCACGTGACCGATTCGGGCTCGCTCACCACCACCCGTACGTTCGATATCACGGTGCAAGACACCACACCGGCCTACTTCACGAGCTTCCCGACCGGCATCGTCAACCTGATCGCCGCCGACATCGACGGCGCGACGCTGGATGTCGGATCGCTCGGCATCGCGGTGGAGGACGTGGGTGGCGTCTCCGAGCCATCTACCTACGATTGCGATTACGTTGCCGGCACGCTGCTCGAGATAGGCAGCACCACCACGGTCTCGTGTACGGCGACCGACGCTATCGGGAATGAGAGCGACCCGAGCACCTTCGACGTGTTCGTGGGGCTGAACGTAGATGGCAGCGGCTTCCTGCAGCCGCTGCGGATGAGCGATCCCTTCAGCACCCATAAGCGTGGCTCCACGATCCCGCACAAGTTTCTCCCGCCAACGTACGCCGACGGGACACCGGCAACCGACCTGGCGTCCGGACTTCGTCTGGTGATCACCCATATGGACGGCACGGTGGAAGGCGACGCCATCGAGGTGAACGACTACTCGGCAGGGTCCACGGCCTGGCGCTATGACGAGGTCGATGGGCAGTACATCTTCAACCTGAAGTCGAGCACCGCGTGGGATGTCGGCACGTGGAGGACAGCGGTTTCCTACAAGGGGATCACGCTCGCGGCGACGGACTTCAACCTCAAGAAGTGATTGGGGCGGTGCGCCGGCGGAATTCCGCCGGCGCACCGCCCCAATCACTTCTTGAGGTTGAAGTCCGTCGCCGCGAGCGTGATCCCCTTGTAG
>DATCXR010000505.1:0-10936 GCA_036565685.1 Gemmatimonadaceae bacterium
ATCGCCCATCTGGCACGCGGCGAAAGATGGCAAGAATGCGCAAGCGTGACGCGATCGCTCTTCCATACATTGCTCGCAATCACGAAGTACTATCACCCCACGTTCGAGAGGTGAGATGCGATGAGCAACGTATTGGAGACACGCTGGACTGACATCGGGGACAAGCTCGTGGCGCTCGCGGAGTCGGTCCCCGAGGAGAGCTATGACTATCGACCCGTGCCCGCGGTGAGATCGTTCGCGGAACAGCTCCGCCACGTCGCGTTCTGGAACGACTACCTGCGCGACACCCTGCGCGGTGACGACGCGGACGGAGCCGCGAACGAGCTCTCTCCGACCGACTATCCCGGCAGAACGGAGATCCTCCCCGCGCTGCGCGAGAGTTTCGAGGGAGTTCGCGCGGAGCTGGCGAAAGGGAACGGGAAGCGCGCTCCGAGCACCGATGAAAAGAGACTCGACCTCGCGGTCAGCTACGTCGATCACGCAGCCGAGCACTACGGTCAGCTCGTGGTTTACGCGCGCCTCTGCGGAGTCGTTCCTCCGGCTTCGCTCGCCGGGGTGTAGGACCTCCTTGCCGGGCTGGTCCGCAGGACGAGCACGCCTTGCGAACTATCCCGTGGGAAGCATATTCCGACTTCGTTGCCGGCCGCGGTGCGGGCCAAGAAGGCGCGCGCCGCCGGCCGGCCGTGTCGCTCCATCGGTCGGAGGTGCTTCGGTGAGACGCTGCACTCGCTTCGTACTCGCACTTTTCGCACTGGGCTTCGTGATCGCGTGCAGCAGCGATCGAGCGACCGGGATCGAAGGCATCTGCGATGTCACGAACCCAGTTTCCCGGATCACCGTCAGCCCGCCCAGCGCGACACTCTTTTTCAGAGATCCTCCGCGGGTGAGCGATATCCTCCAGCTGGATCCCGTGGCCTACGGCCGGTTCGGTGCCGCGCGCTCCGATGTCCCCTTCACCTTCAGCTCGTCCAACAGCGCGGTAGCCAGCGTGGACAGCACCGGCCTGGTGACGGCTCATGCCGTAGGCAACGCGACCATCACGGTGTCGAGCTGCGATGAAGATGCGTCCGTAGACATCGCGGTCATCTCGGAGCTCGAGTCGATAAACGTCGCGGCACCCAACGACACACTGACCGTCGGCGACAGCATGGTGGTCACCGCGCAGGCGATCGCCGTGGATGGGAGCGTGATCGACGGCGCGGTCTTCACGTGGTCCGTCGACCCCGAGTCGGTGGCCGGCATCACCGTCCTCGACGACAGCACCGTCATGGTCGACGCGCTCGCCGAAGGGACGGCCATCGTGAGCGCCTCGATCGGTACGACCACCGGCTCGGCCACGCTGGTGGTGATTCCCGCGGCAGCGCCGGCGCCGGACATCGGCGCCGTGCTCCGGCGTCGCTGAACACACGGTATTCCGCACCGACCGGACGACGTATCCCAGTGCGCGCTTCGCTTCGCACCCCCGCCCTTCTCCTCGTCGCCCTCGTCCTCTGCGCCTGCGGCGATGAGGCCAGGGTCAAGATCGGCTTCCACGAGCACGGTGGCCTCACCATCTCCATGCTTCGAGTCAGCATTTCAGACGGCTTCCACCGCTACGAGCTGCAACCGGCGGACTTCAACAGTAATGGAGAAAACCAGCCGTATCGTTCGCCAGATCTTCCGACTCGAACGAAGGGAACGCTCCGCTTCACCTACGCGCTCGTGGAGCCGTCAGGCGAAACTGTGAGTGGTGGTACCGTCGACCTCCCTCTGCGGCGCGACTGGCGTTACGATATCGATATCCTGACGGACAGCACCGATCCCACCCACTACTGCCTGGGATGCGGGGGCTCGCAGCCATTCGCCCTGTCTCCGGAATACAGGTTACAGCCACTCGATTCCGTCTACGTCATCTGGGGCGGCAACTACATATCCCACCCGGTGATGTACTGAGCGCTGCCGCTCCGCAAGCGGCCCAAACGCGCGACCTCACTTCAGTAGCGCGTCTGGGTCAGCTTCCCTCTTACGCCGTAATGCTCGGCTGCCCTGGTCCCTCCACCAGCTCGCCGCGACTGGTGACGACGTTGTCGATGATCCCGTACGCCTTCGCCTCTGCAGCCGACATGTAGTAGTCGCGGTCGAAGTCGCGCTCGATCTGCTCCACGGGGCGACCGGTGTGCATCGCCATGAGCGCGTTTACCTGCCGGCGCTGGTAGACGATCTCCTTCGCCTGCAGCTCTACATCTGCTGCCGCTCCCTGAATTCCACCAGAGGGTTGGTGCTGCATTATGCGCGCGTGGGGGAGCGCGGAGCGGCGCCCCTTGCGACCGCCTGCCAGAAGGAAGCACCCCATGCTCGCCGCGAACCCTATGCAGATCGTGTTCACCGGTGCGTTCATGAACTGCATCGTGTCGTAGATCGCGAGCCCCGCCGATACGCTCCCGCCCGGAGAGTTGATGTAGAGATGTACATCGCGCTCGGGGTTCTCGGCCTCGAGAAAGAGGAGCTGTGCGATGATGATGTTGGCCACATCGTCATCTATCGGCGTGCCGAGGAAGACGATGCGATCCATGAGGAGCCGCGAGAAGATGTCGTAGGTGCGCTCGCCGCGGCTGGAGCGCTCGGTAACGTAGGGAGCGTATATAGTCGGCATGGACAGGGGTTCTCGGAGATGAGTCTTCGGATTGTCGGCGAACAGGAAGCAGGAAGCAGGCACAGACTGTAGCCCGTCATCCCCGCGAAAGCGGGACCCATGTTAGCCAGACCGAACATGGGTCCCGCTTTCGCGGGGGGATGACGGTTGGTCGAGCGCTACGCCAGCACCATGCGCTCGTGCAGCGCGTGTCCGAACGACCTGAGCAAGCGCGGCCAATCGAGCGCCAAGCTCGCGCCCACCATGCAGCTCGCGCCCGCCATGCAGCTCGCGCCCGCCTGAGCGCGGATGTCCAACGCCGCGAAGCCGCTGTGCGTGACCGTAAGGCGAGTGCCCGACACTCCGCGCACGACCGTCGGCACGAGATCGAAACGGACGGTGGTTTCGGCGAAGCCGTCCCAGCTCGCGGCCCAGGTAAACTCGAGCGTGCGCGGCGGATCCACCACGCGGTACTCGCCGTGCACGCTCGCCTCCGAGCCGTCAGCGGCGGTCGTGCGCACGCTCCACTCACCGCCCGGGCTCGGCTCGAGCTGCCAGCTGCTCGTGCGGTAGGTATCGGGAGTGCCCCACCACTCCTCGAGCTGCGCGGGGTCGGTCAGCGCCTCGAAGACCTCCTCCGGCGGAGCGCCGATCTCCACGGTGGCGCGCACTACGTCGCCCGTGACGTCGGGCGCCGCGGCCGCCGGCGATTCGGAACTGGTCATGATTGCGGGTCCTCCATGGTGAGCTCGGTGGTTCGCGCGGCCGCGCGCTTCGGTCTGTTCTCGACGTGACGCTTGAGGCTCTCGAGGTTCGCCGGCCAGAATTCCGCATACGCCCGCACCCAGGCGGCGATCTCACCGAGCGGCGCCGGGGTGATCGAGTAGATGCGCTGGCGACCGTCGGCTCCCCCGCGCCGCTCGTGCACCAGACGGGCGTCGCGCAGCACGCGGAGGTGCTTCGAGACCGCGGGCCGGCTGATCGCGAAGCCCGACGCCAGCTCCGTCACTGCCGCCTCGCCGCGGCTCAGCCGGTCGAGGATCGCGCGCCGGGTCGGGTCGGCCACGGCGTGGAAGGGATCGAGAGCGGGCGGGTGGTCACGGTCCCGAGGCCGGCGCAATTGGGTAGCCAATTGGTTACGCATCTCCCGATAATTTTCCCCGCGTTGCACCCCCTGTCAACCCGCCGAGTCGAAGATGGGCTCAGGTCCTGAGCCCATCTCCCCCGCGTTCCATACCGGCCACGGCGGGAGGTGGCGCCTTCTGAAGTGCTCCAAGTTTTTGCCACACATACATTTACATTCACACCAAAAAAGCCCCACAAACTTGACTATCCCGACAACTTCACTTAGGATTCGCCGTATCGAGATGCGGGACATTCAATTGCGGCAGACGGCGAATTCAACGGCCCAGGAATGGACTCCGCGCGGGCAGAAGGGACCGCGCGCCGCCATCCTCGTGGAGCTCAAGCGCTCGCCCGGGCTCACGGTGACGGATCTCGCCGAGCGCCTCGGCGCCTCACTCAATGCAATCCGCCACCACATAAAGGAGCTCGAGGCGGATTCGCTCGTGGAGCACGATCGTTGCCGCAAGGGCGTGGGTGCTCCGGTTTTTCAGTACAGACTCGCCGCCGAGGGCGAGGCGCTCTTCCCCAGGCGCTACGAGGAGACGCTCATGCAGCTCCTCCACGGTCTGGTAGAGCGCGAGGGACGCGAAGCGGCCGTCGCCATGCTCTCATCGCAGTTCGATGCGATCGAGACGAGACTCGCGGACCAGATGGATGGGCTCTCGCGCGACGAGAAGCTCGAGATCGTTACGAGCGCGCTTGCGAACGAGGGCTTCATGCCCGAATGGCGCCCCGATGCACATGGCGGAGCGCTCATGGAGCACAATTGCGCGATCCTCGCGGTCGCGGAGCAGTTCCCTGAAGTATGTGAAGCCGAGGAGCGCTTTCTCGCGCGCGCACTCGGCGCGGACATAGAGCGCAGGTCACACATCCTGGGTGGATGCGGTGCCTGCGGCTACAACGTGCGCTTTCGGCCCACGGCCACCACGGCTGGCAAGGAGAACGGATGAGCAGTTCCATCGAAACCCTGGTCAACAGAGAGTACAAGGCCGGCTTCGTCACCGATATCGAAGCGGATACCATCCCGCACGGCCTGAACGAGGATACGGTTCGGCTCATCTCCGCCAAGAAGGGGGAGCCTCAGTGGCTCCTCGACTGGCGGCTCAAGGCGTACCGCCGCTGGCTCACCATGCACGAGCCGCACTGGCCGAACGTCCACTACGACCCCATCGACTACCAGGCGCAGACCTACTACTCGGCGCCAAAGACGGCCAAGCCGATCGGTAGTCTCAACGACGTGGACCCCAAGCTGCTCGAGACCTACAACAAGCTCGGCATCCCGCTCAACGAGCAGAAGGTTCTCGCGGGCGTCGCCGTGGACGCTGTCTTCGACAGCGTCTCCGTAGGCACCACGTACCGCAAGCAGCTCGAGGAGCTCGGCATCATCTTCTGCTCCTTTGGCGAGGCGGTGCGCGAGTATCCCGACATCGTGAAGAAGTACCTGGGCTCGGTGGTCCCCTACAGCGACAACTTCTTCGCCGCGCTCAACTCGGCCGTCTTCAGCGATGGGTCGTTCATCTACGTGCCCAAGGGCGTGAAGTGCCCGATGGAGCTCTCCACTTACTTCCGCATCAACGCCGAGAACACCGGCCAGTTCGAGCGCACGCTGATCATCGCCGACGAGGGCGCCTACGTGAGCTACCTCGAGGGGTGCACCGCTCCCAAGCGCTCCACGCAGCAGCTGCACGCCGCGGTGGTCGAGATCGTGGCGCTCAAGGATTCGACCGTGAAGTACTCCACGGTGCAGAACTGGTATTCCGGCGACGAGGAAGGAAGGGGCGGCATCCTGAACTTCGTGACCAAGCGTGGCAAGTGCGCTGGCGCCAATTCCAAGATCTCGTGGACGCAGGTGGAAACCGGATCGGCGATCACCTGGAAGTACCCGAGCGTCATCCTTCAGGGTGACAACTCGGTGGGCGAGTGGTACTCGGTGGCAGTGGTGAACAACAAGCAGCAGGCCGACACCGGAACCAAGATGCTCCACCTCGGCCGCAACACGAAGTCCACCATCGTCTCCAAGGGAATCTCGGCCGGCGAGGGTAACAACAGCTATCGCGGCCGCGTCTTCGTCTCACCTAAGGCGGACGGCGCGCGCAACTACACGCAGTGCGACTCGATGCTGATCGGCAACCGCTGCGGCGCCCACACCTTCCCCTACATCGAAGTCGGCAACAACACCGCCCAGGTGGAGCACGAGGCGTCCACGTCGAAGATCGGCGAGGACCAGATCTTCTATCTCCGCCAGCGCGGCATCTCCACCGAGAACGCCGTCTCGATGATCGTGGCCGGCTTCTGCAAAGAAGTCTTCAAGGAGCTCCCCATGGAGTTCGCCCTCGAGGCCCAGCAGCTGTTGGGGATCACGCTCGAGGGGAGCGTGGGGTGAGGGCTGCAGGGTTCAGCAACTACAGGGTTCAGGGTTCAGGAACAGCCGCCTCGAGGTAAGGATCTCACCCGCAGGGCAGTTGCTGAACCCTGAACCCTGCCCCCTGAACCCTCGAGCAATGAACACAGACAATAAACGGAATCTTACAACGTGCTCACCATAAAGGATCTACACGCAAGAGTAGCTGGAACCGAGGACCGGGACATCCTCAGGGGGATCGACCTCACCGTGAATGCGGGCGAGGTGCATGCGGTCATGGGGCCCAACGGATCGGGGAAGAGCACGCTGGCGCAGGTGCTGGCGGGGAACCCGGCGTACGAGGTGACCGGCGGATCGGTCAAGCTCGACGGCGAAGATCTCCTCGAGATGGACCCCGAGGTCAGGGCGCAGGCCGGCGTCTTCATGGCGTTCCAGTACCCGGTGGAGATCCCCGGAGTGTCGAACGCGTACTTCCTGCGCACGGCGTACAACGAGATCCGGAAGGCGAAGGGTATGCCCGAGGTGGACCCGCTCGAGTTCCTCGACATCATGGAGGAGCAGCTCGCGCTGGTCGACATGGACCCCGAGATGCTCAACCGCTCGGTGAACGCGGGCTTCTCGGGCGGCGAGAAGAAGCGCAACGAGATCCTCCAGATGGCGGTGCTCAGGCCGCGTCTCGCGATCCTCGACGAGACCGACTCCGGGCTCGACATCGACGCGCTGCGCATCGTGGCCGAGGGCGTCAACAAGCTCAAGCGCCCCGACAGCGCCACGATCGTGGTGACACACTACCAGCGGCTCCTCAATCACATCGTGCCCGACTTCGTGCACGTCCTCTCGGCGGGTCGCATCGTGAAGTCCGGCGGGAAGGAGCTGGCCCTCGAGCTGGAGGAGAAGGGTTACGACTGGATAGAGCAGAAGGAGGAGGCGCTGGCATGACCCAGCCGTACGTGCACGATTTCGCGACTTTCGCCGGGAACGGTGGAGGCGCGGGTCCGGAGTGGCTGCCCCAGCTCCGCCACTCCGCCATCGAGCGCTTCAGCGCGCTCGGCTTCCCGACGACGAAGAACGAGGACTGGCACTTCACGAGCGTGGCGCCGATCGCCGAGCGCGAGTTCCAGATCGCGCCGCCCGCGGCGCGTAGAGTCGAGGCGTCGGACCTCACGCCGTTCAGCTTCGGGCACCCCGAGTGGCCGACGCTCGTCTTCGTGGACGGCCGCTACAACGCCGACCTCTCGTCGGCAACGAAGCTGCCGCGCGGACTCGTGGTGATGGACCTGAAGCGCGCCTGGCACGAAGCGAGCGTGCTGATGGAGCAGCACTTCACGAAGGTCGCGGCGTTCGACAACGACGCGTTCACGGCGCTCAACACCGCCTTCATGAACGACGGCGCCGTGGTGCACCTGGCGGCCGATGCGGTGATCGACGCGCCGATCCATCTGATCTTCGTCTCCACCGGGATCACCGACTCGCTCGTGACCTACCCGCGCAACCTGATAGTGGCGGAGCGCAACTCGAAGGCGACGGTGCTCGAGAGCTACGTGCCGCTGGGCGACGCCGCCTACTTCACCAACACGGTGAGCGAGGTGGTGCTGCGCGCGGGCGCCACGCTCAATCACATCAAGCTGCAGCGCGAGAGCGAGCGGGCCTTCCATGTGGGGAACGTGCAGGTCACGCAGGAGCGCGACAGCCACCTGCTCTCCTTCTCCTTCGCGACTGGCGCGGCGCTCTCACGCACCAACGTCCACACCGCGCTCGCCGGGGAGGGCTGCGGCGCCACACTCGACGGGCTGTACATGGTGAACGGCGAGCAGCACGTGGACCACCAGACGCTGGTGGAGCACATCGAGCCCAACACGTTCAGCCGCGAGGTTTACAAGGGAGTCCTCGACGGCTCTTCGCACGGCGTCTTCAATGGCAGAGTCTACGTGTACGCGAAGGCGCAGAAGACCGACGGGAAGCAGCAGAACAACAACCTGCTCCTCTCGGATACGGCGCACGTGGACACCAAGCCGCAGCTCGAGATCTTTGCCGACGATGTTCGCTGCACCCACGGCGCCACGGTGGGCCGCCTGGATGAGGTCGCGCTCTTCTACATGAAGAGCCGCGGCATCTCCTCCGACCGCGCCCGCGAGCTCCTCACCTACGCCTTCGCCGCCGACGTCCTGGAGAAAATCGACGTCCCCGCGATCCGCGAGGAGCTGGAGGAGCAGACGTTGAGGAGATTTACGAAGTGAGCGCTGAGGGAACAGGAAACAGGAAACAGGAAACGGGGAACTGCACACGAATGGTCGTCATCCCCGCGCAAGCGGGGATCCATGTTAGCCAGCCAAACATGGATCCCCGCTTGCGCGGGGATGACTTCGGTTTCGCAAGCCATTCCCCCTTCGTGCTGCCTGCGTCCTGCTCTCTCTGACGGCGTGCCTCCCCTCGCTCGCGTTACCGACATCCCCGAGGGCTCGGCGCTCGGCATCGTCCTGGACGACGGGACGCGCATCTGCCTCGTGAATGACGGAGGGGAGATCAGGGCGATCAGCGACGTGTGCACGCACCAGGGATACGCGATGTCGTCGGGTGCGGTGCTCGGCGAGGGGCGCATCGAGTGCGCGTGGCACGGCACCGTTTACGATTGCAGGACGGGTGCGGTGGAGCGCGGGCCGGCCACGGAGCCGATCGCGGTCTACGAAGTAAGCGTGGAAGACGGGGACATCTACGTGGGGGACAGGATACCGTGAAGCCGCTGGTGAACCGCGCGGATTTTCCGCTCCTCGCCGATGAGCCGGAGCTCGTCTACCTCGACTCCGCGGCCACGTCGCAGAAGCCACGGATCATGATCGATGCGATCAGCAGCGTCTACGAGCACGACAACGCCAACCCGCACCGAGGCGCGTACGCGCTCTCGGTGCGCGCGACCGAGCGCTACCATGCCGCGCGTGAGCGCGTGGCTCGCTTCCTCGGCGTGCACGATCCCCGCTGCCTCATCTTCACGCGTGGCACCACCGAGTCGCTCAATCTGGTGGCATCGTCGTGGGGGCGGCGCAACGTCGAAGCGGGCGACGAGATCGTGGTCACCGCATCGGAGCACCACGCGAACTTCGTCCCCTGGCAGCAGCTCGCGCTCGAGCGCGGAGCGCGGCTCCGCATTTGCGAGCTCGACGAGAGCGGTCGCATCGACCCCGAGCGGCTCGCCGCGCTCCTGGGGCCGCGCACGCGGATCGTGGCGTTCCACCACGTGTCCAACGTCATGGGAGACATCGCGCCCGTGCGCGAGATCGCGGGGCTCGCGCGCTCGGTGGGCGCGCTCGCGGTGTGCGACGGCGCGCAGGCGGTGCCGCACCTCCCCGTGGACTTCGATGCTCTGGGCGTCGACTTCTACGCCTTCAGCGGCCACAAGATGTGCGGACCTATGGGGATCGGCGCGCTGATCGGCCGCCGCGACTTGCTCGAGGCGATGCCGCCCTACATGATGGGCGGTGACATGATCGAGTTCGTCCACGATGAGGACAGCAGCTGGAACGTGCTCCCCCACAAGTTCGAGGCGGGGACGCCCAACGTCTCCGGCGCCGTCGGTCTCGCGGCCGCCGTCGACTACCTCGACGCGCTCGGCCTCGACCGGGTGCACGCCCACGAGCGCGAGCTCGTAAACGAGGCGTGCGCCCGGCTGGGGGCGATCGATGAGGTGACCATCCACGGGCCGCCGCCGGGCGAGGAGCGGAGCGGCGTGGTGAGCTTCAGCGTCGCCGACATCCACCCCCACGATCTCTCCAGCATCCTCGATGCGCGGCGGGTTTGCATCCGTGCCGGCCACCACTGCGCGCAGCCGCTCATGCGGCGGCTCGGCGTGGCAGCCACCGCGCGCGCGTCGTTCTACGTCTACAACGGCTCGGCCGACATCGACGCCCTGGTTGCCGGCGTGCGGAACGCGAAGGAGCTTTTCGGCCATGCCACCATCTGACCGGAGCGGGGCCCCCGACCTCTCGGCGCTCTACCAGGACATCATCCTCGACCACTACCGCCGGCCGCGCAACAGCGGGAAGCTCGAGGACCCGGACGAGCGCATCACACGGAAGAATCCCTTCTGCGGCGACATGATCGAGCTGCAGCTCACCTTCGACGGCGACCGCGTGCGCGAGGCGCGCTTCACCGGCCAGGGTTGCGCGATCTCCCAGGCATCCGCATCGATGATGACGAAGCTCGTCGAGGGGAAGAGCGTGGCCGAGCTCGAGAAGCTGGCCTCCGACTTCACCCAGCTCGTCTCGGAAGGCAACGCGACGGAAGCCGACTCGGCGCTCGGTGAGCTTCGCGCTTTCTCCGGCGTGGCCCGGCTGCCCAACCGCCACCTCTGCGCGCTCCTCGCCTGGGGTGCACTCACCGAAGCACTCCTCCACCACGGCTGACGTGCTATCACTTCTTCTCGCCCTTCTCGTCGCGTCGCAACCGATTGGCGCGCCGCGAACCGACCGACTCGCCTCCGACACCCTCACGTCCGGCACCGCACACGCAGACAGCACTCTCCACGGTACGGTGCGCACCGACAGCCTCTACGCGAGCGCCCTCGGCGCGAAGAAGCACTATCTGGTGTACCTGCCACCCTCGTACGGCACCGACACCACGCGCCGCTATCCGGTGGCCTACTACCTCCATGGCCTCTATGGCGCCGAGACCGACTGGGTGGAGCACGGCCACCTGGACGCCGCTATGGACTCGCTCATCGCGCGCGGCATGCCCGAGCTGATCGTGGTGATGCCCGACGGCGACGACGGCTGGTACACCACCTGGAACACCATCGGTGATTACAGCGGCTGCGTGGCCGACACGGCGCGCAAGGAGCCGGCGAG
>DATCXR010000520.1:0-5806 GCA_036565685.1 Gemmatimonadaceae bacterium
GACGAGGGGCCGGTTTGTGGGCGCTGCTGGACCCGTCTACAGGAGCTTCACCATCCGCGCTGCGAGCGCTGCGGCCACCCCGTGCGCCACGAAAAGTGCAAGTGGTGCGAGCTCCTCCCACCATTCGTGCGTGCCGCGCGCTCGGTGTGCTGGATCCCCGGGCGCACCGGCGCGCCGATCGTTCACGCGCTCAAGTACGGCGGCTGGAGCACTGTGGCCGGTGGGATGGCCGAGCGCATGGCGCGACTTTCCTGGCCGGATGACGTGATCCAGGAACGAACTGCGCTCGTGCCGGTGCCGCTCGCGCCGGTGCGCGAGCGCGAGCGCGGTTACAACCAGAGCGCTCTTCTGGCGCGCGCTCTCGCCGCGAAGTGGGAACTTCCCGTGTGGGATCGCGCGTTGGAGCGCGTGCGCGCGACGCGCACACAGACGCGGTTGACACCAGACGAGAGGCGCGGCAACGTTTCGGGTGCGTTCCGTGTGCCTGAGAGCGCCGCTGCTGACCTTCGCGGCACGCACCTTGTGCTGGTGGATGATGTTATCACCACTGGCGCGACTCTCACCGCGTGCGCCGCCGAGCTCTTCGGCGCCGGAGCGCGCGTGATCAGCATCGTGACATTCGGCAGGGCGCCGGCATCCGGCGACCATGCCTGACCTCGAACATGGAATAGACTGAGATGGCCATTCGCGTGGGGATAAACGGCTTCGGCCGTATTGGGCGGCAGGTGGTGCGGTCGGCGAAGGAGCAGGGAATCACCGATATCGATTTCGTGGCGGTGAACGATCTCACCGACACGAAGACGCTCGCTCACCTCTTCAAGTACGACTCCGTGCATCGCACGTTCGAAGGCGACGTGACGGCCGGTCCCGATTGCATCACGATCGATGGCGACGAGATGAAGGTCCTCTCCGAGAAGGACCCCTCGTCGCTCCCCTGGAAGGATCTCGGAGTGGACATCGTGCTCGAGTCCACCGGCCGCTTCACCAAGGCGGAAGACGCTCGCAAGCACATCACCGCCGGTGCGCGCAAGGTGATCATCTCGGCGCCGGGGAAGGGTGAGGACATCACGATCGTGATGGGCGTCAACAGCGAGAAGTACGACGCGGCGAAGCACAACATCATCTCCAACGCATCGTGCACCACCAACTGTCTGGTACCGATGGTGAAGGTCGTCATCGACAACTTCGGTTTCAGGCATGGTTCCATGACCACGATCCACAGCTACACCAACGACCAGCAGATCCTGGATGCTCCGCACAAGGATCTCCGCCGGGCGCGCGCTGCCGCGATGTCGATGATCCCGACCACGACCGGCGCGGCCAAGGCGACGTCGCTCGTGATCCCCGAGGTGAAGGGGAAGCTCGACGGTATCTCGATCCGCGTTCCCACTCCCGATGTCTCCTTCACGGATCTGGTGGTGGAAGTGGAGAAGTCCACCACCATCGAGGAGGTGAACGCGGCCTTCCGCTCCGCCTCCGAGAAGGGGAGCCTCGCCGGCTTCCTCGCGTACTCGGAGGAGCCGCTCGTCTCGTCCGACTACATCGGCAACCAGTACTCCTGCGTCCTCGACGCGATGAGCACCAACGTGATAGATGGAACGCTGGTGAAGGTCTGCGGCTGGTACGACAACGAGTGGGGCTACTCGTCGCGCTGCGTGGACCTCCTTCGTTTCGTCGGCGATCGCCTCTGAGCCGCCGGCGAGACATGGCGACGAAGACCATCCGCGATCTCGCGGATTCCGAGATCCGCGGGAAGAGGGCACTCGTGCGCGTGGACTTCAACGTTCCCCTCGACGTCGAGGGGAACGTCACGGACGACACGCGCATTCGCGCATCGCTGCCCACCATAGACGCGCTTTTCGAGCGCGGAGCGCGCGTGGTGGTGCTTCTCTCGCACCTCGGCCGCCCGAAGGGGAAGCCGGATCCGGCGTACTCGCTGGCGCCCGTGGCGCGGCGGCTGGTGGAGCTCTCATCGCACCCGGTGATCTTCATCCCGAGCACGATATCGGACGAAGCGCTCACCGCGACGCGCACCGCGCCAACGGGGACGATCGTGCTCCTCGAGAACACGCGCTACCTCCCCGGTGAGGAAAAGAACGACGCCGACCTCGCGCGCGAGCTGGCGAAGCTCGGCGACTTCTACGTGAACGACGCGTTCGGCTCGGCGCACCGCGCGCACGCATCCACCGAGGGCGTGGCTCGCCACCTCCATCCGGCGGTGGCGGGTCTGCTCATGGAGAGCGAGCTGCGCTACCTCGGCGACGCTCTCGAGAAACCCGATCGCCCCTTCGTGGCGATCCTCGGCGGAGCGAAGATCTCGGGGAAGATCGACGTGATAGACAACCTCCTCCCCAAGGTGGATCGGCTCCTGATTGGCGGCGCCATGGCGTGCACGTTCTTCAGAGCGATGGGGCTGGAGACTGGCGGCTCGCTCGTGGAGGAGGATCGCGTCGAGCTGGCGGGCAGGATCCTGGGGGATGCCCCCCAGACGCTCGTACTTCCGAGCGACGCGGTGGTGGCACCGTCCATGGACGCCGGCGATCGCGCCCACGCCGTGGCGCGCGATGCGATCCCGGCCGGCGAAGCGATGTTCGACATCGGTCCCGAATCGTCGAAGACCTTCGCCGAGGTGATCGTATCGGCGAAGACGGTGGTCTGGAACGGACCGATGGGCGTTTTCGAGCATCCACCCTTCGACGCCGGGACGCGTGCCGTCGGCGAAGCGCTGGTGCGCGCCACCGACGCGGGCGCGACCACGATCGTGGGTGGAGGCGATTCAGCCGCAGCGATGGAAGAGATGGGATTGGCCCAGCGCGTGAGCCACGTGTCCACAGGTGGCGGCGCATCACTCGAGTTCCTGGAGGGTAAGACACTGCCTGGCGTAGCCGCGCTGGATCAGCGGAGCGGGCGATGACCCCACGCCCCATCTTCGCGGCCAACTGGAAGATGAACCTCGGGCCGCAGGAGACGCGCTCCTATTTCGAGAAGTTCCTGGCAGCATTCCCCGCGCACGACGATCGAACTGTGATCTTCTTCCCCAGCGCCGTGTCGCTGGCGATCGCCGGTTTCGCGCTCCGGCAACGTCCGGAGATCCTGACCGGCGTGCAGAACGTGTACTGGGAAGATCACGGCGCATTCACCGGTGAGAACTCCCCGGCGATGTCGCGCGATGCCGGGGCGAAGGTGGCTCTCGTTGGGCACTCCGAGCGGCGCCACCTCTTCGGCGAGACGGACGAAGTTACCGCCCGCAAGTGCGCGGCGGTCGTCAAGGCGGGGCTCACCCCCATGCTCTGCGTGGGCGAGCGACTCGATGAGCGCGAGCGCAACGCGACCCAGAGCATCGTGCTCCGGCAGCTCCGCACTGGCGTGAGCCGGATGGACCCGGACCGCGTCGCGGAGATGATGATCGCCTACGAGCCGGTCTGGGCCATCGGTACGGGGCGCACGGCGCAGCCGGAGGACGCGACGGCGGTACACACCGCCATCAGGCGTGCGCTGCGCGACGTCGTCGGCGATCGCGCCGCCGGTGTTCCGATTCTCTACGGCGGAAGCGTGAACTCCGGCAATGCCGCCGCGCTCCTCGCCGCGCCGGAGGTAGACGGTGTTCTGGTGGGTGGCGCGAGCCTCGATCCCGAGGGGTGGGCGGGTATAGCGCGCACTTGACCACGTTGTCTAACCTGCCTAGGTTACGCGGGTTACGTCACGTCACCACGCCTATTCCCAGATGTATACTTTCATCCTCGTACTGCTCGTCCTGGACAGCCTGGTGCTGATCGCCGCGGTCCTCATGCAGGCCGGCAAGGGCGGCGGTCTCTCGGCCTCGTTCGGCGGCGCTGCGTCGTCGTCCGACTCGTTCGTGGGAACGCGTCAGGCCGCCAACCTGCTCACGCGCACCAGCTGGTGGGGCGGGGCGCTCTTCATGGCTCTCGCGTTCATCCTTCAGCTGATGGGCACGGCGGCCAATGTGCCGAAGTCCGTGCTCGACGAGCCGTTCCAGCAGGCAGCTCCCACGGCGCCGGCTCCATCTACCAGCGCGCCGGCGGTTCCACTGCAGCCCGCCCCCTCCACGCAACCATCGGGCGGTGCAACGGCCAATCCACCGGCCAACCCTCCGAAGCAATAACTCAGTGAGCACCAACAGCGTGAAGCCAGGGTTCCTCCTCCTCGAGGATGGGACCCTTTTTCACGGGGATGTCAACGCGTCATTCCCCGATACGGTCGCCGAGGTGGTCTTCACCACCAACATGACCGGCTATCAGGAGGTCTTCACCGACCCCTCGTACCGCGGCCAGATAGTCGTGATGACCGCGCCCATGATCGGCAACTACGGCGTCAACCAGGAAGACCCGGAGTCAGCCGCTCCGCAGGTGGCTGGCGTCGTGGTTCGCGAGCTGGCCGACCAGCCGTCCAACTGGCGCGCGAGCGGCGATCTGCGCAGCTGGCTCGACAGCGCCGGCATCCCGGTGCTCGAGGAGGTAGACACGCGCCGCCTCACCCGTCACCTCCGCTCGGCCGGCGTCATGCGCGGGCTGATGGCGACGGGCACGGAACCCAGAGCCGAGAGTCGCGCCGTCCTCGAGGCGTGCCCGTCGATGGAAGGACTCGACCTCGCGTCGCGAGTCAGCGTGCGTGAGCCGTACACGTGGGGCGACCCCAACGCGCCTTCGCACATCGTGGCCTACGACTACGGCATCAAGCGCAACATCCTTCGTCTCTTCGCGGAGCACGGCTGTCGCGTGACCGTGGTGCCCGCCGACACGCCGGCGGCGGACGTGCTGGCGATGAATCCGGATGGAGTCTTCCTCTCCAACGGGCCGGGCGATCCCGCCGCCGTCGGGTACGCTCCGCCAATCATCCGCGAGATCGCGGACAGCGGGACCCCGATGCTCGGCATCTGCCTGGGCCACCAGCTCATCGGGATCACCTACGGCGGTCGTACAGAGAAGATGCCCTACGGCCACCACGGCGGAAATCACCCGGTGCGGGCAGTCGACAGCGGCGCCGTGCTGATCACCTCGCAGAACCACGGTTTCGCGGTGGTCGGTGAGGCGGACAGCGATAGCGGAACACGGGTTGCCGGCGCGCCCGAGCTGGAGGTGACGCACGTCAACCTCAACGATGGGACGGTGGAGGGACTCCGCCACCGGGAGCTTCCAGTGTTCGCCGTGCAGTACCACCCGGAGGCCGCGCCCGGTCCGCACGACGCCCGCCCGCTCTTTAGCGACTTCATGGCTGCCGTGCGCTCGAACGCCCGTTCCAAGTGAGCCAAACGGTTGACACACAACGATTAAGGGCGTAAGTTCGACTCACGATCCGCCATTTGGCGACCGTCTGACACGAGGTATCTGAATGACCAAAGCCGACCTTGTCGAGCGTGTAACAGCGCAGATATCCCGCACCGCCGGCCCGATGATCTCGAAGAAGGACTGCGCCCGCGTGGTGGACGCCTTCCTCGACGCGATCAAGGACGCGCTGAAGGAGCAGAAGAACATCGAGGTGCGCGGCTTCGGAACGTTCAAGATCCGGCAGCGCAAGACGCGCATGGCGCGCAACCCACGCACCGGCTCGCCCGTCGAGGTCTCGGCCCGCCCCGTCCCCGTCTTCAAGCCCTCCAAGGAGCTCCGCTCCCTCGTCGCCGAGATGGATGGCGCGGGCGAGGGCACGTCGGCGGCGTGAATGCAGATCGACACCCTTCTCTTCGCCTCGTACGCTGATGCGCTCGGCATGGAGAGAGTTCGTCTCACCCTACCGGCGGGCGCCACGGTCAGCGATGCGCTCGCCGAGCTTCGCGCGCTCCCCGGCGGCG
>DATCXR010000529.1:0-6030 GCA_036565685.1 Gemmatimonadaceae bacterium
GCGGAGGAGGAGCGCTTCTCGCGCATCAAGCACGCGAAGCGCCCGGTTCCCTTCAGCGCGTGGGAGCTGCCCTACAACGCCATGGACTACTGCCTGAAGGAAGCGGGGATCGAGCTACGCGACGTGCAACAGGTGGCGTATTCGTTCGATCCCGCTCTCCTCCCTGGCGCGGAATCCGCCAACGACAACGGCGAGAGCATCACGCTTCCGCTCGAGCCGAGCGCGCACCCGCCGCCCGCGGGTGCGGAGTCGCCATGGGAGCCGCTGCTACGATCGTACGTGGTGAACGCTCCACGGCAGCTGGTTGATGGCGTACCGCTCCGGTTGGCGCGGCGCTTCCGCGGCGCCCGCTCGGGCGAGACCTTCGAGTGGCGCTTCGTGCCGCATCATCTCGCGCACGCCGCGAGCGCCTTCCATGCATCGCCCTTCGACCACGCCGCGGTCATGACCCTCGACGGACGTGGCGAGCGCGCCACCACGGCGTACTTCCGCGGCGAAGGGAATTCGCTCGAGCAGTTGGGCGAAGTGACGATGCCCGACTCGCTCGGCCTCCTCTACGAGCGCGTTACCAGCTACCTCGGCTTCCTGCATTCGTCCGACGAGTACAAGGTGATGGCGCTCGCCTCGTACGGCTCGCCGCGCTACGTACCCCACTTCCGCTCCATCGTGCAGCCGCTGGGCGAGGGGTGCTACAGGATCCACCCGCCGCGCCTGCGCGAGCGCTTCGGCGAGCCGCGCGAGCGCGGCGCGTCCCTCGAGCAAAAACACTTCGACATCGCACGATCGCTCCAGCTCGTCCTCGAGGAGACAGTTCTCGACCTGGCCAACTGGCTGGCCGAGGCGTCGGGCGAGGAGAAGCTGTGCACGGCCGGGGGCGTGGCGCTCAACTGCGTGCTCAACGCTGTGCTCCGCGATCGCGGGAGCTTCAGCGACATCTGGGTGCAGCCCGCCTCCGGCGATGCCGGTACCGCGCTCGGCGCCGCGCTCTGGGCCGATGCCGAGCGGCGGCCCGAGTCGCACATGCACACCCACATGGCGAACCCCTATCTGGGCCCCGGCTACAGCGACGCCGAGATAGAGGAGTTCCTCCGCTGGTCGAAGCTCCCGTATCGCCGGATGAGCGACGTGGCCGAGGAGACCGCGGCGATCATCGCGGCGGGGAAGATCATCGGGTGGTTCCAGGGACGCATGGAGTTCGGTCCGCGCGCGCTCGGCGCGCGCTCGATCCTCGCCTCGCCGATCGACGGCGAGATGCAGGCGAAGCTCAACGAGATCAAGGATCGCGAGGACTTCCGCCCGGTGGCGCCCGCGGTGGTGGAAGAGGAGGCGGCCCGGTGGTTCGTGGAAGGCGGGAAGAATGCGGGAAACGAGATGCGCCCATCACCCTTCATGCTCTTCGTGGTGGACGTGCGTCCCGACGCCGCGTCGAAGATACCGGCGGTACGCCACACCGACGGCACCGCGCGCGTGCAGACCGTGAGCCGCGAGCAGAACCCGCTCTACCACGACATGATCGCGGCCTTCGGAAGGCGCACCGGTGTACCCGTGGTGATCAACACCTCGTTCAACACCAGGGGCGAGCCGGTGGTGTGCACGCCGCGCGACGCGGTGGAGTGCTTCCACGCTTCGCCGCTCGACGCGCTGGTGATCGGGAGCTTCGTGCTCGAGAAGGATGGCGGCGCACGCCCCCGCTTCAACGGGAGCGCGACGACTGCCGTACGGGAGGGCGCGGGATGAGCACGCTCGCCGAGCGCGGCACCGGGCGAGCCAGCAGGGAGCGAGTGACCAGTGCGCTCGTGTCGGTGGTGCTACCAACGTGCGGACGCGTGGAGCTGCTGGAACGCTGCCTCGCCGCGCTCGACGAGCAGGACATCCCGCGCGAGATGTACGAGGTGCTGGTAGTGGACGACTCCGCGGACGGGAGCGCCGCGCCCGTGGTGGAGCGTATGGCGAGCAAGGCGTCCATGAACCTTCGCTGCGTGCGCTCGGGGTCGCTCACGGGCCCTGCGCGCGCGCGCAACGTGGGGTGGCGCGCGGCCCGAGGGGGAGTCATAGCGTTCACTGACGACGATTGCGTCCCCGCGCCTCGCTGGCTGCGCGGTGGGGTGTGCGCGATGGTGACCTCGGGCGGACTGGACGGCGCGTACGGCCAGATCAGGGTTCCGCTCCCCAGCGAGCCGACCGACTACGAGCGTGACGCGGCCGGCCTGGAGCGCGCGGAGTTCGCCACGGCGAATTGCTTCTATACGCGCCGCGTGCTGGACGAGGTGGGCGGCTTCGACGAGCGCTTCACCGCCGCGTGGCGGGAGGACAGCGACCTCTTTCTCGCGCTCCTGGAGAAGGGAAGACGGCTCGCCTTCGCGCGCGATGCGGTCGTGGTGCACCCCGTGCGCCCCGCCGAGTGGGGGGTGAGCATCAAGCAGCAGCGCAAGAGCATGTTCAACGCGCTGCTCTACAAGAAGCACCCGTCGCTCTATCGCGAGCGGGTACAGGGGTCGCCTCCGTGGATCTACTACGCGATAGTGGGCGCGCTGATCGGCGCCGCGGTCGCGGCAGTCTTCTCGCTCGGGTGGCTGGCAATCGTGATGCTCGGCGCGTGGGCACTGCTCACCGCATCGTTCTGCGCTCGCCGTTTGCGCGGCACATCGCGGGCGCCCGAACATGTGACCGAGATGATAGTGACTTCGATGCTCATCCCACCGCTCGCCGTTTACTGGCGGCTGCGCGGCGCGGTGCGCTTCAGAGTGGTGTTCTTCTGAGCCGCGCATGGCAGGTGCGAGATGGAACAGCTTCCGCAGTACGTGCAGATGGAACCGGTGGGGCAGTGCAACCTTCGTTGCCGGATGTGCTCCATCCAGTTCCGCCAGGACGGTCCGCCGCACGGCCCGCCAGCTTTCATGGACTTCGGTGACTTCACACGGCTCGTGGACGAGTTCCACGGCCTGCACGAGCTTCACCTGCAGGGGCTGGGCGAGCCCACCATGCACCCGCGCTTCTTCGAGATGGTGGAGTACGCCGTGGCGCGGGGGATCCAGGTGAGCACCAACACCAACATGACGCTGATGACCGCCGAGCGCGCCGAGCGCTGCGTGACGAGCGGCCTGCACGGCATTCACGTATCGCTCGACGGTGCCACCGCCGAGACGTACGAGCGGATCCGGTCGAGGGCGCACTTCGATCGCGTGATGCGCAATCTCGAGCGACTCATGTGGACGAAGGCGCGGCTCGGGAGCGAGCTGCCGGAGGTTCGGATAGTGCTCGTGATAATGCGCGAGAACCTGCACGAGCTCCCCGAGCTCGTGCGCCTCGCACACGGACTCGGCGTGAACAGGGTGTTCGTCCAGCACCTCTGTCACGACTTCGCCGAGTCGTCACTTCCGCAGCACTACCGCCCCATGCGCGAGTTCGTGGAGGAGCAGACACTTTTGAAGGAGAACCCTGCGCGCGTGGAGCGCTACTTCGGCGAAGCGCGCGCCGCCGCCGCCGAACTGGGCGTGGATCTTCGACTTCCTCGCACCGACCCCCGCCCCCACCGCCACGGCACCCCCGGCCGCAAGCGCTGCGGCTGGCCCTGGGACGGCGCCTACATCAGCTACCAGGGTTACTCGATGCCCTGCTGCATGATCTCCACCCCCGACCGCCTCAACTTCGGCAAGATCACCGAACAGGGCGTGGAAGCAACCTGGAACGGCGCCGAGTACGAGGCCTTCCGGGCGCAGCTCTCCTCCGACGACCCGCCCGAGGTGTGCCGGTCGTGTGCGTTGTATAGGGGAGTGTTTTGAGAGAAAGCAGAAAGCAGTAACGGCCAGGGTTCAGGGGGCAGGGTTCAGGGTTCAGGTACTACCCGGCGATCGGGATCTCTGCCCCGAGGTAGTTCCTGAACCCTGCCCCCTGAACCCTGAACCCTCTAGCCGTTCACTGCTCTCTGCTTTCCGCTCTCCCCTACCTCACCTTCGCTCTCCCAATCGTATTCGCATCCGTTCCGAACCAGAGCGAGCCCGTCGCCTTGTCGAAGGTCATGTGGCGCACGGTGCGTGCGCCGCTCTCGGCGATGGGGGTGGAGCTGAAGAACTTCTCGGTGGAGGGGTCGAAGCCCACCAGGACGTTAGGCTGCGGGCCCGTCTCGACGAACCAGAGGCGGCCGCGGTCGTCTATCTCCATCGCGTACGGCTTCGACTCCTTGCCGCTCGGCGCGGGCCATTCCTTCACGGTGCCGGTGGCGGGGTCGAGTCGGCCGATGGTGCCGAGCGAGTAGTCCACGTACCAGACGCGGTCATCGGGCGTGACCTCGATGCGGCGCGGGTGCGCGTCCTTGCTGGGGAGCTCGAACTCGCTGAGACGCATCGTGGCGGGATCTATGGTGGCGATCTTGTTCGTGCCGAACTCGCAGATCCAGGGATGCCCCTTCGAGTCGAGCGCGATACCATAGGGCCGCGCGCGCGGCGCGGGCATCTCGACGAGTTGCACCTTCCCGCTCTGCGTGTCGAGCTTTCCGGCGAAGTTCCCGCCCTGGACGGTGAACCAGATATTGCCCTTGGCGTCGGCTATCAGCGTGTGCGGATCGCGCGCGCGCTCGTCGGGCATCGGATACTTCGTGATCTTCCCAGTGGAAGGATCGAGCTTCCCGATGTACCCCGCCGCGTTCCCGGCGAACCACACCGTACCCTTCGAATCGACGACGAGGTTGTGCGGGAGCGTGTTCTGCTCGATCTCGAAGCGCTGGAACTTTCCTGTGGACGGCTGCAGGAACGCTATGTAGTTCCCGGTCTGCCCTACGAACCAGACGCGCGATTGCGCGTCGGCGAACGGATCGCGCGGCCGACTCCGCTCCCAGGGAACTGTCCACTCGGTGATCGCCACAGAATCGGCGGCGGTGTCCGTGGCGCTCGGGAGCCGATCCCCGGCGCCGGGTGCGAGCGGCGCGGAAACGGGAAGTAACGGGAGAAGGATCGCGGCCAGGAAGGTACGTACCATGTTGCACCTCTAGAAGCAGTGATCTGCCAGGGGTCGCGTCGACCTCGTCGCTCGACTCGCAATATCGCCCCGTGCGCGGCGCCGGCGCCACTACCATCACTTACCCACTCGTCATCCCCGCGAAAGCGGGCTCACGGTCATCCCCCGCGAAAGCGGGCTCACGGTCATCCCCGCGCAAGCGGGGATCCATGTTCGGCCGCGTGACATGGATCCCCGCTCTCGCGGGGGATGACGTTGCTCGGCGTGCAGTTCCTGCTTCCTGCTTCGCTCAACCCACCGTTCCTGAACCCTGCCCCCTGAACCCTGAACCCTCTAGCGGTTCACTGCTTCCTGCTTTCTGCTTCCTGCTCTCTTCTTCCATCTCCTCCACCGTCACCGCCCCGCCCGTCGCCTCGGTGGGCGGGGCGGCGGCCGCTGCTTCCTGGGCGACTATCAGACGCCGCGCGTGCACGCGCAGCTTCGGGATCTGCGAGTAGAAGACCAGCGCGCCCATCAGCACGATCGCACCACCCATCGCCACGGTGTGGGGCGCACCTATGCGATGAGCGATGGCGCCGGAGAGGAGCGCCCCGAAGGGCGCCATCCCCATGAACATCATCGAGTACACCGACATCACGCGCCCGCGGAGCTGATCGGGCACCATGGTCTGGATCAAGGTGTTCGACGACGCCATCTGCAGCATCATCGCGAAGCCCACCGGTACGAGCAGCAGCATCGAGAGGAGAAAGTGCCGCGAGAAGGTGAACGTGATGAGCGCCGCGCCGAAGCCCATAGCGGCGAACGCGACCCAGCGCCCCAGCCCCTTCACGTCGCGCTTCCCCGCCAGCGTGAGCGCGCCGAGGAGTGCGCCCACCCCCGCCGCGCCCATCAACAGTCCGAGCCCACGCGCACCGCTGTGGAGAATTTCTTCGGCGAAGATCGGCATGAGCACCGTGTACGGCATCCCCACCAGACTCGCGAGTCCGAGCATGAGCAGCAGCGCGCGTATCGGCGGCGTGCGCACGACGAAGCGGAAGCCCTCCGTGATCTGCGAGATCGCCGACGGCCGGTGCGGCT
>DATCXR010000530.1:0-13757 GCA_036565685.1 Gemmatimonadaceae bacterium
GCGACGGGCGCGGCCCAGGCGGCGGCACCCGCCGCCGCGCGCCTGCGCGAGAAGCTCACCGCCAGCGCGCCAAGCATCAGAAGCGCGATCAGCGCGACCAGCACCACCTGAAAGCGCTCGTTCAGCGGCGGCGTGCCCGGCGCCGGCGCCGTGATCGTGAACACCGCGTTCTTCGGCGCCTCCTGCGCGAGGAAGCGGTTGAAGGTGCGACCCTCGAGCGAAACTGCCGCCACCTGCGAGAGCCGCGCGCCGCTCACCTTCGCGCCCGGCTCCTCGAGAAGTACCTCGAGCACCGGCACGCTGTCGGCGAGCGGGATGTCGAGCGGGAACGCCGACTCCGGGAGCTCGTAGGCAAAGGAGATCTGCTTGAGTCCGGGCGCGAACGGCGCCACGCTCGACACGCGTCCCGAGTCCGCCCTGACCGAGCTGGGTGAGATGTCGGCCTGCGCGAGCTGGAAGTCCTCGGCTCCACGCGGGATGATCGTGCTCCAGGTGGGGTGCGCGTCATCGGGAGAGATGCGCGTCACCGTGGTATCGTTCGAGATCTCGTACACCTCGACGATCTCTCGCAGGCCAGCCGTGTTGGGCGACGACACCACGACGTGCCGACCCTGCACGTGCAGCGGGATCGGAGCGGATGTCGTATCGAACACGGTGATCTCGGCATCCTCGCCAGTCACGCGTCGGTCGCGAAGCGGAGCCGAGAAGTACGCCACGCCCCGATACGAGACCGAGAGGAAGTAGATCGCCTGCGGGTTCCCGTTCGGCCGATAGCGGAAGGTGTAGGCGCCATCCGAGCGCGTGCGCGTCGAGTCGAGCGGCCCCGAGCTGTCGGGCCCCACGCGGTGAAGCGTCACCCACACGTCGGGGGTGGCTGCCACGCCGCTCCCCGATGGGCGCACCACGCGCCCACTCACGAAGCGGCGCGTCGTGTCGACGCTGCCAGCCTTCGCAGGCGAGCTGTCGGATGGCGAAGGTGCCTGACCGGAAGCGTCGCGCGCTCCGATCGCGACCGCGCAGAGCAACGCGAACGAGAGAAGGACAAGGGAAAGGCGGTCGCAGAGTGCGACCGCCCCCGTCCTCTCGCGGTTTGATCGAACCATCGAGCCAGCAGAATGGGTCACAGGTTGAACTTTCCGAAGTCCTCCGGCCGCATCTTCTCGAGGTACGCCTTCAACTGCTCGGCCTTGAGGTCGCGCTGTTCCGTCATTCCCCCAACCATTCCCGTGTTCTCCTCCTCCGCGGAGAAGTCGAGCTCCTCGGCCTCCGCCTCGTCTCCTTCCTCCACGGCCAGCGCGGTGAGCAGCGACTCCTGGGCGAAGATCGGCGCCGAGAGGCGGAGCGCCAGCGCAATGCTGTCCGAGGGGCGCGCGTCCACGTGCAGGACTTCCTCGCCGCGGTAGATGTGCAGCTCCGCGAAGTAGGTATTGTCCTGAACCTTCGTGATCTGTACGCGCCGCAACGAGCCGCCCAGGCCGGTGATGAGCCGCTTGCACAGATCGTGGGTCAACGGACGCGGAGGGCGAATGTCGTTCATCTCCATCACGATCGACTCCGCTTCGGGCTGCCCGATCCAGATCGGGAGGAGGCGCTCTCCATCCTTCTCCTGCAGTATCACCACGTAGGTGTTCGATGCGCTATCCAGACCGAGACGTGCAACCTTTACTTCCACCATGTTCAGCTCCCTTCCAGACGCGAGCTTGCCATATCAGGAATAATACGCGCTGTCGCGGACTTCCTCAGCCACCACGCATCTGCCAACGGACGCCGACCGCGAGAGGCCTCCACCGGTCATCTTACCGGGCTGCTACTGGGGCGGCAACCCGTCGTACGGGAAGGGATCGGCGCCGCAGGCCGCGCGCAGCCGGCGCTCGAGAACGATGGCCACGTCCTGCGCGGTACGGAGGCCGAGCGCCTCGTCCATCGCGGCGGCCGCATCGGAAGTGGCCACCCCGCGCACGAGGCGTTTGACAAGCGGCAGCGCACGGGGAGCCACGCTCAGCTGTCTGACACCGAGGCCGATCAGCGCAAACGCCGTGAGCGGCTCCGATGCCATCTCGCCGCAGACCGTGACGTCGACACCGTTCGCATCTCCCACCTCCACGGTGCGAGCAATGAGGCGCAGGACACCGGGGTGCAAGGGAGTGAAGCGATCAGCGATGTTGGCGTTGCCGCGATCCACGGCGAGCGAGTACTGCGTGAGGTCGTTCGTCCCGATGCTGAAGAAGGCCGCCTCGCCCACGAAGCTGTCGGCGGCGACGGCGGCGGCCGGCGTCTCGATCATCACGCCCAGGGGGATGTCCACGCGATGCGCGATACCACGCTCGGCGAGGTCCTTCGCCTCTATAGCCATCATCTCGCGCGTCTGCCGCACCTCATCCACCGTCACCACCAGCGGAAGCATTATTCGCAGGTCGCCATGCGCGGCGGCGCGCATCAATGCCCGGAGCTGCGGTCGGAAGACCGCTGGCTCGTCCAGGCACATGCGGATGGCGCGCCAACCCAGGAAGGGATTCGCCTCGGTGGGGTATCCGCCCACGGGGAGCTTGTCGCCGCCGATGTCGAAGGTACGGATCACCACCGGCCGTTCGCCGAACGATTCGAGCACGCGCCGGTAGGCTCGGTACTGCTCCTCCTCGTCGGGCATAGTGGTGCGCCCCACGACCAGGAATTCGGTGCGCATGAGCCCGACGCCGTCGGCGCCGCTGCGCGCGGCCGCGTCCGCGTCCTCGGGGATGTCCACGTTGGCGTAGAGCGTGATGCGCTGGCCGTCGGTGGTGACCGACTCGGCTCCCGCCTCGCGCGCCAGCTCCTCGCCCACCGCCACCTCGCGCCTCGAGCGCTCGCGGAAATCCTCGATCTCCGCCTCGGTAGGGTTGATCCAGAGCATCCCGGTAGTGCCATCGAGAATTGCCATCTCTCCTCCGCGGAGCCGCTCGGTAGCGCTCCTCAAACCGACCACTGCGGGGAGGCCGAGCGAGCGAGCCAGAATAGCCACGTGCGACACGCGTGTCCCCGCGTCGGTGGCTATGGCCGCCACCGCTTCGCGGTCCACCTGCACGGTGAGACTCGGCGTGAGGTCGTGCGTGACGAGGATCGCGCCGGCGCCCTTGGGGAGCTCGAGTGGATCGTGATCGGGAAGATTCAGCAGGAGCGAGAGAACGCGGATCTGGACGTCGGTGATATCGCCCACGCGTTCGCGCATCATCGGCGAGGCATGACGCGCGAAGTGGTGGCGCCATTCGAGCATCGTGATCTCGAACGCCGATTCCGCCGCGAGGTTCTGGCGGACCAGCCCTTCCACCCTCCCAATCAGCTCGACGTCCTCGAGGATGAAGAGCTGCGCATCGAAGATTCGCGCCTCCTCTTCGCCGGCATGCCGCGCGGCGCGCGCGCGCACAGTGCGCAGCCGCTCGCGCGCCTGCTCCAATGCGGAATGGAAGCGCTGGATCTCGGCTCCGATCGCATCGTCGTCGATGATGCGCTGCGGTACCTCGGGCACCTCCCAGATGAGAAGATGCACGCGCCCCACCACGATCCCGGGTGACGCGGGTATCCCCGTCAGCCGCCGGTCCATCACGCCTCCCCGAATCTTCGCGCCACGAGCTCGGCGAGCGCGCTCACGGCCTGATCGGCGTCGGGGCCCGAAGCGCGAATCACGAGCTCCGCACCGAACTCGGCGGCTAGCATCATCACACCCATGATGCTCTTCCCGTTCACCTCGAGGTCGTCGCGCACCATGGTGATGTCGCTCTGGAATTTCGAAGCGACCTTCACCAGCTCGGCCGCGGGCCTCGCGTGGAGACCGTTCTTGTTGACAATGCGCACGGATTTTTCCGTCATTATCGAGCGACCGAATAGATGATTAGCACCGCCAGTACCGCGAGCGCCACACGCCAGCCTTCGACGCGCGAATGCAGACGCACGAGCACCGCTCCGAGAACGGCGGCCATGAGCAGCGCCGATGCGATCGCGACGCCGCCCACCGCGCGCACCACTTCACTTTCCGGCACCGGCGGCACCGGAAGCCCTTGCAGGACCCGCCAGATCGCGAGCGGGAGCGCCACCCCGGCCAGCATCATCACGGCCCGCGACAGCACGGCCGGCCCGTGTCTGAGGAGCGGACCGCCGAGCGACGACGCCACGCGCAACCCACCCTTCCAGCCGGCTTTCAAACCCCAGACGCGGAGCCCCAGATGTCCCGCGTTGTAGACCACGAGGAACACCAGCACCACCAACGGTGCATCCGCCCGCAGACCGAACGCCAGTAGCGCGAGGAGCGCGCTGAACGGGAGCCATCCGGCCCACACCAGCCGGTCGCCGAGGGAGCCGAGCGGGCCGCACATCGCCGTGCGGAAGCGCTCGATCTGCTCCGGCGGACGACCGTCGAGCTCCGCTCGCGCGAGCGCTCCCGCCGCCACGGACGCGAAGTACGGCTGCGCGTTGAAGTACCTCGACTGCCGTGCCAGCGCCTCGCGATACGCCGCTCCTCCCCTCCCACCCGGGAGAAGTCGGAGCGCCGGCTCGATGCAGAAGCCGAGTCCCGGCCCGAGCATGAGCTCGTAGTTCCACGACGCCTGGATGGCGAGCAGCCGCGTGAACATCGTGATCCGCGTCCGCCAGGGCAGGCGTGGCGTGTCGGCGGCGATCGCCGTGGATGTGCTCATCTCCGCAGCACCAGGATCGCGATACCAGCCACGAGCCCACCGAGGAAGCACCAGCGCGCCAGTCTCACTCCCTGCGAGATTCGCCACGCCGCGCTGCCGGCGACTGCAGCCGCCACCGCCGCCAGCACCACGTGCGACGGCGTGCGGCCGAGCGTCCAGTGAGAGAGCACCCACGACGCCAGGGGCAGCCAGAGCAACAGCGCGATGAGCGTGAGGAGGAAGCCGCGAGCGATATCCGCCGTCAGCCCGCGTAGCTGGAGCCCCGTCACCGTTCCGGGGTGCCCCGCTTCGAGCATGCCGAGCTCGCGCCGCACCCAGATGCCGTTGAGTCGCCTCAACCCGTACATGCTCCAACCGCCTGCCCACGCCGTGGCGATGGACGCGAAGATCGCCACCACCGCGGCACCCGGAAGAGTGTAGAACTCCGCCGCCATCGCGCCGCCCACCACCGAAGCAGTCCCCCATTCCGGGTAGCGCGATGCACCCACCGGCAGCATCTCCAGCGCGATCATCTCGAGCACGGCCCCCGCCACCAGCCCCGACGTGATGTCGCCCGCCAGCGCGCCGCCCAGCGTGGCTGCGACGATCGGACGCGAGATCATCGCCTGCGGGAAGCTCACGACATCGAGCCCCAGCACGGCTCCCACGATCGCCACGGGAAGGAGCGAGAGGAGCTCGGGGAGCATCACTTCTGCACTCCACTGTCGAGCAGCTCGCGCAACGGCATCGGTCGCGCCGACGGTACGTCCTGCGCCGTCACGACCACTCCTCCCTCCTGGAGCGCTCGCAGCCCGCGTTCTTCTTCTGGTGTGAGGAAGACGTAACGCAGCTTCTCGGCGCGACCGGAGCGGTGGTGAATTCCGCCCAGATTCACCGCGGGGATGCCGGGCGCGGCGGCGGTGAGGCGCTGCATCGTCCCCACGTCGCCCGTGAGCAGAATCCCCGGCCGCTGATCATCGCGCCACGCCTGCATCCCTTCCGCCGCCTCCTTCACCGATGCGAAGTAGAGATCCACCCCGGGTGGTACGCCCATGCGGTAGAGCTCCTTCTCCCACTCGCTCGCCGCCACATCATCGTCGACCAGCACGATGAACCCGACGTTGAGCGGCTGCCCCCAACCAACCACCACCTGTCCGTGGATCAAACGGTCGTCGATGCGATATAGTTCGATCGTCACTCAGGCTTACCTCGCATGAAGCGCATCGACGTGGCGCCACGCTCGGCGGCCTCCTCCGCCACTTTGAACGCGGCCGGCTCCTTCCCCTCGCCCGCATCAGGCTGGGGGGAGGTCGCGAAGTGGAGCAGGGCCGGCAGGTTCACGCCGGTGACGACCACTATATCGGGACGCACCCGGAGCAACCTGCACGCCGCGAAGTTGCAGCTCCCCGCCGGGAGGTCGGTGAAGACCACCCGGGCCCCCGTCGCCTCCAGCCGCTCGCGCAGCATCTCCTGGATCTCGTTCGTACCGAGCCCCTCGTTGGAAAGCGCGATGAAGCGATCGGTGATTCCGGTTATCCGCTCCACGGCAGACACGAGACCTTCGGCTACACGGCCGTGTCCGAGAACTATCGCGATGGGAGTATCACTCATCGTCTTCGGCAAGGTACTGGCGCACGTCGGCGGCGGCACGCATGCGTCCTATGAGGCGCTGGTTGAACGCCTCGGCGGGATCGATCCCGCTGAAGCGCAGGAGATGATTCATGGCGATTACTTCCGCGACCACGGTGATGTTTTTCCCCGGGTTGAGCGGGATGGTGACGCGCGGGATCTCCACGTCGAGGATCTTCGTGGTCGCGCCGTCGAGCCCCGTACGATCCGGCGGCGTGTCGGCGTGCTCCCAGTGCTCGAGGCGGACCACCACCTCGATGCGCTTCTGCTGGCGCACGGAGCGAACGCCGAAGATGGACGGGATGTCGATCAGCCCCACGCCGCGAATCTCCATGTGATGCCGCTGCAGCTCGTGGCCGCGGCCGATGATCACGTCGTTCCCGCGACGGGTGGCGATCACCAGGTCGTCGGCCACCAGGCGATGCCCTCTCTCCACGAGATCCAGCACGCACTCCGACTTCCCGATCCCGCTTTTCCCCACGAAGAGCAGCCCCACTCCGTACACGTCGGCGAGCGAGCCATGGAGAGTGGTGGTGGGCGCGAACTCCACGTCGAGGGCCGGTTTCACGCGCCGATAGAACTCGGTGGTCTTGAGCGGCGAGCTGAGGACGCAGATCCCGTGGCGGTCGGCGATCTCGATCATCGCCGACGGGACGCGGATGCCCTTGGTGACCACGGCGCACGGGACGTCGAACGAAAAGAAGAGATCGAGCACGTGGCTCTGCTGCTCCGCCGCCAGGGACGCGAGATAGGTCATCTCCGTCTCGCCGAACACCTGCATCCGCCTGGCCGGAAAGCGCTCCACGAAGCCGGAGAGAACGAGTCCCGGACTCGACACCTCGTTCGTCGTGATCACGCGCTCGAGCCCGACGTCGCCGGGTGTGACCACGTCGAGCTGCAGCGTGTCACGCATGAGGTCGAGCATTCGAGACACGGTGAATGGCGCCTTCATCGCTCGGGCTCCAGAGTGGGTTTCATCGACCGCCTGCCGCCGCGGCCACGGTCTCGAGATGCTCTTCCGTCCGCTCCGCTGCCGCCTCCCAGGAAAATCCCTCGGCGAAACGGCGCGCCTTCGCACCCAGCTCGCCTACCAGCTCCGGGCCGTTCGCGATCGTCGCCATCGCCCGGGCGAGTGTCGGCACATCTCCGTGCGGCACCAGGAAGCCAGTCTCGCCATCGCGCACCGACTCACGCAAGCCGGGAGAGTCGGATGCTATGACGGGCGTGGCGCAGGCCGCCGCCTCGAAGTTCGTGATTCCCCAACCCTCCTTGGGCGATGTGAAAGCGAGCGCCCACGCCTCCCTCAGGAGCGAACGTTTGGCGCGATCATCTATGAAGCCAAGAAATCGCACGCGCTCGCCGAGGTCAAGCGACGCGGCCAGCTTCTCGAGCTCGGGACGGTAATCACCGGTACCCGCGATGGCGAGGCGCGCCGTGGCGTGTCCCATCTGGGCGAAGGCTCGCACTATGAGATCCACACGTTTGTAGCGTTTGAGCCGCCCCAGATACGCGAAGAGCGGCTCGCTCGATCTCACCGAGGGATCCGGCGTGTACCACTCGGAGTCTATCCCGGGGTAGATGACGCGGATGCTCTCGCGCGGGATCCCACGCTTCGCCAGATCGTCGGCCGTACTTTCGCTGATCGCCTCGAACGGGATTCCCCGGTACGCTCGCACCAGCGGCCGCTCCAGCGCCCACACCGCCGCAGCCATCGGCGCCGAAACCTCCTGGAATACCGTGGTGCCGAACAGGTGCGGCACCAGGGCCATGACCCGCCGTGCTCCCCAGCGCGGCGTGTAGAGAGGCACCTTGTTGATGTCCTCCACCAGCACATCGTGCCGCTCCTCCGCGAGCCGCTCGCGGTAGTAGCGGCGCGCCCGGAACGGGAACGTGTAACGAGCCCCCACGCGATGCACCGCGATCCCGTCGAGACACGCGTGCGGCTCGCACCCGGGCCAGCCGCCGCAGAGGAGCGATACCTCGTGACCGCGCGCGGCGAGGCGGCCGAAGATCTCGTGCAGGTGGATCTCCGCCCCGCCGGCCTGTGGGTTCTCGCGGTCCTGCCAGTTCACCAACAGGATGCGCACTAGAGCCTGCCCATCCTCCTGGCGAGGGCGTCGAGCACGCCGTTCACGAAGCGCCCGCTGTTCGCGCTGCCGTACAGATCGGCGAGTCGCACGCCTTCCTGGATGGCCACCTTGGGGGGCGTCTCTCCGCGACGCAGCTCCGCGGCGCCGAGCCGCAGCACCGAGCGCTCGATGGATCCCAGACGTTCGAGGCGCCAGTTGGTGGTGACGTCGGCCAGCGCGGCGTCAATCTCGTCGCTCTCCTTCGCCACGGTGCTCACCAGCGCGCTCGCGAGGCGCCTCTGATCCGAGGGGACCTGCATGTCGTCCCAAACCTGTTCGGCGACCCGAGCGAGGTCGCGCGGATCGGCGCCGACGCCGAGTGCGGTGCGCGTTGCGCCCACGTGCGCCGACCCTGCCGGCGCGCGCGCGACGCTGCCCGCGCTGCGCATCTCCCAGGCGTAGAGCGCCTGCAACGCGCGAGCGCGCGCGCGGGTCTCAATCCTCATCCGCGACCCCGAGGCGATCGAAGAGATCCGCCATCTCGAGCGCGGCGAGCGCCGCATCCCACCCCTTGTTGCCGTGCGCGCCGCCCGCTCGTGCCTCCGCCTGCTCCATCGTGTCGCAGGTGAGAAGACCGAAGCCTACCGGTGTGTCGTAATCGGCGCTCGCCTGCGCCAGACCACGCGCGGCTTCCCCCGCTACGTATTCGAAGTGCGGAGTCTCGCCGCGGATCACGGCTCCCAGCGCCACGATCGCGTTGTACCGCTCGGACGAGAGGAGCAGGCGCGCGGCCGCCGGGAGCTCCCACGCCCCTGGCACCCACACGATGTCTATGTCGTCGAAGGAAGTCTCGTGGCGCGTGAGCGCGTCCATCGCCCCGTCCACGAGCTTCTGTGTCACGGATTCATTGAAGCGGCTCACCACTACGGCCACGCGCCGCCCGGCGCCCGAAGGCACTCCCGAAAATTCGGCCATCAGTGCGCGAAGAGGTGACCCAGCTTCGTGTGCTTGGTCTCGAGGTAGCCGCGGTTCTCGCTGGTCTCGGGCGCCTCGATCGGAACGCGCTCGGCCACGCGCAGTCCGTACCCCTCGAGACCGACCAGCTTGCGCGGATTGTTGGTCATCGGGCGGATGGACTTGAGGCCGAGGTCGAGAAGAATCTGTGCGCCGATACCGTAGTTGCGCAGATCGGGCTTGAACCCCAGCCGCTCGTTCGCCTCCACCGTGTCCGCGCCGGCGTCCTGCAGCTCGTACGCCTTGAGCTTGTTGAGGAGCCCTATCCCCCTCCCCTCCTGATCCAGGTACACCACCACACCCCTCCCCTCATCCGCGATCATTTTCATGGCGGTGTGCAGCTGCCATCCGCAGTCGCAGCGAAGCGAGCCGAATACGTCGCCGGTCAGGCACTTGGAGTGCATGCGCACGAGTACATCCTCGCCGTCGCGAACGTCGCCAAGTACGAGCGCCACGTGCTCGTGGTTATCCACGTCGTTGCGGTAGCCGATCACGCGCCACTCGCCCCACTCGCTGGGGAGCCGCGCCTCGGCGACTCGGTGGACGAGCCGCTCGTTCTGGAGGCGGTGCGCAACGAGCTGCGCGACCGTGATGAAGGTGAGGCCGTACTTCGCCGCGAACTCCTCGAGCTCCGGCCGGCGAGCGGGCTGCCCATCGGAATCGCGGAGAATCTCGCAGATCACGCCGGCGGGGTAGAGCCCGGCCAGGCGCGCCACATCTATGGCGGTCTCCGTGTGTCCCACGCGCTCGAGAACTCCGCCCGCACGCGCTCGCAGCGGCTGCACGTGGCCGCCGTGCCGGAGATCGGACGGCACGGTGGCGGGGTCCACCGCCACGTGAATCGTCTTGGCGCGATCCTGCGCGCTGATCCCGGTGGTGATGCCGAAGCGCGCCGCCGCGTCGATGCTCGGCGTATACGCCGTGCGATAGGCATCGATGTTGTTTTCCGTGAGCTGGACGAGCCCGAGCTGGTCACAGCGCTCGCCGGTGAGCGCGAGGCAGAGCAGCCCGCTGGCGCGCTTCGTCATGAAGTTCACGATGTCGGGAGTCACCAGCGAGGCAGCGCAGATCAGGTCTCCCTCGTTCTCCCTGTCTTCGTCGTCGGCCACGATGATCATGCGGCCGGCCGCAATATCGGCTATCGCCTGTTCTACGGTTCCAAAAGGCATGCTTGTTCTCTATACCTGTGCCATGTACGGCGCGAGGAGATGACGTACGTATTTGCCGATCACATCCGCTTCGACGTGCACGCGCGATCCCGCGCGAAGCTCACCGAGAGTGGTGTGCGCGAGAGTGTACTCGATGAGCGAGAGCTGCACGACACCTGCTTCCGGGAGCTCGTTCACCGTGAGGCTCACTCCGTCCACCGCGATCGAGCCGTGCGGCACCAGCAGCTCGGCAAGCTCACGCGGGATGCGCACGTTCACGAGACGCGCATCGCCGGCGGCCGCAGCGGATTCTACCGTTCCCACGCCATCCACGTGACCCTGAACTATGTGGCCGCCGAGACGCGCGTCCGCCCGCATGGCGCGCTCGAGGTTCACCCTGGTGCCCGCGGTCCACGAAGCTATGTCGGTGCGGCCCAGCGTCGTGAACACGGCGGCCACGGTGAACCATCCCTCGCCATGCGCGAGGACGGTGAGGCAGGCGCCATTCATGGCGATGCTCTCGCCTTCCGTGAGCCCGCTGAACGTACTCCTCACGCGCAGCTCGCGTCCGGCCGCGCTGTCACGCGCTTCCTCGATGACGCCGACGTCCTCGATCAGGCCGGTGAACATTCCGATCGGACCGCGTATGTGATCATCGTATCGTCACCCAGGGCGCGTCGCTCGAGCACGCGAAAGCGCGGCGCCCCGGCGATCGACATGGACGGAACGTGGGCGAAGGCGCCCCGCGCGCCACGTCCCAGCAGCACCGCACCTCGAAAGATAATCAGCCGGTCCACGAGCGCGCGCTCCAGGAACTCTCCCGCGAGCCGCGCACCTCCCTCCACCAGGAGGGAACGCACGTCGCGACGCGCAAGTTCCTCGAGCGCCATCTCGAGAGAGTCTGCCCGGAGCAGTTCCACACCCACCCCCTCCAGCGCTCGCGCGGCGCCAGGGTCGGGATCTTTCACCACCACCACCGTGCGAAGCTCACGCGCCCCCTTCACGAGGCGAGAGGAGAGCGGCGTTCGCGCATGGTGGTCGAATACCACGCGCAGTGGCTGCACGCGCGGCGCCGGAGCATCGCGAACGGTGAGCAGCGGGTCGTCGGCGATCACGGTCCCTATCCCCACCGCTACCGCATCGCTCCCCGCACGCAGCTCGTGCGCTGCCGCGCGGGCCTCGCCACCGGTGATCCAGCGCGAGCCGCCGTCCGCGTCCGCCACCGCGCTGTCTATCGACAGCGCCAGCTTCAGCGTCACCCACGGACGGCGATGCTCACCCCCGGATTCCAGCGCGTGAAAGAAGGGCGCGTTGAGCTCGCGCGCCGCATCCTCCTCGACTCCCTCCACCACCTCCACCCCAGCCGCGCGCAGGCGTTCCGCCCCCCCGCTGGCCACCGGATTCGGGTCGCGAGCGGCGATCACCACCCGCGCAACACCAGCCGCCAACAGCGCGTCAGCGCAGGGCGGCGTCTTCCCTGTGTGCGCGCACGGCTCGAGCGACACGTACACCGTGGCGCCGTGCGCCCGATCGCCGGCCGCCCGCAGCGCTGCCGCTTCGGCGTGCGCCTCGCCATATCGGGCGTGGTACCCCTCGCCCACCACCGCGCCATCGCGAACGATCACCGCGCCCACCATCGGGTTGGGCGCGGTCTGGCCGTATCCGCGGCGCGCGAGCTCGATGGCGCGCCGCATGAACGCGGCATCGTCGAGCGCGTCCCCGATGCGCGGAGTGGGAGAGGCGGGATCAGAACCCAACGCGCAGCCCCACCGACCCGTAGAGCCGCGCGTCGCCGGCGGCGGGGTCGAAGCGGTTGTACGTCTGCAGGTCGCCGCCCGAAACCCGCCCCAGCTCGCCCACCACTCGCACGAGCGGGAACGGCGTGATCGAAAGGTCCACGAACATGTTCGTCCGCTTCGGTGAGATATCGAGGTCGAATGGCCGCGACGGCTGCACACCCGCCACGTCGTACGTGAGCGCCGTGCTGGTGCGGTACTCGTCCTGACCGATTCCGGCGGCAATCCCCAGCACCAGGAAGCTCTTGCTGGCCACGACACGCCATGACCTCGCCCGGAGCTCGAGGTCGCGAACGGTGAGCGTGTTCCCCCCTTCGGAAGCGATTATGGTGGCCGTCCCCAGCTGTCGCTCCAGGTACGTGACGGAGATTCCCGGAGTCAGAGCGCTCTCGCTCATGATCCCCACGCGCGCGCCGTAGCCGAGCTTGAGCGCCTCGCCCGATGAGGCTATGCTCACCGATCTTTCCGAGACGTCGGGTATGTACGCCGCGCTCACTATGGCATCCACGCCACCCACGTACGTGATCCCCACTGGAATTCCCTTGAAGATGCCGAGTGACGCATCCACCTGCGGAATCGCCACCCACTTCCTGTTGACGGCGTAGGTCGACTGTCGTGGCGTTCCCACCGCGATGGCCGTGCCGCTCACGTCGGGAATGCTCGCGCGCATGGTGTTGACACGCAGCTCCGCCGTGAAGTGGGGAAAGCCACCGAGCGTACCGCCCCGTCCCAACACCGCATTGCCGCCGGCGATGAGAGTACCGAGCTGCTCGCCGAGATATCGGTAGATGTCCACCACCTTCTGACAGGCGTCGCCGCCTTCCTGAGCGGCGCCCACGAACGCCGGATCGGAACAACGACTGTCCGCGCTCTGCGCGCTCACTCCCGGCACAACGAGGGTGAAGGCGGCGAGAACCAACCAGTGCGTACGCTTCATGTTGCAGCTCCATCGGAGAGGTCGCACCGGACAGCTTCCGGCGACCCGCCGCTAGCTGCGGAACGACAATTACTTCAGGACCACCACTCCACTGCCAGGCCGCACCTCGCCCATCACCCAGGCAGGCGCGCCGACCGCGCGCGCGCTCTCGATGACGGCCAGCGCGTCGTCGCTGGCGCAGATCACGACCATCCCCACACCCATGTTGAAGGCGCGGAACATCTCGTCGCGCGGCACTTCACCAGCCCGCTCGAGAACCTGGAAAACCGTTGGGATCTCCCAGCTCGATCCGTCCACCACCGCATCGAGATCGGGAGGGAGCGCCCGGTTCAGATTACCCGGAAGCCCGCCGCCGGTTATGTGCGCCATGGCGTGCACGCGATCCAGCACCGGCCTGAGCGCCGCGAGGTACGACCGGTGCACTCTGAGCAATACGTCTGCCACACTTCCCTCTTCGTCGGGAAACGCATCGGCCGGGCTCAGGCGCAGCCGCTCGCTCACGATGCGGCGGGCCAGCG